>CAUSAK010000101.1:0-2501 GCA_963529535.1 uncultured Granulicatella sp. | reverse complement strand
TTTGGACAGCGAATAAAAAACGAATGATTGCAAAATCATGGGATAATCGTTATGGTTGTACGGTAGTTTTAGAAGCTTTACGTGAATTGAAAAATGAAGCATTACCAAACACATTAATTGCTGGAGCAAATGTTCAAGAAGAAGTTGGTCTACGTGGTACAGGACCAAGTGTTACAAAATTCAATCCAGATTTATTCTTTGCGGTAGATTGTTCTGCGGCAGATGATTTAACAGGTTCAAAAGATACATTTGGACATTTAGATCAAGGATTTTTATTAAGAATATTAGATCCAGGTTTGATTACATTACCTCGTATGAAGGAGTTTTTAGAAGATACAGCTCTTACACATAACATTCCATTTCAATATTTTGTTTCGCAAGGTGGAACGGATGCTGGTAAAGCTCACTTAATGAATCAAGGAGTTCCAAGTACGGTGATTGGGGTATGTGCTCGTTATATTCATACGCATCAAACAATGTTCTCGATTAAAGACTATGAAGCAGCACGTGAAATGGTCATTCAAACAATTCGTGCTTTAGATCGTAGTACAGTGGATACAATTTTAGACGGAAGAACAAATTAATAAAAAAATAAATTAAAGGAGATTATTATGTGGTTAAGTTTTTATAATCAAGAAGGTATTTCAGACACATTATTATTAACATCAGGAGCAGCAAGTCGTTATGATGTTACGATTGAAACAAAAAATGGAGTAACACGTGTATTCGATGAAAAAACAAATACAGTGATTGGTTACAATATTGCAGGAATTTCAAAGCATATTCGTTTTGAAAATGCAGGACAACAATTTTTATCAGAGGATGAACAAGTAATTGTAAAAAATATCATCCAAGAAGCTGGATTTGATGGAGCATCATTAGATTTAACTCCAAAAGATACTTTAGTAGTTGGTTATGTAGAAACTTGTGTTCCTCATGAAGACTCAGATCATTTACATGTCACACAAACACGTGTGAGCCAAGATACAATTTTACAAATTGTTTGTGGAGCTCCAAATGTAAAAGCAGGACAAAAAGTAGTTGTAGCAACTCCTGGAACAGTGATGCCAAATGGAAGTATCATTTGGTCTGGAGAATTACGTGGTGTAGAAAGTCATGGTATGTTATGTTCAGCTCGTGAATTAGGATTAGAAAATTCTCCTGCTAAAAAAGGGATTTTAGTATTAAATGATGATGCAGTCATTGGAGAAGCTTTTAAAGCCTAAAAGTCGAAAAGGAGGGGTATTTTTGTCAAATAACCATCGTTCGATGCGAGAAATTAGCAATCAAAATGTACCAAATCAGAAAAATTTTCAACCAAAATGGGTGGATTTTCCTAATTATTTAACCTCTAAAAACGAATTTTCTTTTGAAGAATCGCAGAAAAAGGGAGAAGAAACGATTGTAGAGCATTATTTACCTTTTTCAATGCAGGAGAAATCAGCTTTAGAAGAAAAAGATGCTCCTGCCAAAAAAGAGGGAATTTTTCAATCGTTTAAAGAGAGCAGTCAACGAGGAAATAATCGAGAAAAATGGCGTAGCTTTCTACAAGAAAAGCCGGCGAGAAGAAGATTTACGCCGTCAACAGTTCCTTCGATTTTAAAAGGAATGATGCCTGCATCACAAACTAAAGAATTGATTTCTTATGAAGTATTAGAAGAAAAACTGAAAGTCAACCCGGAGGAATTATGTATTTTCTCCAGTGAAGAAACACCTTTGGTGATGGTAGAAGAAGTAGAAGTAAGCCTCGAAGATACAAAATCATCTTCTCAGAAACCAACTAAAATTCAAACCGCTCTTTCCTCAACGCAAATTGTTCAAGAAACATTATTGAACAGCTTACCTGATACACAAGCGATGGAAGTGTTAGCTCCAGAATTAAAACCTTTACCAGGAAAGCAAAGAAGAGCGATGAATCGTTCATTATCATGGATAATGGAACAGGAACAAGAAAAAGATACATTGCCATATAGTCAAAAGTAAATAGAGGAAGTGGAAGTTATCATGGATAAAACTAAAATTTATCATTTTATGGGGATAAAAGGCTCTGGAATGAGTGCATTAGCCTTAGTATTGCATGGAGAAGGATATAAGGTTCAAGGGTCGGACTTGGAAAATTATTTTTTCACTCAAAAAGGTTTAGAAGATGCGGGCATCAAAATGTTTCCGTTTAGTGCAGAAAATATCCAAGAAGGGCAAATTGTCATTGCTGGGAATGCTTTTCCAGATAGTCATGAAGAACTTGTGGCAGCACGTGAAAAAGGAATAGAAGTCATTCGTTATCATAAATTTTTGGGTGAATTATTAAAAGGATATCAAAGTGTTGCCATTACCGGTTCGCATGGAAAAACAAGTACAACAGGTTTATTAGCGCATGTATTAAGTGAGATGGAACCAACTAGTTACTTAATTGGCGACGGAACAGGACATGGAGTAGAAGGGTCTAAATACTTTGTATTAGAAGCCTGCGAATATAAACGTCATTTTATGGCGTATAAACC
>CAUSAK010000100.1:0-2623 GCA_963529535.1 uncultured Granulicatella sp. | reverse complement strand
GCTCTTTTTAGAAGTGAACAAGAGAAAATATTGTCGATCTTATGGAATGATACTGAAGGGTATATTACCTGTTCAGAATTGAGCTGTAGAACAGGTTTAGCGAACAACACATTAACAAGTATGCTAAAAAAATTAGAAGAACAAGGCTTAGTTTGTATGAAAGATTGTCCAAAAGATAAACGCAGAAAATATGTGAATTTAACGGAATTAGGAAAATCTCAAAAAGAAATTGGAGAAAATGTTAGCCGTGAATTAGGAGAAATCTTCTATGCTGGATTTAAGGAAGAAGAAATCGTACAAGTAGAGAACTATTTGAATCGAATTCTGCAAAATTTAAAGGACGGAGAACGGGAGTAAAATTAGAGAAGCTGTTTGTTGATACAATCTGCTTTTGCTAAAAGGAGAAGGTAAAATGATTGAATACAAAAATGTAGCATTGCGCTACGCAGAAAAAACTGTCTTAAAAGATGTTAATTTACGCATTGAAGACGGCGAATTTATGGTGTTAGTGGGACCGTCAGGTTCAGGGAAGACAACGATGATGAAAATGATTAACCAATTAATCGAACCAACAGATGGAAATATTTACTTGAATCAAAAGCGGATTAAAGATCATCATCAACGAGAATTACGATTAGAAACAGGATATGTTTTGCAGCAAATTGCTCTTTTTCCAAATTTAACCGTAGCAGAAAATATTGCTTTAATTCCCGAGATGAAAGGGTGGAAAAAAGAACAAATTCAAGAGCAATCAAAGGTGCTATTAGAGAAGGTTGGGCTTTCTTTTGAAGATTATGCGAATCGTTATCCAAAAGAATTATCTGGAGGAGAACAACAACGAGTAGGAATTGTTCGGGCAATTATTGCGACTCCAAAAATATTATTGATGGATGAACCTTTCTCAGCATTAGATGCCATCAGCCGTAAACAATTACAAGATTTAACGAAACAATTACATCAAGAATTTAAAATGACAACATTATTTGTCACACATGACACAGATGAAGCCGTGAAATTAGCAGATAGAATTGCTGTATTAAAAGATGGGGAAATTGTACAAGTAGACACTCCTTATGCAATTCAAACAAATCCGGCTAATGCATTTGTCAAAGAATTATTTAAAGGGGGAGAACATCATGAATGAATTCATTCGAACATTTCAAGAGAGAAATAGTGAATGGATGTTATCTCTAGGGCAACACCTTCAACTTTCTTTATTAGCGTTATTATTAGCAGTAGTAATTGCTATTCCTGTTGCAGTATTAGTGAGTCCGTCGAAAAAGGTTTCTGGATTTTTATTACAAATTGCAGGGATTATTCAAACATTACCATCTTTAGCGTTAATTGGATTGTTTATTCCATTAATGGGGATTGGAACATTACCAGCTCTAACGACTTTAGTGTTATATGCGCTATTCCCAATTTTGCAAAATACAATTACAGGACTTCAAGGAATTGATGAAAGTCTAGTCGAAGCAGGAATTGCTTTTGGAATGACAAAATTCGAGCGCCTTAAAAAATTTGAAATTGCTATAGCGATGCCCGTGATTATGTCTGGGATTCGTACAGCAGCTGTATTCATTATTGGAACAGCGACTTTAGCCGCATTAATTGGCGCAGGGGGATTAGGAAGCTTTATTTTATTAGGAATTGACCGAAATAATTCAAGTTTAATCTTGATTGGAGCTATTTCTGCTGCAATTTTAGCAATTTTATTCAACTTCTTACTAAAATGGATGGAAACTGCAAAATTAAGAACGATTCTGTCAGCCTTTTTAGTTTTAATCATTGGATTAGGAGCTTCTTATGCACCAACAATTGCTAAAATGCACACATCAGATAAACTAGTGATCGCAGGGAAATTAGGACCAGAACCTGAGATTTTGATGAATATGTATAAGTTATTAATTGAAGATCAAACAAGATTAAAAGTTGAAGTGAAACCAAACTTTGGAAAAACGAATTTCTTATATGAAGCATTGAAAAAGGGGGATATTGATATTTACCCAGAATTTTCAGGAACGATTACAGAAAGTTTATTGAAGAATAAACCAAAAGTCAGTCACGAACCAGAAGAAGTGTACGAAGTAGCTCGCAAAGGAATTTTAGATCAAGATGGTTTTGTATTTTTAAAACCAATGGCGTATCAAAATACTTATGCAGTTGCCGTGCCAAAACAATTAGCAGAAACTGCAAAATTAATAAAAATTTCTGATTTGAAAAAAGTGAACCGTCCGTTAAAAGCTGGATTTACACTAGAATTTAATGACCGTGAAGATGGAAACAAAGGATTGCAAAGTATGTATGGTTTACAATTGGATGTAGCTACAATGGAACCTGCATTACGTTACCAAGCTATTCAATCTGGCGATATTCAAGTTACAGATGCTTATTCAACAGATGCAGAAATTTCACGTTATCAATTAAAAGTTTTAGAGGATGATAAACAATTATTCCCACCGTATCAAGGGGCTCCTCTAATGAAACAAGAATTGTTGAAAAGACATCCTGAATTAGAAGGGATTTTAAATCAATTAGCCGGAAAAATTTCTGAAGAAGAAATGAGCCAAATGAACTTTGAAGTAGGGGCAAATGGAAGACCTGCTGAAGAAGTTGCTAGAGA
>CAUSAK010000099.1:0-2653 GCA_963529535.1 uncultured Granulicatella sp. | reverse complement strand
AAATAATCCTCAAGGATACTAAATATAATGTAAATGAAAATCCTGTTTGCTATTAAAAATGTGAACAGGATTTTTTGGATAAGTAGTAGTTTTTTGTTACAATAAAAAGAAAGAACGGAGGGATATCATGCAAATTACAAAAGTTGAAGTACAAAAGAAAAAACAAAATCGTTTTAATATTTACATTAATGATGAGTTTGCATTTGGAGTGGATGAAGCAACACTTTTAAAATTTTCTTTAACAAAAGGAAAAGAATTAACGCAAGATATAATCCGGGAAATTGAAAAAGATACACAGTATCAAAATGCTTACCAAAAAGCACTGCATTTTTTGAATTATAAATTGAGAACAACAAAAGAAGTGTATGAAAAACTAGAAAAGCTAGAAGTGTCTGATGAAGTGATAAATCAAGTCTTGCAACAATTAATGGATCATGGCTTCGTCAATGATCAGTTTTATGCAGAAAGTTATGTAAGAGAAAATTTTGCGCTACAGAAAAAAGGACCAAAAGCTGTAGCGTTTGAGCTGAAGAAAAAAGGTGTGAATGATTCAGTTGTTCAAAAGGCATTAGAAAAATTTGATGAGGAAACACAACTAAATCAAGCGATTGAAATTGCACAAAAATATGTGGATAGACAAGGAAATGCTTCTGTTAAGACAGTCAAACAAAAAGTATATGGCTTTTTGATGCAAAGAGGTTATGACTTAGATATTGTTCAATCCGTTATTTCAGCATTAACATTTGAAAAACAAGAAGAGAATGAAGATGAACTAGTTATGAAACAAGGTGAGCGGATGTTAAAAAGTTTACTTTCAAAATATGAATTAACAGATTCGCAAGTTTGGTATCAATTAAAGGGAAAGCTATATCAAAAAGGATTTAGTAGTTCTGCTATAGATGAAGCGGTTGAAAAGTTGAAATGGGAGAGTGAAGAATGGGATTAGAGCAATATGGAATACAAATGTGGTCTGAAGAGAAAATTGCTTCATTTCAGGAAAAACTATTAGAGTGGTATGACAAAGAAAAGAGAGATTTACCATGGAGACATTCGAATAATCCTTATCATATATGGGTTAGCGAGATAATGCTTCAACAAACAAGAGTTGATACAGTGATTCCATACTACCATCGTTTCCTAGAAACTTTTCCAACAATTGAATCTTTAGCAAACGCATCGGAGGAGTCCTTATTAAAGGTGTGGGAAGGATTAGGATACTATTCAAGAGTCAGAAATATGCAAAAAGCTGCTAAACAAATTATGGAGCAATATGGCGGTGAGTTTCCAAGTACAATGGAAGAAATTCAAACATTAAAAGGAATTGGTCCTTATACAGCAGGAGCAATTGCTAGTATTGCTTTTAATTTACCTGAACCAGCAGTGGATGGGAACTTAATGCGTGTCATTAGCCGATTATTTGAAATTGGTTTGGATATCGGTAATCCATCCAATAGAAAAGTATTTCAAGCAGTAGCAGAAAAAATTATTTCAAAAGAACGACCTGGTGACTTTAACCAAGCATTGATGGATTTAGGATCAGATATTGAGTCCCCAACAACTCCACATCCAGAAGATAGTCCGGTAAAAGAATTTAGTGCAGCGTATTTAAATGGAACAATGCATTTATATCCAGTAAAGATTCCTAAGAAAAAGCCAGTTCCAATGAAGTGGCAAGCATTTGTGATACAAAATGAAAAAGGACAATATTTACTAGAGAAAAATACGTATGCAGATTTATTAAGCGGGTTTTGGCATTTTCCATTAATTAGAGACTACACTCCAAGCAATAAACAATTGAGTCTGTTAGATGAAATAGCAGAAGAGGTTGAAGAATATCCGAATAAAAATATTCCGATGGAAACACAGTTTGAACAAATTTATCACATAAAAATTGGAAAAAAGCAAAAATTAAATGGTCATGTCAAGCATATATTCAGCCATCAAAAGTGGGAAATTGAACTAACGAAATATGATATTCAATCGAATGAAATGTTTGAAAAATTAAAGGATAGAGAATTAAGATGGGTAGAAGTTGAAGCGTTTAATCAATTACCTTTTTCTAAAGTGCAATCAAAATTATGGGAATTTGTGTTGACACAAGCAAAGAATAATGTTCAGTAGATATTCACACAAGCGATGAAATGTGCTATACTACAATCGAGAATGAATGTAAAGAAAAGGGAGCTTTTCTAAAATCGATATAGAAGGTTGGACTCGTGATGCAAAATCCAAGAGAAGGAGAATTCATCACTGTCAAGAGTTATAAACATGATGGCAGTCTTCATCGCACGTGGCGAGATAGTATGGTTTTGAAAACAAGTGACCAAGCAATTGTCGCTTGTAATGATCATACATTAGTAACGGAATCAGATGGAAGACGTTGGCTAACAAGAGAACCGGCATTGTTATATTATCATAAGCATTACTGGTTTAATGTAGTAACCATGATTCGTCAGAAAGGAATATCTTATTATTGTAATCTAGCTTCTCCCTATGTATTAGATAAAGAAGCATTAAAATATATTGATTATGATTTAGATATTAAAATATTCCCGGATGGTGAAAAAAGACTATTAGATGTCGACGAATATGAACAACACCGCCGACAAATGCATTATTCAAAAGAGATTGATCAAATTTTGAAGGCGAATGT
>CAUSAK010000098.1:0-2702 GCA_963529535.1 uncultured Granulicatella sp. | reverse complement strand
CGTCTCCCTTTTCGGGTCCATTCATTTGATTCGTTCATATTTACACTCCAATACTTTTAAGGGTTTTGTTTTTGTGTAGGCTGTGTTGGTGCAACAGGCTTTTGCGTTGCAGGAGCTGATTGCGTTGGTTGTACAGGCTGTGGTTGCTCTGGAGCAGCCGTCGCTTGTGGCATCTGTGTTGCTGGTGCTGTTGGTGTTACAGCACTACTTCCACCACCATTATTAGATGGATTTGTCGGTGCAACATAGTCATCATCATCATTACTGTTGTTATTGTAATTGTTATTATTGTAACTATCGTTATAATTTGGCGTTACATTTGGTTCTACGTAAGTATCACCTTGTTCTTGTACATTTGAATTATTTTGAGGAGCATTTTGCTCGATATTCACTGATGACTGTGTTTCTTTCGTTTCAATATGTTTTAATTCAGTAATTTCTTCTAAATCAAGAGACTTTCTGAGGACATTTGAAACGCGAATCTTCTCAGCTTCTGGAATGACAAAGTAATAAACCCCATTAATCATCGCTCCATCCCCATTAATCGTATCCGATTCAAAATGTTGGAGAGCTTCTTTATGCGTTTGTGCGATTTGGAATAATTTTTCTACTGTAAAGTTTGTTTTTACCGAATTCTCTAATGTCTTAAGAATTTCTTCGTATTTAGTTACTGAACCTAGGCTCAATAATTTTTCGACTAATTTTTGAATGACATATTGTTGACGTTTTTGACGCCCAGTATCTCCTTCAGGGTCATCATAACGCATACGTGCATATCGCAGAGCTGCCTCCCCGTCTACATGGCGTGTGACACCTTCAGTAAAGGACTCATCCTCATACGTAAATGTTAACGCTGGGGTAATCTCTAATCCACCCACTGCATCAACAAGGCCCATCAATCCACCCATATCTACTGTTACATAGTAGTCAATTGGGACGTTAAGCATATTTTGTACACTATTAATTGAAAATTGTTCTTTACCAAAGGCATATGCATGGTTAATTTTATCAAAAGTACCATAACCGATAATTTCAGTATAAGAATCACGAGGAATACTAATCATCGTTGTTTTCTTTTGTTTTGGATTTACAGTCACAAGAAGCATCGTATCTGAACGCCCTACTTCCGTATCACGACCATAAGCTCCATTATCAATCCCTAATAGAAGAACCGAAAAGCTGCTATCGTCTGTTAATTCTTTCTCACGTAATTGGACGGTCTCTACTTTTTGATGGATTGCATCTTCCGCTTGAGAAATTCGACTCCATGCATAAGCTGCACCTGCAATAATCACAGCGCCCAATGCCAGCAAGACCGTTAAAATAACTTTTCTTATTTTTTTATTGTTTCTTTGTTTTCTTCTATTTGATAATTTTTCTTCATTTACTCTCATTCATTCCACTCCAATAACTATACAATCAGTTTATTATATCATAGATTTCCTTGAATTCATGAGTATTTATAGTAATTTTAAGATTTTTCTTCTTCATCAAAATATTCTTTTTTAAATTCAAAACCAAAGATCCATCCCTTAATTGTTCCAACACCATAGGCGAAGTGAATCGCAATCATAATGAATGGGATTAGTAGTAATGTTGGGTTGAATTTTTGCTTAGAAATTTCAAAAATAGACAACCCCAGCACCGCTAACAAATATAGGAATACTACAGTTAAAAGTGGTACAAAACTGACTAGCGTGAGCATCATTAATACAAGTAAAGTCGCTACAAATACACCTGGGCCAAAGTGGAATAAAGATAAGCAATCACGGCAAACATGTGAAGTCAATCCAATCCAATATCCGTTTGCAAATTTTTGTTGAATCATCTTCGTAAAAGTTGGACGAATATATTGGTATGATTCAATTTCAGGATTAAAAATAATATCATATCCCGCTTTGCGCACTCTGTAATGAAACTCGTTATCCTCAGTACGCAACAATCTTTCATCAGCTAGTCCTACTTTGTCAAAAACTTCTTTTCGATACATCCCATGGAAAATAGAGTTCACTTTTCTTTTCACATCTGATTTCCTATAATTCGCAATACTGCTTCCAAGAGCTGACTCTTCTACGATATGTAGAGTCTTTGAAAAATCATCAGCTGAGTCCACAATAGTCGGTCTATTTCCTCCACAAACATAAGCCCCCGCTAAGATTTCATCTACATTTTTTTGAACAAAGTCTGCTGGAATTCGAGAATGGGCATCGATTTTTAAAACAACATCCCCAGTTGCATGTTTAACCCCTTCGTTAAATCCTGCAGCCTGGATTTGGCGCTCGTTTGTAACGATTTGAACACTCAAGGTTTCGTTATTTTTTTTAAATTCTTCCATCACCAACCTAGTGTTATCTGTTGAGTTTGAATCCATCAACACCACTTCAATATTTTGAAGTGGGAATGTTTGGTTTAGAATATCTTCAAATAGCATTGGTAAGTATTTTTCTTCATTTCTTGCGGTAATTATAATACTGACTTTCATAAATAATCTCCTATTTTTTATTCTCAGTTCATTATAAAATAGTTCTTTTTATAAAAACAGAAATATCATCAAAAAAAGGTCGATGAAATCATCGACCCATTAATCTATTTCTTTTTATTCGCAATATCAATCAATTCATCATGTAATTGTTGATCTGTATAGCTCTCGAAGTTTTCAATGAAATTATACACGCGATTAATCTTAGAATTGTCCGCAATTC
>CAUSAK010000097.1:0-2714 GCA_963529535.1 uncultured Granulicatella sp. | reverse complement strand
CTTTTTGTTTTTGATCTGTTGCTTTTGAACGACCAAAATTCATCACGCCACGTGGCCCACCTTGCCCCATTTGACTTGAAAATAACGAATACATCATAAAGCCAAAGATTCCAATCGGAACAACTAATTGTAGAAACATAGATAACCAAATCCCTGATTGACTTTCAGGAAGAGTGGTAATTTTCGTTCCCGCTTGTTGAGCTACATGATTAATTTCTGTCACAGTACCATCATTCGGTAAAACTGTTGTTTTAAAACTTGAAGTTTTTGATGTTCTTTTATCAAATAAAGTTAATCCTGTTGATGTGGAAGAAGTATTTTCTTTTTCATTTTTATATTCTCCACTGATTGTATAAACAGAATTAGCATATTGTATTTTTATTTCTTTAATGTCACCTTTTTTTAATTCTTGAACGAATTGTGTATAACTAATTTCTGATGATTGCCCATTAGATCCTTGATTAAACCAAGTAACCAATCCAACAACTGCCACAAAAATCATGATATACATTAACCCGTTACGAAATACTTGACGGTTATTATTTGTATTCATTTTGCCTCCTGCATTACTATATATTTTAAATGAAATATTAGTTTATCATATTTGACTATCTTTGATAAATAATTTAATGAAATCTTATTATTCATAAAACTCTTGTTTTAACACGCCAATATATGGTAAATTTCTTAACCCTTGTTTGTAATCTAAACCATATCCAACTACAAATTTATTAGGAACTTCTACTCCAACATAATCCGCTTCAATCGCAACGACACGACGTTCTTGTTTATCTAACAATGTTACGATTTTCACACTAGCTGCTTGACGATGTTTTAACAAATCCACAATATGAGCCAACGTACGCCCAGTGTCAATAATATCTTCCACAATTAAAACATGACGATCTTTTACACTTTGATCTAAATCTTTTAAGATACGAACTTCTCCACTAGATTCAAAGGCATCTCCATAACTAGAAACATCCATAAAATCAACTTCCAAATCACAATCCATTGCACGAACAAGGTCTGTCATAAAGAAAATAGCTCCCTTTAAAATACAAATCACCAATGGATTTTTGTCTTGATATTCCGCTGTTAATGTTTTTCCTAATTTTTCAATCGTTTCTTCTAATTCTTTTTTACTTACAAGCACTTCTGCAATATAATGACTTAACATGTTTGCACCTCTTCTTTTCTATAGACTAGCCTTATTTTATCAGTTTCTTTCATTTTGGACAATAATTGTGTTTTGCGAAATCCTAATATTGCGATGATTTCTTTTGAAGAATTTTCGACAATCCACAATTTTTCCCTCAATTCTCGGGGGATTTTTTGATTAATACACCATCTTCTCACACTTTGATGTTGCGTTACATTTAAAGAAAATCGATCATTTGGTTTTTTTCTACGAATCGTTAATGGGAAATCTTCACTAGAAACAAACATTTCCCATCCAACTTCAGCTGTAAAAGACAATATTTCATTGTCCGACAACTGAATATCCTTCGCTGTAGCTGTTTCCACCCGAATTTCCTGATAAGGAATCATTTTATTTTTTTCATTTATGATGGATAAGTGATGATATCTTTTTTGAAAAATCCATTCAGAAGTTATATTCAAATCCATTTGAGGAGTATTTGATAAAATTCCATTTTGAATTTCTCTCACATTTTTTGTACTAAAGATTCCACCTAATTTTTTTGAAATTTCTATTAAAATAAATTTTTGAAGAGCATCAGATTGTTTTATAAAATTTTCTCGATTCCACAACCAGCCATTTTCAATTTCTAACATTTCTTCACTCATCCATTGCTGTACGATGCTACTAATAACCTCTTGTTGTTCCTGTAAAAGCTCTGTAAATTTTTGGATTTTTTGAGTAAATTTTGGATTTTCATTTTTAAAGAGTGGAATAATCTCTTTCCTAAATCGATTCCTTGTATAAGATAAACTCTGATTCGAGCCATCTTCCATATAGGGAACTTGATAATGAAAAGCAAACTCATATAATGTTTTTTTATCCAAAGTTAAAAACGGGCGAATAAGAAAGCCATCTCCAAATATTCGAACGGATTTCATTCCAGCAATCCCCTCGAGTGTACTGCCCCTTGCTAACTTCATTAAGACCGTTTCCGCTTGATCATCAGCATGATGTGCAACTACTAAATAAGAAGAATTATTTTTTTTCATAACTTCTTCAAACTTTTGATATCGAAACATTCTCGCTTTTTCTTCAATACCAGATGTTTCCAAACTTCCCTCATACCAATGATACACTTCTACTGCTACATTGTTTTCTTTGCAAAAATCTCTTACCATTTTTTCTTCATCATCTGATTCTTTTCGAAGATGATGATGAATATGAACAACAGAAATATTTACAGTTTCATACTTCTTTCGAAGTTGCAAAAAAAACTCTAATAGCACCATTGAGTCCACACCACCTGATACCGCTAATACAAAGGACTCTTTTTGAAAGTTAGGAACATACTTTAGTAAAAATTCTTCTACTTCTTGCATCCAAACACCTCCTTCATTTTACTAGTGCAAAATGACAAAAAAGAGACTGGAAATTCCCAGCCTCATTTCTTCTATCTATTATGAACGACGTCCACCACGTCCACCACGTTTCCCTTCTGTGTTCCGTTTAAGTGACGTTAAACGATCTTCAGAATCTTTTAAGAAGGAACTCATCATTGCATCAAAATCAT
>CAUSAK010000096.1:0-2766 GCA_963529535.1 uncultured Granulicatella sp. | reverse complement strand
AGAAATCCGTAATCTATGATAAGTGAGGAGGAGCTTTGATGAAACGAGATACAGTCAGTTTTTTCCGGCTGATTTTAGTCATCATTGGATATTTAATCTATAATGTTCTTTTCTATTTATATCCATCCAGAGAGGTTCCTTCTTTTGCATGGTTTTTTGTTATTTTATCGTGGGCACTGATTGCTTTTGGAAATCTCTTTTTACTCATTGATCCAATCCGATTAATGCTGGGCTTTAAAGAGGACAGAAATATTAGAAACTCAAGTATTATTCAAGTGGTTCTTGTAATTGTAAGTTACTTTATTCAGAGCGCTGATTTAATGAGAGGAAAACTAAAGTTCATTAATTTTATGAGTCATTTTTCTGAAACATTCGCTTTAAGTTTAATTCTTACATTAATTTTTATCATTGCTGTTTATCAAAAACTATGGCTCCATAGAGAGGACAATAATGACGCAAAATACCATTTTGTATTTGGATTGTTTTTAATTATTATTACGAATATTTTGTTAGTATCAACTGCATTTTCATCGATTTCAGCGCCATCACTTTTCAATTCTGGGAAAAACTATCCTCAGGAGTTTAAAGACTTCGGACTAAATGGTACTGTAAAAGTAAAAAATAAAAAGCACGCATTTGAATTACGAGGATATGAAGTGAGTTTGGAATATACAGAGCAATTTTCGGACGGCTATTCTTATTCAAAAAATTATACGATTTCTGAAGAGGCTGGAGATCAATATGAATTAGCGATTTCAAATGAGAGTGTTCAAAAAATTAAAGAACTATTGTCAACTGACAAAGAGCGTGAACGACTTGAAAAAGTGAAGTATGAGGAATTCAACTTCTTACTCAGCCTTTATAAAGAAAAATTAAATAAATTAAAAGTGCCTTATACGATTGCTGATACCATTAATACAGCTTTTAAAGTTGAGCTGGTAAAAGAGTCTAGAGTTGATTTTTATCCAACAGACGGATATGAATTTACGGCATTTTTAATTGCTGAATCTCTTCGAAATGTCGAAAAAGGGGATCAAGACGCTGCTGGTTTTTACAATATTGATGTAAAGCAAGCTATGAAGAACGATCAAATTTACGCTAATATTGATCTCATTTTCTATTCCGTATTAACTTCTAAAGCGCAGAAAGCAGGGTTATCTAACCTAGAATACTTTAAAGAAGTACTTGAAGGATTACCAAGAGGCACCTTCTGGGATGGAGTCTATCAATTCAAGGGTAGTGCTGAGGTGAATGGAAAAACCAGAGATGTGATTAGTACTTTTGTTGTGGAAAATGGGTTAGGTTATTTTGAAGAAGATGAATTGAAATAGAAGAGGAGGTTTTTATGAATAATAAAAAGATTCAGTATATTAACTTATTACTTCCAACTATTCTTTATTTCGTCCTATTTATGCTTGAAGTTGTTATTGGGCATGGAATTACAAAAGCATTATTTACAGTTTATTTTATTGTTTTTATCATTTTGTTTTTTGTAATTCTATTTGCTGTATTGCGTGAACTCTATATTATTAACTTTGTTGTTGCAAAAGACAATGCTAAAGTCCGATTTCCAGGAACCATGGCGTTTGTTCTATTTTTATATTTTACGTTTAATGAATTAAAATATCCTTCTACGGTGATTATGCCATTTGAGTCCATTGTTACCACAAAAAACGGATCTGTATTAACGTTTGTACTATTATTCGTATTTAATCTTTTGTGTTTAATGGTGTACGGATTTGCTGAAGGAAAACAAAAGCTTGTAAAAGCGCCACTTCTTTATATTATCGTTACGATTTACGCGATAATGGCATTAGCAATCAATAATCAACAAGTAGAACAAAACAAGTCAGACGATATCACTGTAAAAATAGAGGAGTACTTTAAAGAGCACGGATTCAACGCTACTGTGAAAATAATACCGCCAGTGAATAATGATATGGTGAATATCAAATTTACTGAAAAACTGAGTTCAGGAAGTGAAGTCACATTCCAAAACAATGTGTTCTTAGAAAAAGGGACTAGCATTCGTGATATGCAGGAGACGGTGAATACGTCTAATGTTTCAACAGAGGAAGCAAAGGTTCTTAAACTTCTATTCAATCAAAACTTTACATTTCTTAGAGGTGCATTTCTATTCAATTCTGATCTAGAATCTTCCGTTGATAAAGTGAAAAGAGTATTGGATAATAAGGTTGAAGATGTAGAAATTACAAATGTTAAAATAGATGTGAATCCTTTAATCTCAGGAGAAGAACGATTAAAAAGATTAGCTCATATTGCAGCGAATCATTTGAAAGATAACTCGGTAACTGAAGCTATTTACAATTTAAGACTAGAAGAACTCCTTTCAAGTGAAACTGAGGTCATTACTGGTTATTTACGAGTGGATTACCGCGAGGCTTCTTCACTAGAGGAACTTCTATCGTTTGTCTCTCAAAAATTTAATAGCTTAAGTAAGGACGAGCTTCCTGATGGGCTCTATTTATTCGATGCCTATGTATTAGTTCCGGAAAAAGATAACATCAAAAACGATCAACAGTATCTTGCTGTTAAAGTGAAAGATGGAACGGTTACTGTTTATTGGCAAAATAGATAATACACTAAAAGGGGAGTATAATTTCGCTGTAAATTTATATTTTAATTAAATTGATGTTGCAAATTCTATCGTTTCATCATGAAAACAATAGAATTTTCTTGCATTTTAAATAACTTTCATGTACAATCATTGATGGTGTAAAAACCAAAAAAATTCACACCTAATTG
>CAUSAK010000095.1:0-2846 GCA_963529535.1 uncultured Granulicatella sp. | reverse complement strand
TCAACGGTAATAAATCCAATATTATGACGAGTTCCTTTATATTTTGCTCCTGGATTTCCTAATCCAATAATTAATTTCATACGTTCACACCCATTTCTATCTTGAGTCCTATTTAGTATATCATAAACTGTTCAAAAATCGAAAATTTAACGAACAAACCATTGTGTGAGAGAACTTTCACATTTATTTTTTACCATTCCCCTCTCTATGAAAATATATAAATCATTATTTGTTCGCAAATGAAAACTGAAGAAACCGTAAATATACTCTTTTGAAAAAAATCTAATTTTCCAAAACTTCAGATGAAGTATCACAAATTAAATCGTGCTATACTATGGATAGTTATTCCACAAAGGAATAAGGAGGTAATACAATGGAAAAAACAATTAAATCTAGTAACAAGGTGATTTTAGTAGGTGACGGTGCTGTAGGTTCTAGTTATGCATATGCACTTGTCCTCCAAGGAATTGCAGAAGAACTAGGAATCATTGATCTGGCAAGAGAAAAAACAGAAGGTGATGCGTTAGACTTATCACACGCTCTAGCATTCAACTCTCCTAAAAAAATCTATGCAGCAAGTTATGAAGACTGCCACGATGCAGATGTTATTTGTATCACAGCTGGCGCTCCACAAAAGCCAGGAGAAACTCGCCTAGACTTAGTACACAAAAATTTAAAAATCTTAAAAGGAATTATTGATCCAATTATGGCAAGTGGATTTGATGGAATCTTCTTAGTTGCAGCAAATCCGGTAGATATTTTAACGTACGCTACTTGGAAATTCTCTGGATTACCAAAAAATCGTGTTGTCGGTTCCGGAACTGCATTAGATAGTGCTCGTTTCCGTCAAGTGATTGCAGAATTAATCGGTGTCGATGCTCGTAATGTTCACGGATATATTCTTGGAGAACATGGGGATACTGAATTTCCAGTTTGGTCACATGCCAATGTCGGTGGTCTTCAAATTTACGAATGGGTCCGCCAAAATCCAGACACAGATGAAGAAAAATTAGTCAAAGTATTCTTCCAAGTAAGAGACGCTGCTTATGAAATTATTTCTAAAAAAGGAGCTACTTACTACGGTATTGGAGCTACTTTAGCAAGAATTACAAAAGCCATTTTAAATAACGAAAGAGCTATCTTCCCATTATCCGTCTATCTTGAAGGACAATATGGACAAGACGATGTTTATATCGGAGCTCCAGCCGTTATTGGTCGTGATGGTATTCGTCAAATTATCGAAATCCCTCTAGCAGATGCCGAACAAGAAAAAATGGACTTATCTGCTTCTACTTTAAAAGAAATTCTTCATGATGCATTTGAACGTTTAGAAAACGAATAATCATATACACTAAAAAACACAAAATTATGGTGATTGCCAGCGATTTTGTGTTTTTTATTTTTTTCGTAAAAATTCTTCATTCTCTATCATCCAATTTTTAAGTCCATAAATATGTGGCAATAAACTCTTCCCTAAAAGAGTTAATCCATAATACGTCTTTTGTCCTGTAGAAGATTCTCCTTTTTTATAGACAATATGAATCTCGATTAAATCATTTAACGTTTGCGATAACATCTTTCTTGAAATTATTCCAATTTCACGCTCTAATTGAGCAAAATACATTTCCTCTTCAGCTAACGTTAGTACAATAAATATACTCCATTTCCCAAGTAACGGCAAAGCTAACTCTCGTAAACATCTTTCTTTTTCCATAGGTACCTCAAAGTAACTTCTTTTCTAAAAAACTTATTCTGATTATTATTATACCCATAACTAGATATGATTGCTATAAAGGAGTGTTTCGATGTTTTTTAAAACTTTTGAATTCGAATTTGAAACAAGACGATTAATGTGGTATTGCCCCTATGGAGGAAGTGATTTTGCCGAAGTTCAATCTACTACAGAAAAAATTAAAGAAAAAAATTATGATTCTTGGTATATCGAATGGTATAAACTCGGCAACAGATTAGTAACAAAAAAATTCAACAGTTCTATTTCTAAAGGAAAAGCTTATTTGAGAGCTAGTCGATACTTTCAAGCAGCTGAATTTTTCTTATCGCCAAAAGACAGCAGAAAACTGGATTGTTATCAACTATCCATTGATTATTTTTATAAAGGTCTTAATTTATTATCAATTCCTTATGAACTGAAGGAAGTCCCTTTTGAAGATTATTCCTTACGAACATTATTTTTTAAAACGAATCAAACACCTAAAGGAACATTATTCATTTGTGGTGGATTCGATGCCTTATTAGAAGAACTTTATTTTACGAATGTAAAAGCATCTTTAGAGGAAGGTTATCATGTCATTTTATTTGAAGGTCCCGGACAATCTAGGGCTATACGAACTTATCAAAAAAGTTTTACTCCACGTTGGGATTTAGTTGTAGAAGCTATCCTTCAATCTTACCAAGAAGAGATTGTCTTACCAAAAATCGGAATTGGACTGTCATTAGGTGGATTATTAATTGCAAGGACATCTGCATTAAACGAGCATTTATTCGATAAAGTTGTATTATATAATTATTTTCCAAATATGTTAGACTCCTTTAAAACGAATATCCCGAAAATGCTTCACCCATATTTAAAAAGTCAATTCCCACCTTTTTTAGAAAAAATGATTGAGGTATATATTTCTCATGTTCCCTTTTTAAATTGGCAAATTGAACACGCAAAATGGGTTTTCGGATGTGATTCACTCAACCAACTCATCATTCGATGTCGAGATTTTTCAGAACTTCCTGTAAAAAATCCAGTTCTTATCTGTGTTGCAAAAAATGATAACTATTATCCTTCTGACTTAGCAACACAATATTTTGAACAATTAGACGTTCCCAACAAAAAA
>CAUSAK010000094.1:0-2938 GCA_963529535.1 uncultured Granulicatella sp. | reverse complement strand
AAACAACGGAATCTGTTTCAATTGATCGAGAGAATATCCCACAACATATTGCTGTGATTATGGACGGTAATGGTCGCTGGGCAAAGAAGCGCAATCTTCCTAGAATTGCGGGACATAAAGAAGGAATGAGTACGGTAAAACGAATCGCAATTGCTGCTGATGAATTAGGAGTAAAGGCGATGACCTTATATGCATTTAGTACTGAAAACTGGAAACGTCCAACAGAAGAAGTAAGTTTCTTAATGAAACTACCAGGAGATTTCTTTGGAACGTTTATGCCTGAACTTCAAGAAAGAAATATGAAAATCCAACTAATTGGATTTATTGATGAATTACCTGAATCAACAAAAAAAGTAGTGCTAAAAGCCGTTGAAGATACAAAAGAGAATACTGGAATGGTTCTAACTTTTGCTCTCAATTATGGCTCACGTGCTGAAATCATCGAAGCAACGAAAGCTTTAGCAAACGAGGTTCAATCTGGAGAAATCTCAGTAGAAGATATTAATGACGAGGCTTTTGCTCGCAAATTACAAACAAGTTTCCTTGGAAACTTACAAGATCCAGATTTAATGATTCGTACAAGTGGAGAAGTGCGTTTAAGTAATTTTTTATTATGGCAATTAGCATATAGTGAATATTACTTTACGGATATTTTCTGGCCAGACTTTTCAGAAGAAGATTTACATAAAGCCATTCTGACGTACCAAGGAAGACATCGTCGTTATGGAGGGCTTGCATAGATGAAACAACGTGTCATTACCGCACTTATTGCTTTAGGTATATTCTTGCCAATTCTTTTTGTAGGCGACCTTTGGCTTAGAACACTTTTAGCAATGTTGGCGATTGTTGCGATTTATGAATTCTTCCAAATGAAGAAAATGAATATTTTCTCTATTGAAGGACTTTTGACATTACTGGCAACATTATCATTTTTATTCTCACAGAAGCCACTTGTGGCCCTGCCAAGAGGAATTGACTATTTCTTCTTTTATTTCTTAATGGTGATGTTACTGATGACGTTAACGGTTTATAAGAGTGACCGATTTTCGTTTGAAGATGCAGCGTTTTGTTCGCTGATTTCTTTATACGTCGGTGGTGGATTCTCTGGAATTCTATTTGTTAGAAGTATTAGTTTTGGGATGGCAATTTTTGTCTTTATTGTCATTTGGGGAACGGACTCATTTGCTTATTTAGCGGGACGTCAGTTTGGGAAACACAAGTTAGCTCCAGATATTAGCCCAAATAAAACAATTGAAGGGTCTATTGGTGGCGTACTTGGCTCTGTATTATTAGGATTATTGGTAGTTCCATTTTATAATCCAGTTCAATTTTCAGTATTTGAATTTGTGCTCTTAATGGTTTGCTTATCCATTTTTGGACAATTAGGTGATTTAGTAGAGTCGGCATACAAGCGACAATTTAACATAAAAGATTCTGGAAACTTATTCCCAGGGCATGGAGGAGTATTGGACCGTTTCGATTCAACATTCTTTGCTATGTTAATGTTCCAGATTGTATTTAAATTCTTTGGGGATATTTAAAAGAGGTGAAATAATTGCAAGGATTAATAGCATTTTTATTCGTATTTAGCATCATCGTGATTATTCATGAATTTGGTCATTACTATTTTGCAAAAAAAGCAGGTATCTTAGTTCGCGAATTTGCGATAGGGATGGGACCGAAAATCTTCCAAGTTCGTAAGGGAGAAACAGTATATACGCTTCGCTTATTACCAATTGGTGGATATGTTCGTATGGCTGGTCATGATGAAGATGAACAAGAAATCAAACCCGGGATGATGATTACTATCGTCCTAGATAGTGAAAATATTGTTCAAAAATTAAATTTTGACGATAAACTCATTATCGAGAATTCTGTACCTTTCCAAATCGAAGATGCAGACTTACATAAGGATATGACATTAACTGGTTACTTCATTAATTCAGAAGAAAAAGTGACACTAACAGTTTCGAAGACTGCAACAATTGTTGAATCTGATGGAACAGAAGTAGTCGTTGCGCCAGTGGAGCGTCAGTTCAATTCAGCAACATTATGGAACAGAATTAAAACAAATGCTGCTGGACCAATGAACAACTTTATTTTATCAATTTTAGTATTTATTATTGTTGGATTCATGCAAGGTGGAGTACCAACTAATGATGCGATTATCGGACAAGTAACTGAAGACTCGGCTGCACAAGTGGCTGGTCTAAAAGAGGGAGACAAGGTTCTTTCTATCGACGGTGTTGAGATTCATTCATGGGATGAAATGACAAAAATTGTTCGTTCTAGTGCGGATAAAGCTTTAGCAGTTACGATTGACCGCAATGGTAAAACAGAAGAAGTTCAAGTAACACCGAAGGCAGTGGAAGCGTCTGACGGTTCAAAAGTGGGACAATTTGGCGTCACAAGAATTCTTAAAAATGATATTCTTTCCATCCTTGCTTATGGCTTTACTCAAACTGTTTCAGTAGTTGTATTAGTGCTCTCGGCATTAGGCTCACTCTTTACACGTGGGTTTAATTTAAATCAACTAGGTGGACCGGTTGCTATTTATTCTATGACATCGCAAGTGGCTAAAAATGGGTTCATTGATTTACTTGCTTTCATGGGAATGATTAGTGCCAACCTTGGAGTAATGAACCTTTTACCAATTCCAGCACTTGATGGTGGAAAACTAGTTCTGAATGTTATCGAAGGAATTCGTAAGAAACCACTCGATCCAGAAAAAGAAGGTTATTTAACGATTGCGGGAGCTATTTTCCTTTTTGCGTTAATGCTTCTTGTAACATGGAACGATATTATGAAATTATTTAATTAGACAAGAGAGTGTCTCTACGATGGTGGAGCACTCTTCTTATGTAATAAAAAAGGAGGAAACCATGAGTCAATCACAAAAAGATTTAATGAAAAAAGTGATCGAGCAATTTAATATTGC
>CAUSAK010000093.1:0-2989 GCA_963529535.1 uncultured Granulicatella sp. | reverse complement strand
AGACAAATTCGCTACTATGAAGAACAACGTTTAATTACACCAGAACGTTCAGACACTAATCGTAGAATGTATTCGTTAAATGATGTAGATCGATTATTAGAAATCAAAGACTACTTGGCGGATGGATTAACCATTGTTGCGATTCAAAAAATTTATTCGAATAAAAAGAAAAATCCGTTAGAAAAACCATCGACAAATGATGGATTAACGGATGAAGATGTTCGACGAATTTTGTATAACGAAATTATGCATATTGGAAGATTATCTGGACAAGAGAAATTATTATAGGGGTGGAGAAAAATGACAATCACACAAGAAGAAATTTTAAAACAAGTTGAGGAAATGGACGTTCGTTATTTACGTTTGATTTTTACGGATATTTTAGGAACGATTAAAAATGTTGAAGTGCCAATTACTCAATTGAAAAAAGTATTATCGAATAAAATGATGTTCGATGGTTCGTCCATTGAAGGTTTTGTTCGTATTGAAGAAAGTGATATGTATTTATACCCTGATTTAGATACATGGGTTGTATTCCCATGGAGTAGTAAACACGGAACAATCGCGCGCTTAATTTGTGATGTTTACAAACCAGATGGAACACCATTTGCAGGAGATCCACGTTCAAACTTAAAACGTATTTTAGAAGAAATGGAAGACTTAGGATTTTCTAATTTTAACTTAGGACCAGAGCCAGAATTTTTCTTATTCAAACTAGATGAAAACGGAGAACCAACGCTTGAAGGAAATGACCAAGGAAGTTACTTCGATTTAGCTCCAGTCGATTTAGGGGAAGAATGTCGTCGTGAAATCGTATTAGAGTTAGAAAAGATTGGCTTTGATATTGAAGCCAGTCACCATGAAGTAGCACCAGGACAACATGAAATTGACTGGAAATATGCACCAGCTATAGCAGCGTGCGATAATATTCAAACTTTTAAATTAGTCGTTAAAACGATTGCTCGTAAACATGGATTGCATGCAACCTTTATGCCAAAACCAGTATTTGGAATTGCAGGTAGCGGGATGCATTTCAACTTATCATTATTTGATAAAGAAGGAAATAATGCCTTCTATGACCCAACAGATGAACATGGACTAAGTGATACCTGTCGTTATTTCATTGCTGGAGTAATGAGACATGCAAAAGCTTTAACAGCGATTTGTAATCCTACAGTCAATTCGTATAAACGTTTAGTACCTGGATATGAAGCGCCTGTATATATTGCGTGGTCAGCTCAAAACCGTTCTCCATTAATTCGTATTCCTGAAGCAAGAGGACTTTCTACTCGTATCGAATTAAGAAGTGTGGATCCAGCAGCAAATCCTTATTTAGCAATGGCAGTTATTTTACGTGCTGGGTTAGAAGGAATTCGTGAAAAATTACCAGTTCCAGCTCCAGTTGATCGCAATATTTATGCAATGTCAACAGCAGAGAGAAAAGAAGTAGGAATTGATGATCTTCCAAGTAGTTTAGCAGAAGCGATTGATTGCTTGAAAGCTGACACAGTTGTAAAAGATGCATTAGGTGGGCATATTTACAGTAACTTTGTGGAAGCGAAAAAATTCGAATGGGCAGCGTATCGTTCACAAGTCACACAATGGGAATTAGATCAATATTTAAAACTATTTTAATAGATGGGAAAAGCCGAGCGAAAGCTTGGCTTTTTTGTATGCAATATAAGAAATTTGCTTAGTTTTTTTGACAATCCACTATATAAGTGTCATACTATTCAATGACAACACTTGAGAGGAAGTTAGAGATGTATATTAAAGATATGAGAAATTCTACAGCAGAATATCATGAGTTTTTACAAACTCAAGGAAACCATACTCTTTTTCAAACTCCGGAATGGGGAGAAGTGAAAACAAGAGGAGAATGGAGTAATGACCTTCTTTTTGTGATGAATGAACAAGATGAACCAGTTGCAGCGACGATGATTTTATACCGTGCCCTTCCTGTTGTGAAAAGATATTTAGCGTATGCTCCTAGAGGGATTGTGACGGATTATCATAATGCAGAACAATTTAAAGAAGTGATTCAAGCTTTGAAAGCTTATTTAAAACAAAAACGAGCATTTGGGTTTAAAATTGATCCTGAAATTATGTGGAGAGAACGATTAAATGACTTTTCAATTGTAGAAGATGGAATCAATCAAGAAGCCATTCGCCAATTATTGTTAGAATCAGGATTTGTGAGTCAACCGCTAGACTTGGGATTTGATGGAATTCAGCCAAGAATGACGATGATTGTAGAATTAGAAGATAAAGGGAAAGGGATTTTAGATACTTTTTCTGCTAAAGAAAGATATAAAGTTACAATGGCACAAAAACGTGGAGTTGTTTGTTATAAAGGGAGCATCGAGGATATTGATGATTATGAAGTGTTAAATCGTATTACTGCTGAGCGGGATCAATATATTGCAAGAAGTAAAGAGTATTTAACAACGATCTATGAAACATTACATGCACATGATATGATGGATTTATATTTTGCAAAAATTGATTATCATGTCGCAAAAGAATTTGAAGAAAATAGGATTAAGCAAGTTAAAGCTGAAGTGGAAAAAATGACTTCTCAAATTGAAAGAACTCAAAATGAGAAAAGGAAAATGAATTTAACGAATCAAAGAGAAATTCTACTAAAAAACATTGAAAAGTACGAACGAGAAGTAATTGAATTAGCTTCTCTATGCGAAGAGTATCCAAATGGAAAAGTGTTGAGTGGAGCATTTGTCGCAACGTATAAAGAAACGGCGTATTATTTATATGGAGCGAATATTACAGATGATGCAGGTTTAAATGCAAATAAAGCTTTACAAACATGGATTATGCAACAATTGTATGATGAAAAAGGTATTCGTCATTATGATATGTTTGGAGTTTCAAGTAATGCGGAAGACCATACAGGAATTACTAAGTTTAAACAATCTTTTGATCCAATATTAGTGGAGTATATTGGAGAATTTGATTTACCGATTAATCGTTT
>CAUSAK010000092.1:0-3017 GCA_963529535.1 uncultured Granulicatella sp. | reverse complement strand
CCACTATCTAATTTACTTAATAAATACTCTCTTTCTTCATCTGTCATTAGACCACTCTCCTCTTCCATTCGAGGAAGGACGCCTTGCGATAAACCAATCACAAAAGTAACCTTTTTAGGAGAATAACGAACAGAATCGATTCCCGTACAAGTTAATTGATCTAAAGTAGATGGAGCCATATTATAGTGTGTATGTTCGAATCCGGTATGTAATAATAATTGGAAGATTTCCCAATCAAACGGTTCATCTCCAAAAATATAAACATACTCCTCTAATAATTTTAAAAATTCATTCCATACTTGATCCTGTCTACGAGCTGTCTGGATATCCCCAATATTGGCAGCATGATTTCTCCAATATAAGAATGCTTCCGTTACACCAATTTTTTCTAATAATTGATATAGAAGAGTTATCGCTTCTTTTGTTGTCTCAACTTTATCTAATTTTTTATAAAATGGTTCTAATAAAGAGACGATTTGTTCTCGTAGTTCTTGTGCTTGTGTTAATTGTTGATGGACTAGAACTTCTCTGCTACTTAAGCTATCTTCATCAATATTTTCAACTTGATAATTCCATGTTTTACTTGAAATCCAATCTTTTCCTTCATAGCCTTGAGCTAGTATAATCGTTTCCGTTTCGTCTAATGTTTGACGATAGTGAATCAAGGCATCTCTTAGCGTAACTTCCTCATTATGCTTATTCTCTAAATTTGCTCGATTTAAGGGCCAGAAACAATATTCACTTCTTAATAGGTTCATTATGTCATGATAACGCCAAAAATGCTTCTGGATAGCAAAAATTGCATCTAGTACTTGAATGAGTGGATGATGCTCCATTGTATCTGATAAATCCATGAAATATGGAATTTGATACGTTTCTAATAAAGGTTGTAAGAGAGTTTGTTGTTCTTCTAAATTTCTCGATAAAATTTGAATATCTTGATAACGATATTTACCACTATCGACTAATGTTTTAATCGTTGCTAATGTTTCTTGGATTTCCTGACGTTCATCTTCATAAGTCGTCCACTGTAACGCATCGATTTTCTTAGATGAATATTCAGAAGAAGTTTCAAGACCACCACTTGTTTCTAACCAATATTGCTCAAGTTCTAAAAAGTCATGATGATAAGTCGTATTGCTCTCTTTTAATTCTTGTAAAACAGGTTTACTTTCATCAATCATTAACCATGTTAACAATCTTGAAATTAATTGGCGATTGGAATCAAATAAACCAGATTCTAGCGTTTCTTTTGGTTTAAAGGCATCAGTTGTTGCAGTCGTATAAAACTCTACTCCTCCGCATGATTTCACTAAAGCATCAATCACTTCTAATTCCATTGCATTTAAATGATAGGATTGATCAATTACAACATACGAATTTGATAAATCCATAGATGAAATTTCTTGCGCTAATATACGTAATAAATCTTCAGATTGAACAAAATCTTGTTTTAAATATTCTAAATAATGTTTATAAATGATGCCAAATTCTTTCAAACGTTGGTCAATTTCTTCATAAAAATCTTGTTCAAACCACTCAGTGAAGTCCTCTACTTCGATTCCACCTAAACGAAATTCTTGCATGACAGCAGATAATCGTTCAATAAATCCTTTATGACGAGATTCTTTATTAAAAAGTACTAATTCATCTTGATATTCGGATAAGATTTTTTGTAAAATCATACAAATTCCGACTTTGGATAAAGAAGGACGTTGCAATGCAGCATGATCTCTTAAAAAATACCAGGCTAATCGCTTAAAACTATAAACTTGCATTTTCGTTACTGCATATGAATTCTTTGGTTGTTGTAATAATTCCCCCACTTGTTGAATCATTTCTAATTCTGCAGAAAACTTAATGTGATCTGGTACAAGATAAATAACTTGATTTATGCTAGATTGATTCAACCAATCTGCAATTTTTGTAGCAATATGCGAAACTTTTGCACTTGTTTCTTTTGTAAGAATGACTTCGAAACTCATAAGAACCTCCTATCGTTTACTCCCTTTAACTTAACCATATAACGATGAATTTGTAAACAAAAATAAAACGATTTTTCTGTTTGTAGCAACTCGCTACGCAGAAAAATCGTTTTATAAATTCAATGTTAAATTCTTAGCCAACTAATTGTTCCAAAATATCTGGGCGGAAACCAAAGAATGGTTCAATTCCGTCTGCTACAATCACTGGTAAGGATTGGAAACCTAATGCTTTCACTTCTTCTAAAGCTTCTTCCGATTCAAACACATCCTTGATGACAAATGGTACTTGGTTATCCTCAAAAAATTGTTTTGTAAAATTGCATTGCATACAATTTGGTTTTGAATATAGTGTAATTTGACGATTTGACATAAACATCTCTCCCTTTTCTTTCATACAGGTAGTATGATACCTCATATTAGAGTGAAATACAATATATTGTGCTTAAATTTTTTATTTTATTTTTATTGACACAATATATTGGGATAAAACTGTTGTAGTATAAATCGTCTAAACCTTGATATAAAGGCAAAAACAGCTTTAAAACAGAGTAAATATAAAAAAGCTAAGCACTATATTTTGTACTTAGTTTTTAATTAGTTATTTGTTTTCGGAATCTTTGATTCTTTTAATAGTTGCTGCATAAATAGCTGCTCCAATAGATGCAAATACTGCAATCATCTTTTTATCATTGAAAAAGACACTAAAGACAACTACCAAAAAAAACAAAAATAAAATTGTTACCAAAACACTTCTTTTTTTCATAACGTTACCTCTAAAATTCAATAGACCTTTATCTTATTGGAAAAATTATATCATAAATAGAAGTAAATATCATATTAGTACACACTTGTATCAAATCCACGATTTGTTACATAACCATCTTTTTCCCAAATATTTTTCTTTTTCTTCTTCGTTTGATTTTCAACTTTTTGTAAGTCTTTTAACAACGTTGTATTCGGTGGATGAGCATATCCTACCCTTGCTAAACTTTCTTCTACTAAAGTTTGTTGTAATAATTTCCCATCTAAATA
>CAUSAK010000091.1:0-3069 GCA_963529535.1 uncultured Granulicatella sp. | reverse complement strand
AACTACTTGCATTTTTAATAAAAATAGCGTATTATTTTGATATTCGTAGAAGAGAACGTTCTATTTTTGAAACAATTAGCGAGCTAATGATTGGTGAGAGTTTAGCATGTCCCTCAAAGATAGAGAATCATCTCTGAGATATATTTCCGAAATAATAGTAAGAAATATCGCCTAAATAGCGTTAACAATTTACCGAGTTGAAAAGTACTGAATACTTTTCAAGAATTTGGGTGGTACCGCGAAACTTTCGCCCCTGCTTTTGCAGGGGATTTTTTATTTTATAGACAAAGGAGGAAATGCAATGAAAATGAAAGAAACATTGCAAATTGGAAAAACAGAATTTCCAATGCGTGGGAATTTACCTACAAAAGAAATCGATTATCAACAAGAATGGGAAGAAGCAAACCTTTATGCACAACGTCAGTTAAAAAATGAAGGCAAACCTTCTTTCGTATTACATGATGGCCCTCCATATGCGAATGGGGATGTTCATATGGGACATGCGTTAAATAAAATTTCAAAAGACTTTATCGTTCGTAGTAAATCAATGAGCGGATTCCGTGCTCCATTTGTTCCAGGTTGGGATACACACGGCTTACCAATTGAACAAGCTTTAGCAAATGCTGAAGGTGTTGATCGTAAAAAAATGTCAGTAGCAGAATTCCGTAAATTATGTGCAGAATATGCTTGGCGTCAAATCGACAATCAAAGAACAGTGTTTAAACGTTTAGGTGTAACTGGTACATGGGATAATCCATATGTAACATTAAAACCTGAATTCGAAGCAGAACAAATTCGTGTATTTGGTAAAATGGCTGAAAACGGCTATATTTATAAAGGATTAAAACCAATTTACTGGTCTCCATCTAGTGAATCTTCATTAGCTGAAGCAGAAATCGAATATAAAGATGTAGAAAGTGCTTCTATTTATGTAGCATTCAAAGTAAAAGATGGAAAAGGCTTATTGGGTGAAGATACTTCATTTGTTATTTGGACAACAACTCCATGGACACTTCCTGCAAACTTAGGAATTTTCGTTCATCCAGACTATATTTATGCACAAGTGAAAACTTCTGCTGGTACATTTGTTGTTGCTAAGGATTTAGTAGAATCATTAACAGCTACTTTATCATGGGAAAATGTAGAAATTTTACAAGAATTCCCAGGTAGCGCATTAGAATATATGACTGCGTGGCATCCATTCTATGAACGTGAATCATTAGTAATGAATGGGGATTATGTAACATTAGATGCGGGTACTGGTTTAGTACATACAGCTCCTGGACACGGGGAAGACGACTTCTATTATTCTCGTAAATATCATTTAGCAGTATTGTCTCCAGTAGATAGCCAAGGTTGTTATACAGATGAAGCACCTGGATTTGAAGGTATGTTCTATGCAGATGCGAATAAAGTGATTACAGATTTATTAACTGAAAAAGGTGCATTATTAAACTTAAGTTATTTTGTACACAGCTATCCACATGACTGGCGTACGAAAAAACCAGTTATTTTCCGTGCGACACCTCAATGGTTTGCTTCAATTGATGCATTCCGTCAAGAAATCTTAGATGTGATTGAAAACGACGTTAAATGGTATCACCCTTCTGGTCAAGTTCGTATTTACAACATGGTTCGTGACCGTGGAGACTGGGTAATTTCTCGTCAACGTGTATGGGGAGTGCCGTTACCTGTATTTTATGCTGAAAATGGTGAACCAATTATTACGCCTGAAACAACAGAACATGTTGCTCAAATTTTTGAAAAACATGGTTCAGATGTATGGTTTGAATGGGATGCAAAAGACTTATTACCAGAAGGCTTCACTCATCCAGATTCTCCAAATGGTATCTTTACAAAAGAGTTAGATATCATGGATGTATGGTTCGACTCAGGTAGTTCTCATGCTGGAGTTTTAGGAACTCGTGAAGAATTATCATTCCCAGCGGATATGTATTTAGAAGGTAGTGACCAATACCGTGGATGGTTTAACTCAAGTTTAACAACTAGTGTTGCGGTTCATAAAAAAGCGCCTTATAAAGCAGTTCTTTCTCAAGGATTCGTAATGGATGGAGAAGGGAAGAAAATGAGTAAATCACTAGGAAACGTTATTTCTCCAGCTAAAGAAATGAAGACTAAAGGGGCAGATATTATTCGTTTATGGGTAAGTTCTGTGGACTATGAGTCAGACGTTCGTATTAGTGATGAAATTTTAAATCAAGTATCAGAAGTTTACCGTAAAATCCGTAATACTATGAGATTTATGTTGGCAAATACAACTGATTTTGATCCTAAAGCTCACGCAGTAGCATTTGAAGATTTACGTACAGTGGATCAATATATGTTAGTACGATTCAATCAATTAGTAGATAGTATTCGTAAAGCATATGATCACTATCAATTCTCAACAGTTTACCAAGGGGTTATTAACTTCTGTACGGTTGACTTATCACAATTCTATTTAGACTTTGCTAAAGATGTTGTGTATATTGATCAAGAAAATGGCTTTGAACGTCGTGCAATGCAAACAGTATTGTATGAAATCTTAGTAAAATTAACAAAATTATTGAGTCCAATTTTAGTGCATACAACAGAAGAAGTATGGAAATACTTAAAAGAAGAGGAAGCTTATGTTCAATTAGCAGAATTCCCTGAAGTAACTCATTATGAAGACGAAGAAGCTATTTTAGCTCGTTGGGCTGAATTCTTTAAAGTCCGTAATACAGCTCTTAAAGCATTAGAAGAAGCTCGTAATGAAAAATTAATTGGTAAAAACTTTGAAGCAAAAGTTACACTATATCCAACTCAAGAAGTGGCTGATTTATTAGACAGTTTACAAACGGATGTTGCTCAATTATTCATTGTTAGTCAATTAGAAGCCGCTCCTGTAGGAACTGCAGTTCCTGAAAATGCAGTTCAAGGTGAAGGGGTTTCGGTTGTTGTTGAACATGCAAAAGGGGAAACTTGTCAACGTTGTCGTGCAGTGAAAGTAGAAGTCGGAACATTAGAAGATGCTCCAACATTATGTCATCGTTGTGCGACAATTGTGCGTGAATTTTATCCAGAAGC
>CAUSAK010000090.1:0-3093 GCA_963529535.1 uncultured Granulicatella sp. | reverse complement strand
TAGTCGTGGAATGTTCTTAGAAACTTTATTGAATCAAACAAACGATTATTATCGAACAAAAAAAATAGCAGTGATTCATAAGAAACCCACTCCAATCCAAGTAGTAAAAGTGGATTATCCTAAACGAAGTGCGGCTGTCATTAAAGAAGCCTATTATCGTCACGCTTCTACTACTGACTATAATGGGGTGTATCGAGGTTGCTATATTGATTTTGAAGCAAAAGAAACGAAAAATAAAACCTCGTTTCCGTTTATAAATATACATGAACATCAATTACAACACATGGAAGAATGTATTTTTCAAGGTGGTATTGTCTTTGTTATTTTTTACTTTTCTTCATTAAATGAATACTATTTATTAGAGAGCCAATATTTACTTTCATTTATTAAAGAAAATAAAACCAATAAAAAATCCATTCCATTAACCTATATTAAAAAATATGGAAATCCGATTTTATTAACCATTCAATCGATTTTAGATTATATTCCAATAGTTGATCAATTGATTGATAACATTTAGGAGGTATTCTATGCCAGAAACACGCCGCACAAGACGTACACAACATAGTAAGACAAAAAAACAAGAAAAAGGTAAAAAGAAATCAATTTGGAAAAAAATATTGATAGCTCTCTTTTTACTAATTAGCATACTAACAATCGGAGTTGCAGGAGTATTTTTCTATTACGCTTCTACTGCACCTGAAATTACTGCTAGTGACCTTCAAGGAGCTACAGAAACTCAAATATTAGATATGAACCAAGAACTCATCACTAAATTGGGCGGGGAAAATCGTGATTTAATCGAACCTGAAGAAGTTCCACAAGGATTAAAAGATGCTGTTACTTCAATTGAAGATAAACGTTATTATGCTCATATAGGGATTGATCCAATCCGAATCTTAGGTTCCTTTATTCGAAACCTTCGTGCCGGACATATCACACAAGGTGGTAGTACGATTACACAACAATTAATTAAATTATCTGTCTTTTCTACTAAAAAAGAAGACCAAACTTATAAACGTAAAATTCAAGAAATTTTATTAGCTTTACAAATTGAACGAGAATTTTCAAAAGAACAAATATTGACCTACTATTTAAATAAAGTTTATATGGCCAATAATACTTACGGTTTTGGAACTGCTGCAAATTTCTATTTTGGAAAGGAATTAAAAGATTTAACTATTCCGCAATTAGCGCTACTAGCAGGAATGCCACAAGCTCCGAATTCCTATGACCCATACGCTCACCCTGAAGAAGCTAAAAATCGTAGAGACCTTGTGTTACAAGCGATGAAAGATAATGGAAAATTAACCGATGCACAATTACAAGAGGCTAAAACAACTCCAATTGACGAAGGTTTAATTTCTGAACATGAACAAGTTTCAACAGATGATAATCGTTTAATTTTTGACTCATTTTTAACAATGGTTGCTGATGAGGTAAAAGATAAAACAGGTTTAGATATTTATTCAGATGGTTTAACCATTGAAACAACTGCTGACTCTGCAGCACAAAATCATTTATATGAAATTTTAAATACAAATAAATATGTTCAATATGTAGATGAGGAAATTCAAAATGCCGTTGTCATGTTAGATTCTACAACTGGGGCCATAAGAGCCATTAATGGTGGACGAAAGCAAACCAATTTATTAGCCTATAACCGTGCTATTCAAAATGATAGAAGTACAGGTTCAACCATTAAACCAATCATTGATTATGGACCTGCAATAGAATATCTTAATTATTCAACCGGACAAACTTTAGTTGATAAACCTACAAAATACTCTAGTGGATTTGAATTAAACAACTGGGATAATCAATATATGGGAAGTTTAACCTTAAGAAAGGCGTTAGTATTTTCTCGTAACACTCCTGCTTATCAAACGTTTAAAGAGGTTGGAGTTGATAATATTCAAGCTTTCCTTAAAAAATTAGAACTTTCCGTAATCAATGATGGAAAAGAATCTTTAGTTGAAAGTAATTCAATTGGGGCAAATTTATCTCCGTTAAAAATGGCTGCTGCCTACTCAGCATTTGCAAATTATGGAACATATTCCAAACCTTATACTGTCATAAAAATAACTACACGTGATGGACAGGTATTTCAATTTACACCGCAACAACATCAAGCAATGAAAGATTCAACAGCATACATGATTACAAATATTTTAAAGGATAGTTTTGTCTATGGATTTGCAAATGATTTACGAATGGGAAATATTCCTCAAGCCGCAAAAACAGGTTCAACTAACTATACTCCAGAGCAAAAACGTGCTGTTGGAGCGTCAGAAAATGAATTTGTCATTCCAGATTCTTGGTTTATTGGATACTCTCCTACTTATACGATTTCTGTTTGGACAGGATATGATAATCCTTATACGAAAGGTCATGGATTATCCATTACTGAATCAAATTATTCAAAATGGATTTATAGTCATTTAATGAATTTTGCCATGAAACAAACTTCAGCAAAAGATTGGGAACAACCATCTAGTGTTGTATCATCAAAAATCGTGGTCGGTTCTAATCCATTGGCATTAGCAAATGAAAAAACTCCCTCGGACAAAGTTAGTACTGAATTATTTGTTAAAGGAGCATTACCAACACATGAATATGTAGAAGAAAAAATTGATTCTCCAACAGGATTAAATGTTACCTATGATGTAAACAAAAAAGAACTAAAAGTAAGTTGGAATGCAGTTAAAGCAGACAAAGATAAACCAACTTATACAATTACAGCTGCCGGACAATCTCAAACTACTGATAAAACAAGTGTTACCTTTAAGAATATAACAGGAGAATCAGTAGGAATTAGTTTAACTGTTACTATTAAAGACAAAACATCTGATCCAGTTGAGCAAGAGTTAAAACTAGGAATTAAATCTGAAGAAAAAGAGAAAACAACTCCTACTAACAATCCAGATAATTCTCAAGAGTCAAGTACTGCAACAACAAAAGAAGCTGAAAAAAATGAAATAAGTAGTCAAAATTCTCAACAGAATAATCCGTAATGAACTTGATTCCATTTAAAACAAATAAGAGGCTGGGCATAAAGTCTCAAAAATAGAAGAAAGCACGTCCTGATTTTGA
>CAUSAK010000089.1:0-3292 GCA_963529535.1 uncultured Granulicatella sp. | reverse complement strand
TATTTTTCTTTATATGCTTTGATGAATTCTTGAACATCTGCATCTGTACTCTTAGTTGAGAAGTGAGTTGTATAGAAGACATTTGTTAAGTTTGATTTGCTACCAGCTAATTCTGCTAATTTTTCACTTGATAATCCATCTCCACCAACGATTGGTTGATTGATTCCTAATTCACGAGCTTGTTTGATGATTAAACCAACTTCTTCATAGTATCCTGGGATGTATAATACATCAAATGATTTTGATTTTAGTGAAGTTAATACTGCTTGGAAGTCTGTATCTTTTGATTGATAAGTTTCTTTCGCAACAATTTGTCCACCGATTTTAGCATCTGTATATGTTTTTTCGAATGCTTCTGCTAAACCTTTAGAATAATCACTTGCTGAGTCTTGTAATATTGCAACTTTAGCATTTGGGAATTTTTGGCTTACAAATCCTGCACCCACAACCCCTTGATAATTATCAGAGAAACATACACGGAAGATGTAGTCATATACTGATTCTGGGTTTTTCGCATCTTTTAATGTAATTCCGTCCCCTGTTGTTGCTGGGAATACTGCTGGAATTTTCGCTTGTTCCATGATTGGAATTGAAACTTGAGCATCTCCGGTTGGAGCTGGTCCTACAACTCCGGCTACTTTTTCAGAAACTAATTTTTTAGCTACAGAAGCTACCTCTGTTTTTTCTGATTTATTATCGTAAGAAACATATTTTAATTCCTTATCTAATAATTTTCCTTTTTGTTCAACCGCTAATTTAACAGCGTTATCCATTGCGATACCATAAGCGGCTACGTTACCTGTTAACTCAAAGTTACCACCGATTTTTACAGTGTTACCATTTGATGCGCCACCTGCGCTACATCCTGCTAAAATAGCTGCTGATACCAATCCTAATCCAAATTTTTTAAAATTCATCATAATCCCTCATTTCGTGTTCTTTTTTAAGTGATGAGAAGATTATATAATATTCTGACAATTCGTGCAATTGTTTTTTTTAATTTTTTTGGTGTTTTTTTAAAAAAATTTTTAAAAAAATTTAATTGTTCTCTAATTTATGACAACTTAGCGCTTACATTTTGCAAAATCTGTAATTTTGATGAAAGATAGATCTCCTTACAATAAGATTTTTCCTGACTACTACATATGGAAGTCCCTTTTCTTTACGTACTCCCACTTATACAAAAAGTAGGAATTGACTTCCTCGTAGTAGTATAGGTAATAGAAACCACAATTCTTGTGGCTTCTATTACTGGAAAAATCGAGACCTAGGCTCGATTTTTAGCCATGAGATTCGCGATTGCGAAGCTGCTGGCGTCCATTACTACTACATTAGGAAGTCTATTCCTACGCATCCATTTCTATAAAAATCACCTTCAAATAATCACTCAACAGTGCATGTGACGCCACTGGAAAATCCATCGGTAATTTCTTCTGATGCGCTATTCGATACCTTCTCCCAGAAGAACGAAGCCCCTTATGAATCATCTCTAAAAATTGCTTTTCTGAAACATTTGCCGCATTCGTCGATAAAATTAAATTCCCATTTTTTGCCGTTAATGGAACTAATTGCTCCACTAAACCAGCATAATCCTTCGCAACCGAAAAAATTCTCTTCTTCGTACGAGCAAAACTAGGAGGATCTAACACAATCGTATCAAACGTTAAAGATTTCTTTACAGCATATTTAATATAATCAAATACATCCATCACATAAATCTTTTGTTCAGATGCATCAATCCCATTTACTTCAAATTGTTCCCGAGTCTTCTCTAAACTTCGATTAGCAACATCCACACTCGTCGTTTGAATCGCACCACCCATTGCCGCAGCAACCGAAAAAGCACCCGTATAACTAAACAAATTCAAAATCGTTTTTCCAGCACTATAGTCTTCTCTTAACAACGTACGAACTTCACGTTGATCTAAAAATATGCCCGTCATCAATCCTTCATCAAGATACGTTGCATAACGAACACCTTCTTCTTGAACAATCAAAGGCTCACTTGCCTGAACTCCTTTTACAAATTGACTCTCCGGTAATTTTTCTTTTGAAGCATAACGAATTTTTTCATAAATGCCTTGAATACTTGGAATCGCTTCTTGTAATTGTTCTATAATTAGCTCTTTCCATTGATAGATTCCTGCACTATACCATGAAACTACGACAAATCCATCATACCAATCAATCGTAATTCCACCAAGTCCATCTCCTTCACCATTAAACAATCGAAAAGCTGTTGTACTCTCGTCCATCATTAAAGAAAAACGTTTTTGTGCAGCTTTTTGAAAGATTTCTCTTATGAATTGAGGCGTTAATGTCTCACCATCTTTTTTCGAATAGACCCAACCAATTCCTTTATGTTGGAATCCTACATAAGCCATTGCTAAAAATTCTTTTTTCTCATCACAGACACGTACACATTCACCTTCTTTTGCTTCAAGTGGACGTGCTAAATCCTCTTGGTTTAATAAAGGTGAGCCTTTTTTGACTAATTTTGCTGCTTTTGTTTTTAAAATAATTTCTTTCATCTATTGATCATCCCTTTTAATTTCATTACTCTACTATCTTAAAACAGTTTGCATTGGATTACAAATTCATAAAGTCTATCACATTCAAAAAAAGATTTCTCCTATGTAGCAAAACCATCATTCATCTATTTTAGTGGTAATTCTTGCTATTTAAGAGAAATCTTATTTGTTCTATTCTGTTTCTTCTTTTCCAGGGAATGTGAGTGTAAAAGTGGTCCCTTTTCCAACTTCACTTTCCGTTTGAATCGTACCATGATGACTCTTCATTAATGAATGAACAATCGCTAGTCCAATTCCAGATTCGCCATATTTTGTATTTTTTCTTGAAACATCTGCTTTATAAAATCTTTCCCAGATGGCTTCTACTTCTTTTTCATTAATCCCAATTCCATCGTCAATAATTTGAACGATTGCATGATTATCTTCATTCCAACCTTTAATCAAAATATGACCATTATCTGTAAATTGGTTCGCATTTTTCGTCATATTCACTAAAATTTGAATAAAACGATCATAGTCCGCATAAACTGTAAAATCTTCTGGACATTCACAACGCAATTCGTTCCCCTTATTCACAGCTAATTCTTGTAATTGATCAACAACATTTTGTAATGCATTTGAACCCGAGAAATTTTGTTTCACTAACACAATTTGATCTGAACGAATTTTTTCATAGTCCAGATTTTCATTCACTAATCGGATAAGTCGTTGTGTTTCATTCGTAATTAATTCTAAACTTCTCTCGCGGCGAGATTCAGGAA
>CAUSAK010000088.1:0-3302 GCA_963529535.1 uncultured Granulicatella sp. | reverse complement strand
TTCTTCAATTTTTGTCGGATAATCAAAATGAATCACTTGTCCATTCGCATGTACACCTGAATCTGTTCTACCAGAACCACAAACTGGAATATACAATCCCTTTGTCATTTTTCTCAGTGCTTTATTTAATTCTGCTTGAACACTATTGCCATTTTCTTGCACTTGAAACCCTACATAATTCGTTCCATCATAACTTAAAATGACTTTATAACGAAATCCCACTCGATTTCCTCCTTCACGATTTCTTCGATTTATTGTACCACATTCCTGTTCGAAAAGTGGAAAAGACTTTCCCGTAGTAAAAATAATCACACTACTACGGGAAAGTCTTTAATTTAATTGTTGTTTGATCAATCGGACAACTACCACTTTTAGCGTATCTAAATTTCGCGAAATCTCTTGTACATTTTTATGAATCATAAAATCTACGATAACATTATCTAACCACAAATCAAAAATATAGTCCCAAGTTGTATTCGAAATATGTAAATTTGAGTTTGCTAATAAGTAGGGGAAGTCTCTTTGAAGTTTTCTAACGCCATGTTGGATTTCAGCTAAATCCTTATTCAATGCTGATATTTGTCTTCTTTTGAACCAATTTAAAATCAGACTATCACTAAAAAAATCAAAAATCATCCATGATTTTAATTTTTTCATTCGTGTTTCAGCATGATAGATTTTTCTTAATATATATCTTAATAGTGTTAAATCATTTTCCATACTCATTACTGTCCTCTAAAAACTACTAAAGCAATTGTTAAAACAACAAGTGTAAGAGCTGTTACTCCATCTTTCTTACCATAAGTTAACACACGGTATTTTGTTCTACCAGTTCCACCTTGATATCCTCTAGCTTCCATTGCAGTCGCTAAATCTTCTGCACGATTAAATGAACTCACAAATAATGGAATTAAAATCGGAATAATAGCTTTCATCTGTTCAAATAAATTACCTTCTCCAAAATCTACGCCACGAGCTCGTTGTGCATTCATAATCTTTTGAGCTTCATCCATTAATGTAGGAACAAAACGTAAAGCAATCGATAACATTAAAGCTATCTCATGAACAGGAACACCAATTTTTCCTAAAGGTTTCATAATGGATTCCATCGCATCTGCAATTTGCAAAGGAGGTGTTGTTAATGTCATCAATGTAGAAATAAAAATAATCAATACAAAACGTAAGAAAATATAGATTGCATTAATGACACCAAATGAAGTAACTTTAATGAAGCTCCATTCAAAATAAACATCCCCACCAGTTGTAAACAACATTTGCAATACAGCGGTAAATAAAATAACCCACAATAGTGGTTTCACACCATTCCAAAAGAACTTCATTGGAATTTTAGAAGCTAATAAAGCTACCAATGTGAAAATCGCTAAAATTAAATACGTTAACCAATTATTCGCAAGGAAAATAATAATAATAAATACAAATGTAGAAATAAATTTAGTTCGTGGATCCAATTGATGAACAAAAGAGTCCCCTTGTAAATAGCGTCCTAATAATAATTTATCTAACATTTATTCATTCACCCCACGTTCTTCTAAGATAGCATTCGCTAACTCATCTAAAGTTAAAGGCATTTTATCTGTAGACCAACCTTTTTCTTTTAATTTTTCAACAAAAGCTAAAGTTGTTGGGACCCCTAATTGTTTTTCTAATAACCAAGAAGCATCAGAGAAAACTTCTTTAGGTGAACCTTCCTTTACAACATTTCCAGATTCAATCACAATCACATGATCTGCGTAATCACTGACATCATTCATTTGATGGGTCACTAAAACGATGGTCATATTTTGTTCTTTATTTAATTTATAAAACATCTCCATCATTTCTAAACGACCTTTTGGATCCAGACCTGCTGTTGGTTCATCCAATACTAACACTTCTGGTTTCATCGCTAATACACCAGCAATAGCAACACGTCTCATTTGCCCACCCGATAAATCAAATGGTGATTTTTTTAAAACTTCTTTAGGTAATCCTACCGTTTTAACAACTTCAGCAGCGATTTTTAACGCTTCTTCTTCACTAACTCCGAAGTTTTTTGGACCAAAAGCAATATCTTTTTCTACAGTTTCTTCAAATAATTGTGCTTCTGGAAATTGAAAAACAATCCCTACTTTTTTACGTAAAGGTTTTAAATCTTTATTTCCAGTAGTTGAATCAATCGTTTTATCTCCTAATTCAACAATCCCCTCAGTTGGTTTTAATAAAGCATTTAAATGTTGAAGAATCGTGGATTTACCAGAACCAGTATGACCAATAATAGCTACATAAGAACCATCTTTAACTGAAAACGTTACATCATGTAATGCTCTCATTTCAAAAGGAGTACCCGCTTGATAAGCGAAACCTACTTGTTTAAAACGGATGTCCATAGCCATTCCACCAACCCTTCTTCATCTAAATACTCATTAGGAACATTCAAACCTTTTTCTTTCAAAACTGCCTTTAATTTTTCCGAGAAAGGAACATCTAACCCTTTATCTACTAATGCTGTCCCCATTTCAAAAATTTCAGAAGGTTTTCCAATACGATTCACTTTTCCGCCTTCCATTAATAGTACACGATCCGCTTGTGCTGCCTCATCTAAATCATGAGTAATCGAAATAACTGTGATTCCCTTCTCTTTATGAAGTTGTTGAATCGTTGAAATCACTTCAAATCTCCCTTGAGGATCTAACATAGAAGTAGCTTCATCTAATATGACTACCTTTGGTGCTAATGCAATCATTCCTGCAATCGCAACACGTTGCTTTTGACCACCAGATAAACGAGCTGGTTCTTTTTCTTTAAATTTTGTCATACGAACTATCTCTAAAGAAGCGTTGATTTTTTGAACCATCTCTTCACGTGGCATCCCAATATTTTCCAATCCAAAAGCAATATCATCTTCTACAGTTGTTCCAACAAATTGATTATCTGGATTTTGAAATACCATTCCTACTTTACGACGTGCCTCATAAACCGTTTCTTCCGTTAATAATTGACCGTCGATATAAATTTCTCCACTTGAAGCTTCTAACAAACCATTCATCATTTTTGCAAGTGTAGACTTCCCTGAACCGTTATGCCCAATAATAGCTAACCATTCACCCTCAAAAACGTCTAACGATACATCTGATAATGTTTCTCTAGTATCTTGATCCTGATAATTAAAATGTATATTTTTAATTGAAATTACTGGTTGAGTCAATCCTTTCACCTCTTAACCTTTTATAATATGTATAAAAAACAAAATATGTATATAAACAAAAAAAGACACCTTCATGATGAAGTGCCTTCCCGCCAAC
>CAUSAK010000087.1:0-3331 GCA_963529535.1 uncultured Granulicatella sp. | reverse complement strand
TTTCTTTCGATTAAACATATTCTCCTCCTTAATCCTTATTTCACTAGAGAATGAATAATTGTTTCAAGTCGACTTGACGCATCTGTAATTCCCAATGCCTTTGAATTTTCAGCCATTTCTTTGCGTTTGGCTTCATCATTCATAATACGATCGATTTCCTTGACTAAACTTTCACCGTTTAAGTCTTTTTCTAAAATCATCGTAGCAGCGTCACGTTCTACTAATGACATTGCATTGGCTTCTTGGTGATTTTCAGTTACATATGGACTCGGAATTAAAATACTTGGTAAGCCAAGTGCTGTTAATTCAATCAATGTTGTTGCTCCACTTCTGCAGACAACAAGGTCTGTATTTTGGAACATTTGCACCATATTATTAATATATGGTAAAACTGTGATATTTTGCAATGGTTTTTTCAAACTTGTAATGAGATTGTTGATTTTGTCATAATGCACTTGTCCTGTCACCATGACTACTTGGTAATCTTTTTTCTCAAATTCATCAAGCGTTTCGATAAATGACTCATTCATCCGAAGCGATCCACGGCTTCCTCCAAAAATCAATACGATTGGTTTTTCTTTTTGGATACCGATAGACGCTAAGTAAGAATCATCTTTTGTCGCATTGGCTAATTCTTGTCCACGAGGATTTCCTGTCATTACGACTTTATCTTCGTATTTCTTAAAGTCTTTACGAACCGCATCGAAGCAAATCGCAATTTTAGAAACTTTACGTGCTAAGAATTTGTTTGTGATTCCTGCTAAACTGTTTTGCTCATGAATAATCGTTGGAATTCCCATGTTTGCTGCGGCATATAATACAGGCGCGCATACATATCCCCCAGTACCGATAACGATATCCGGCTTGAACTCTTTCACGATTTCTTTTGCTTTAAAATAGCTTGTACAGAAATACCATAATGTTTTAAAGTTTTCTAGTGACAATGAACGAACGATTCCTTGAATCTTAATCGTTTTAAAATCATATCCCGCTTTCGGAACGATAGTGCTCTCAAGCCCACGTTCAGTCCCCACATAAAGAAATTCTGTTGAGGGATCTTTTTCTTTCAAATAATTCATTAAGGAAAGAGCTGGATAAATATGACCACCCGTTCCTCCTCCTGAAACTAATACTCTCATCTTTTTTCTCCTATAAATTACAGTTTTTCTACTGCTTCAATGAAACAATCGCCGCGCACTTCAAAGTTGGCAAATTGATCCCAACTTGCGCATGCGGGTGAAAGCAATACAATTTCACCCTCACGACTTGCTGCGTAGGCTTTTGGCACTGCTTCTTCTAATGTTTCAACTACGGTTACTGGAATAGATAGTTTTTCAGCAGTAGCTTTCAACTTCTCTTTTGTTTCTCCATAAACGACCATTTCACGGACATTTCCAAGTGATGGTTCTAATTCTTCAAAACCATTTCCACGGTCAAGTCCACCAGCAATCAATACAACCGATTGATTTGTAAAACTACGTAATGCTGTTTGTGTCGCAATAATATTCGTTGCTTTTGAATCATTGTAGAATTTACGACCTTCAATGGTTTTCACATATTGTGTACGGTGTTTTACGCCATGGAATGAACGAACCGCTTTTTCGATTCCTTCATTAGTTGCACCTTGTAATTTACTAATTGCAACAGCTGCCAACACGTTTTCCACGTTTTGAACGCCAGGTACTTGAATGGCTTCAAGCGGCAACACTCTTTCCCCATTAAAGTAAATCGTAGTTTCATCCGCATAAGCGCCATGTTCTAAGACAGATTTACGGCTGAAAGGTACTAATGTCGCTTTTGTATGTCCTTTAATAAACTCATATAACTCTGGAAAATCCGCATTATAAACGAGGAAATCCTCTTCTGTTTGATTTTTAGTAATTTGTAATTTTGCTTTTACATACTCTTCGCGAGATCCATGATAGTCTAAATGTGCGCTAAAGATATTCACGATACACGCTACTTTAGGATGAAACTCCTCAATTCCCATTAATTGGAAACTTGATAATTCAGTGACATAAATATCTGATTCTTTTGAATCACCAGCAAGTAGTGATAAAGGAACACCAATATTTCCGCATGCAAAAGTTCTTCTTTCAGGGAATGATTCTTTCAGCATTAGATTTGTTAATGTTGTAGTAGTCGTTTTCCCATTTGAACCTGTGATTCCAAGTACGGTTCCTTCCATCACACGTTGTGCAATTTCAATTTCAGTATATACAGGCAAGCCTTTTTCAACTGCTTTTGCTACTAATGGATTTGAATATGGAATCCCTGGGTTTTTCACAACGAAATCAACGGGCTCATCGAGTAGTTCTAATGGATGTCCTCCTGAGACTACTTTAATCCCTTCGGATACCAATCCTTGTGCGTCTACACTTTCCTCAAGTGGTGTTCTATCGTTGACTGTCACATCGGCATGTAACTGGTGTAATAGTTTTGCTACACTCACTCCACTCTTTGCAAGTCCGATGACTAGTACTTTTTTATTTTCAAATGCATGTGTATTCCGCACAATGATTCCTCCAATTTTTTGTTTTTAATATGTATATGGAGAAAGGCTGGGCAAAAATGACCAGCTCTCCTAATAAAATATGTTAATTCTCTTAAAAGACAAATGCAACGATTAAACCTGCAATAAGTCCGATTGCACTAAATACAGAAACAATCTTCACTTCTTTCCAACCACTCATTTCAAAGTGATGGTGAATTGGACTCATCTTAAAGATACGTTTCCCTGTCAGTTTAAATGAACCGACTTGTAAAATAACGCTAAGTGTTTCCAAAACAAAGATGATCCCTACAAGCAATAATGTCCATTCCTTATGAAGCATAATCGAGATAATCGCAAGACCTGCTCCAAGTGCCAATGAACCAACATCTCCCATGAAGACTTTGGCTGGTTTCCAGTTATATACTAAGAATCCAAGAAGACCGCCGACTACGCAGAAACAGAAAATTGCAATCGAATGTTGCGCTGCTCTATATGCCATAATCCCATAAATTCCATATGCAATAATGTTAGTAGATGCTGCCAACCCATCTAATCCATCTGTTAAGTTAACTGCGTTAGAAAATCCTGCGATCCAAATGATTGTAAATAACGCAAACAAGATAATACTGTTTACTTCACCAAAGATTGGAAGGTAAATTAATGGTGCATTCCCGCTTAAAAGGAAAAGCACTACGAAGATAGCTGCTCCAATCAATTGTAACCCAAATTTTTCGTGACTCTTTAGCCCTTCATTTTGTTTTTTAAACACTTTAATAAAGTCATCTAAGAAACCAATTGTTCCGAAGAAGGCAAAACCAATAACGCCACTTAATAAGA
>CAUSAK010000086.1:0-3483 GCA_963529535.1 uncultured Granulicatella sp. | reverse complement strand
GGAATTTGTTTTTCAATGATTCGTTTATTTTCATTCGAGTACATCGCATAATTAAACGTAAAGTCTCCAGTATTACTGAAATATGAAGCCCAATGAATATCATAAAATAGTGAAGAATTGTCTAATTGTAATACATGTCTATGACTGACAAGTAATGAACGTTCCAAAAGAGGGATTTTGCTTAATGTCGCTTGTTCTCTCATCTGTCCATTCCAAGTCCCTAATGTTTGAAATAGTTTTTCAACTTTCCCATCCACAATGGCTGAGGTCGAAACACTATTACTGATTTTTCCTGCGCCTTCTTTTCCTACTTCAAAAACTGTCCCTTTTAAATATTGATTACCTTCTGCTGAAGTTTCTATGGTGTAAGGAGCATCTGACATTGACGACCAAACCATATTCCCTATTCCTAAAACTAGAAACCCAACAACAATTACGAGTAATCCCCATGCAAATTTAATTGATTTCATAATCTCACCCCCATTAAACACTGACCTTATGTTCTAATAAATAATAATCGACGAACCAATGAATACCCATAAACACGACTGCATACAAGATTGTCACAAAATATTGCTCCGTTTGAGTAAACGATAAGTTTATCATCACTTGAACATAACTTGTTAAAATTAAACAACAAATAATAAAGTATCCTACTAAAGATGCCACCATCAATGCCCAACCATATGCTTTCAACCCTTCTTCTAAAATCGCAAATTGGAAGAAGAAAACAATGACAACCATTAAAAATGCCATACACCACAAATATGCAGTTCCATTTAACGGTAATAAATATTGTAACATTGAACCCGAATTTAAGAAGTCACTGTATTGAATATGATCTGCTAAAACTGGGAATCTCCAAATTAGTAGCGCCTTATTCACTCCAAGAATGATAAATTGTGTTATTTGAAGCACTAAAATGTAAGACAAAATCGTTAAAAATTTTGCAAAATACACTTGCATTCTATTTCCCGGCAATAGGAATAATCGATTAATAAAATTCCCCTTACTACGAAATTCTTTGACCCAAATATAAACTGAAGCAATGATAATAATGATAAAAGCTGCCATCAGTGATAAATTCATTCCAAATCTTGATTGCACTAAATCCGTCACACTTCTTGTGTCCTCGACATTAAGATTTTTAGGTTCTATTCTTAAAATACGCATAAAATGAACTGCAACTTGAATGACAAAAAACACAATCGTTAGAAATCCTAACATAAATTTACTTTTTCCCAACTCATACAACCATAAATTAAAAATCTTTTTCATGATTGATACACCTCCCTCATCACATCCACAATAGATTTACCTTCTTCTTCACGCACTTGTTCTGCGTAAAATTCTTTAATCACTTTTCCTTCATCTAGTAAGATAGCTTTATCAACAATATATTCAATATCTTCGATTTCATGAGACGTTAAAATAACTCCAATTCCTTCTAATAAATCTGAAGTAAATAATTGTACAATTTGTTCTCTTGAAAAAATATCAATTCCAGAAAATGGTTCATCCATTAATACGAAATCAACATCTAGGGATAAGCCTAATAACAAGTTAACTTTTGCAACATTTCCTTTTGATAATTGTTGAATCACTTCATTCCCTTTGAATTTGAAGAAATGTAATAATTTTTTAGCTTTCTCATCATTCCAATTCGAATAAAAAGTTCTCATAAAAGCCATCGCTTCAAAAATCGTTTCGCCCTTATTCACAACAATTTGATCACAAATGTAAGCTAACTTCTTCGAACGATCTCCAATAATTACTTGTCCATCAATACTTACTTCCCCTTTTTTGATTGGAATTAACCCCATGATCATATTCATAATCGTTGTTTTCCCAATCCCATTAACTCCGATTAATACGGTAATTTCTCCACGTTCTGCTGTGAAAGAAATTCCATTTAACACCGTTTTGTTGCCAAATCTCTTATGTAAATGTTTCACTTCTAACATGCTACTCTCCCTCTCTTCTCTTCATCGCTTGTTCCAACTGTTCCATGACTTCCTCGTTCGAAACATGTAATGGATAAATCGAATCTGCAAAAATTTGTATCGCTTCTTGTAACATTTCTTGCTTTAATTGCCCAATTAATTCGGGATTATCTGTCACTCGACTCATGACATTATTTCCTGTTGAAATCAACCCCATCTCCTCCATTTCTCGAAATGCCCTTTGAACAGTATTCGGATTGACTTGCAGTTGACTAGCAAATTCTCTTCGACTGGGCAATTCTCTTCCTAATTCCCATTCACCCGATACAATTTGCTTTTTAACATAGTCAATAATCTGTTCATATACCGGCAATCGTTTATCAAATTGGATCATAACATTTCATCCCCTCCTTGTACTATTGTGTTAATGCATTAATACACTTTGTTCCTTGACTGTATTATACGCTTAACACACTTATTTCGTCAATCGTTTTTTGAAAACATTTTTATAAAATCCAAAAAATTCTTTTGATTGCTGTTTTTTTGATAAATTTGTCGATTGGATAGCGATTTTGACAATATAAAAAAACTTTAGACAGGAATTTCCCATCTAAAGTTTTTCACTTGGTATTAGCCACGTAATTGACCGTTTTGCCCTAAGTTTTCATGTTTGATTTCTTGAATAATAATGTGAATATGTTCTGTAGGAGCGCCCGTGTTTTTCGAAACAACTTCTGTCACTTCTTTGACAAGCGATTCTTTTTGTTCACGTGTACGTCCTTCTAACATTTCAATATGAATAAATGGCATGGCTATCCCTCCTTATTGTAAGAATAGTATACGCCTATACTCGATATTTCTCAATCATCTGTTGCATGGTTTGATTACGAAACAGCACATATAAAATCACAGTATTCAACGGTAAACTGATGATATTTTTCAAAATTCGAAGTCCCATAAAGGCTGAAAAAGCTTTTTGCGTCATCATATAAATCCAAAGTGAATTCAATCCTAAATTAATCACAACCGTAATGATTAATACTGTCACAAAAATACGTGGAAGTGTTAATTCTTTACGATACAGGCAATAGCCATAAATTAATCCACCTAAAACGGCTGTTAAAGTAAATCCAGGGAAAAAGGTACTTGCTTCCCCTCTTAGGAAATTTCCTAAAATATCTACAAAAAATCCTACAACAGCTGCTCGATAAGGTCCTAAAATCACCCCAGCCAATGCCGCTCCGATAAATCCGAATCCGATTTGTACGAGATTTCCCATTTTAATCGATGGAATCATCTCAATCATTAAACGCATGGCAATCATTAATGCGGTTACCGTTAATGTTCGTGTTAATTGTGTTTGTTTGTTCATATTAGCATCTCCTTTTAACTGTCATAAAGAGCTGCTCCATTTAATAAATGGTCTGTCATTAAATGCAGCGAATGCGAATACACTACCGCAAAGAATTTTCTTTTTCGTCCAATCGGCAACATCCCATCCGTTTGGCACTTAACGCAATGTATTCTACTCTGATTTGTA
>CAUSAK010000085.1:0-3581 GCA_963529535.1 uncultured Granulicatella sp. | reverse complement strand
CTTGGCTAAAATTTGAGCCTTAGGTCTCAAATTTCCCAGTAATAGAAACTGATGCAACAGTTTCTATTACCAATGCTACTTAAAAAGTCCGTCGTATTTTTATTTTTTTGTACGGATAAAAGTTTATGGGTGGCATTAACAAGGAACGTAAAGTGATAATACAAAAAAAGTCTAATTTATATACGGACTCTCATAAATACACGTCCATAAGAAAAGACTTTGCATAGTAGCATTAGTAATATAATCTGCAAAGGCTGATTATATTACCGGAAAATTCGAGACCTAGGCTCGAATTTTAGGCATGAAACAGCAAAGCTGTTTGCTGCCGTCCGTTGCTACTATAAAGCAAAGTCTATATCATAAACGTAGTCCAATAAATATCCGTCCATAAGAAAAGACTTCCCGTAGTAGCATTAGTCCTATAAGCCAAGCGGCTTATAGGACAGGAAAATTTGAGACTCTAGGCTCAAATTTTAGCCATGAAACCGAAGGTTTGCTGGCGTCCTATGCTACTACAAGTGGAAGTCTATTTCAAAATTTCTAACGTTTGTCGATTCTCTTCACTGCATAGTCTCCAACAAATTGGATCAAGAACACAAGAATTAAAATCGCAACCGTAGCTACAAAAATAATATCCTGCTTATTACGAGTAAAACCAATCATATAAGCCAAGTTCCCTAATCCACCAGCACCAATAACACCCGCAACAGCAGTTGAACCCACTAACGCAATCGTTGTTACCGTAATACCAGACACTAACGCAGGAAGAGATTCAGGAATTAACACTTTCGTAATAATTTGACGAGTCGTTGCACCCATTGATTCAGCCGCTTCTACAACCCCTGAAGGAATCTCATTTAACGAAATTGACACTAAACGAGCATAGAAAGGAGCCGCACTAATGACTAAAGTTGGAATCGCACCCTTAGGTCCTAAAATTGTCCCCATCAAGACTTTCGTAAATGGCATTAATAAAGCAAGTAAAATTATAAATGGAACCGAACGGAAAATATTAATAATTCCAGACAGGAATAAATTCACCCATTTATTTTCTAAACTTCTACCAGGACTTGTTAAATATAAGAACAACCCAAGCGCTAATCCAATCACAAACACATAGAAAGTAGACAGAAAACTCATATAAACTGTTTCATTTGTCGCTTTAATCACTTCATTCCAATCTACATTTTTAAAACTAATCATCTCTTGAAATAATTCCGAGAAACTCGCTTGAGCTAAAAACACATTAAACATTTTCTAGTACCTCCACAATCACTTCTGCTTTTCTCAAGTAATCAATCACTTCTTCAGCTTTAGTAGCTTCTTCTTCAATCAAAATAATCATGCTACCAAGCACACCTTTTTGCGTCACATTTACATGCGCTTGTAAAATTGAAATTGAAACATTTAGCTTACGAATTACTTCTGATAAAATACCCTCTGCAGTAGTATCCCCTAAATATTGAATACGAACTGCCACTCCAGGACGAAGTGAAGTCGATAAATGTTCAAAAACATCCTGTAAATCTTGTTCAGAACGCTCTTCTCCAACAAATTGTTTTGTAATGGTTTGTTGAGGATTTTTGAACACGTCTAATACTTCCCCAGTTTCGACCACTCTACCTTGTTCCATTACAGCAACACGATGGCAAATTTGACGAACAACATGCATTTCATGCGTAATTAACACAATTGTTAATCCTAAACGTTTATTAATTTCTACTAATAAATTTAAAATATCTTTTGTTGTTTTTGGGTCTAATGCACTTGTTGCTTCGTCACATAATAAAACTTCTGGATCATTGGCTAATGCACGAGCAATCCCTACTCTTTGTTTTTGTCCACCAGATAATTGAGATGGATAAGATTTTTCTCTTCCTGTTAAGCCAACAATTTCAATTAATTCGGCTACTTTCTTTTGACGAACATCTTTTGCCACTCCTGCAATTTCTAATGAAAAAGCAATATTTTCTTCCACTGTACGTGACCATAATAAATTAAAATGTTGGAAAATCATCGCAATTTTACGACGTTCTTGTAATAATTCTTTTTTCTTTAAGGTTGTAATATCTTTATCATTCACGAAAATATGACCAGTTGTAACGGATTCTAGTCCATTTAATAAACGAATTAATGTACTTTTACCAGCTCCTGAAAAACCGATAATCCCAAAAATCTCGCCCTTGTTAATATTTAATGAAACATCTTTTACAGCTTCAACTGTCCCTTGTTTGCCATGATAAATTTTAGAAACTTCTTGTATTTTAATCATCATTCTTCTCCTTATACTCTAAAAAGGTGTGGCAAATAGCGCATGCCACACCTTGTATTTTATCATTATTTTGCAGGAATTACAGAGCCATCTGCATATTTATCAGAAATAAATTTACGGATTTCATCACTTTGTAATGCTTTGATTAAAGCTTTAATTTTATCTGAATCTTTATCTTTTGGTTTAACTGCTACTAAGTTTGCATATGGTGAACTTTCATCTTCTAAAGCAATTGAATCTTTTTTAGGAGATAATTTTGCATCAATAGCGAAGTTTGAGTTGATGATTACTGCATCACCTTCATTAGCTTCAAATGTTGATACTAATAATTCAGGAGCGATTTCATTTTTGATTTGAATGTTCTTTTTGTTTTCAACGATATCGCTTAATTGAGCGTCAACTGGTTTAACGCCATCTTTTAATTTAATTAAACCTGCTTTAGTGAAGAATGCTAAGAAACGTCCAACTTCAGCTGGGTTTGTTGAAGCATATACTGTTGCGTTTTCTGGTAAATCTGCTAAAGATTTATATTTTTTAGAGTAGATAGCCATTGGTTCGATGTGTACATTCCCAACGCTTACTAAGTCTTCATTATGTTCTTTATTAAATTTTTCTAAGTAAGGTGTATGTTGGAAGTAGTTTGCATCTGCATCTCCTCCGAATACGATTTGGTTAGGTGTTACGTAATCATTTACGATATTGATTTGTAAATCATATCCATCTTTTTTAAGAATTGATTTTGCTGCTTCTAAAATTTCACCGTGTGGTGCTGGTGAAGCGACTACTGTAATCTTTTTATCTTCTACTTTTGGAGCTGCTGTTGTTGCTGAATCTTTTGATTGAGATGCTCCGTTTCCACATGCTACTAATGTTGTTGCTACTAATCCTAATGCTGCTGTTTTAATTAATTTTGAAATGTTCATAAATAAATTCCCCTTTTCTTTTTACATTAATATATGATGATTAACGGGCGCGCTTTCCGTCAATCGTCGAATCAGATAATTGATGTTATAAGTATTTAAGCCATAAAAAAACTCCACCTTAGTTTTTGACTAGAGGCGAAGGATCGCGTTACCACTCTATTTTTAACAAACTTCACAGCTTGTTACTCTATAAGTACATATTTATACTCTAGTACGGTATCGGGCACCATTCGCAGAAGCTTTATCACTCCTGTTGCTCCCAGACCATTTTCAATAAAGTTCCTGCATCCTTTTTCACCAACCGGACTCTCTTTTTACGTTCGCTTTTATTTACTTATCTGTTCATTGCATCAGTTATTTATCTGTTGTAGATAATATAATATATA
>CAUSAK010000084.1:0-3605 GCA_963529535.1 uncultured Granulicatella sp. | reverse complement strand
GCTAAATCACTCGTTGCTACAGACACTTGAATGACTTGCGTATTCATTTCGCTAACCGTTCTCTCAATGTATTCATCTGCCGTTTCATCTTCTGCTGTAAAAATAACTTTCACTTGAGAAGATTCAAATGACTGAGTAATGCCAGGAACAAATTGTGCATCAAAAACAATCCACACTTCAACCTGTTCAAATTTTCTAAAATTAGCACAATGATGGATGAGTAAATCACGAGCACTTTCTAAATCACCTTGTTTTTTTAAACTCACTAATTCAGGCCATGCACCAATCATATTATACCCATCAATGATATATAATTGTTTCTTCATACATCACCTATTAATGACGAGAACGGAAAACTTCATACATCATTAAAGCACTTGCAACACTCGCATTTAAACTTTGAACATGTCCGGCCATTGGAATCGTAATCATTTCATCAACGGCATCTTTGACAATACGAGAGACACCTTTTCCTTCATTACCCATCACAATCGCAATTGGTCCTTTTGTATTCCATTGACGATAATCCGTCCCTTTCATATCTGTTCCGAACACCCAAACTCCACGTTCTTTTAATTGTTCAATCGTTTGAGTTAAATTCGTTACACGAACAACGGGAACATGCTCGATAGCTCCAGTAGAAGCTTTCGCTACAGTAGATGTTAAAGAAACACTTCTTCTCTTCGGAATAATAATTCCGTGAACTCCTGTAGCATCTGCCGTACGTAAAATACTTCCTAAATTATACGGATCTTCAATTCCATCTAAAATTAAAATAAATGGATCTTCATTTTTTTCCTGAGCCTTTTCAAAGACATCTTCTAAAGTCGCATATTCATAAGCTGCAATCGAAGCGACCACTCCTTGATGGACAACTTCCCCAACAAGATCTTGTAATTTAGCTTTCGGTACATTTTGAATTTGAATCCGGTGTTCTTTTGCTAAATCAATAATCGGTGTAATTTCCTTTCCAGATAAAGCTTCTTGAACCCATAATTTATTCACACGTTCTGGTTGTTGTAATGCTTCTCTTACTGCGTGACGTCCATATACAAAATCTGTGGACTCTTGCTCATTCGAAGAACTTTCCGGTGTATATTTTGGACGAGGTGCTTTAGCCTCTTTTTTGAAGCCCTTTGGTTGACTTCCTTTTCTTCTATTCGAATTTTTTTCTTGTCTAGCCATATTTTGCCTCCACTTGTTGAATACACCATGCGATGACTTCCTCTAATCGCTCTTTTTGTCCACTTAAATATAAATAGCCAATCATTGCTTCAAATCCTGTAGACATCCGATAAGTAATGACATCCGCATTTTTTGCCTTTGTATGACTCTTAGCATTTCTTCCACGTTTGAAGTATTCTAATTCTTCTTCTGCTAAAAATGATTCGCTATCCAACATTTGTTGAATTAAATTTGCTTGAGCTTTGGCAGAAACATAACGAGTAGCTTCACGATGTAAGATATTTGGTTTCGTCTTCCCAGTTCTTAACACATGTTGACGAATATATAATTCATAAATTCCATCACCCATATAAGCTAATGTTAAGCCATTTAATAAATGCCAATCTTTAATGATTTCCATTATACTCTTCTCCATCTTGTTCCTTGAGCAGTATCTTCTAACACAATTCCTTGAGCTTTCAATAATTCTCTAATTTCATCACTTCGTGCAAAGTTTTTCGCTTTTCTTGCTTCTAAACGTTCGTCAATTAATGCTTGAATGTCATCATCTACTAATTCTTCTTGAACTTCTTTCATTCCAAAAATTGCAAATAATTGCTCAGCTTTTTCTAATAATTTTTCTAAAATAACACGGGATACTGCTTCACGTTCTAAATAAACATTCCATTCTTTTACGAATTGATATAACACTGTCATCCCGTTAGCTGCATTAAAATCATCATCCATCTCTTCTTGGAATTTACCTTCTAATGCTTCAAAACTAGCCCATACATCTTGATCATCTTCTAATGAGTCAACAGCGTTGTCTAAACGGTAACGTGTATTGCTAAAAGTTGTTTGAATTTTTGATACATTAGCTGTTGCTTCTTGCAGTGAAGATTCACTGAATTTCAATGGTCTACGATAGTGAGCACTTGCCAAGAAGAAACGTAAAATTTGAGGGTCAATTTCTTTAATAATATCGTGCACCAATACGAAATTACCAAGAGATTTACTCATTTTTTCTCCATCTTCCCCCATTGTTACAAAGGCATTATGCATCCAATAACGAGCAAACAGATGGCCTGTTTTTGATTCACTTTGCGCAATTTCATTTTCATGGTGTGGGAATGCTAAGTCTTGTCCACCGCCGTGAATATCAATCGTATCTCCTAAATGTTTTGTCGCCATTACGGAACATTCAATATGCCAACCTGGACGACCTTTGCCCCAAGGAGAATTCCAACTAATTTCTCCTGGTTTAGCACTTTTCCATAGCGCAAAATCTAATGGATTTCTCTTTTTAGCATCATCTGCACTCTCCGTTCTTTGACTAGCTCCTACTTGTAAATCTTGAATACTTTGATCACTTAGTTTTCCATAATCTTTGAATTTTTCAGTAATGAAATATACATCTCCACCAGATTCATAAGCGGCTTCTTTTTCGACTAATGCCTCTACAAAGGCAATAATATCATCCATTGTATTCATAACGGTTGGATTTAAAGTTGCTTTTTTAACATTTAGAGCTGCTGTATCTTCATAAAAAGCTTCAATATATTTTTTAGAAACTTCTTCAGGTGTCATTCCTGTTTCATTCGCTGCTTTAATAATCTTATCATCCACATCTGTAAAGTTCGAAACATAGTTTACATCATACCCACGGTACTCAAAATAACGACGGATCGTATCAAATGCAACCGTACTTCTCGCATTTCCAATATGAATATAATTGTAAACTGTTGGTCCACAAACATACATTTTTACTTTGCCAGGTTCTAGTGGTTTAAATTCTTCTTTTTGACGTGTTAAAGTGTTATATACTTGAATCATAATTCCCTCCATATAATTCTGTGATTTCTCGTTCTTCTTTTGAATGAATTCGAACAACTTTAGCAGGTAAACCTACTGCTGTTGTATGAGCTGGAATATCTGATAATACTACTGCTGCTGCACCAATTTTGGCACCTTTTCCAATCGTAACTGGTCCAATGACTTGAACATGAGCAGACAATAATACTCCATCTTCAATGGTTGGATGACGTTTTCCCGTTTGCTTTCCTGTTCCACCTAATGTAACACCGTGGAACATTTTTACATCATCTCCGATAATCGCAGTTTCACCAATAACGATTCCCATTCCATGGTCAATAAAAAATCGACGACCAATTTGAGCTGCAGGATGAATTTCAATTCCAGTAAAAAATCGACTAAATGTACTCAGCATACGAGCAAGAAGTCTACATCGGCAAGTAGTATGTAACCAGTGTGCTAGTCGATGCAACACAGTTGCATGATAGCCTGGATACGTTAAAATAATTTCTAAACTACTTCGTGCAGCTGGATCGTTCTTTTTATAGGTTTCCATATCCTCTTGAAAACGTCCCATCTCCTCACTCTCCTTTACTTGTACTATTTTTTTATTATAGCATATTTTCTAC
>CAUSAK010000083.1:0-3649 GCA_963529535.1 uncultured Granulicatella sp. | reverse complement strand
GAGGTTTCTCTGTTTCAATGACAAATGAATTAATCCCACTGTGGTGGTGATGTTTATGATGATGGTGTCCATGATGGTGATGATCATGATCATGGTCGTGGTGATGTTCTTCATCGTGATGATGGTCATGATCGTGCTCCCCATGTGCATGAGTATGTCCGCATTCTTCGCAGTATTCATCGTGTTTGCCGTGAGCATGAGCGTGTCCACATTCTTCACAGTATTCATCGTGCTCACCGTGAGCATGAGTATGTCCACATTCTTCACAATATTCATCGTGTTCCCCATGAGCATGAGTGTGTCCACAAGCTTCACAATATTCTTCTTCAGAATTTTCTTGCATTTCTAAAATTTTCTTTTCAGAAGCATAGAATAATTCAAGACCAAACATATCTTTCATTTCTACTGGACGAGCATCTAAGTCTTGGATTTCTGCAAAAGGATTGATAGAACGAACTTCATTAATCACTTTTGTATAAATGGTTTCGTCTACTAAACTATGTTTTGACATGAAAATTTTATCAGCAAAACCGACTTGTTTAGCAGGTTCAGTTTGATGAGCCGTTTGGTATAAGAAATTTTTTGAATCGACCACTGTTAAAACAGCGTCTAAGATAAAGTGTTCATTTAAAAATGGAACATTGATAAATGTTTGAGCAATTGGTGCAGGATCTGCTAAACCAGTTGTTTCAAATAATACACGGTCCACTTTAATACCGTTTTGTTCTTTGACCATTAAAATAGATTTTAACATATCTGCAATATCTGTACGAAGAGTACAACATAGACAGCCATTATCCATTTGATAAATTTCTTCTTCTACATCTAATACGAATTGATGGTCAACACCAATTTCTCCAAATTCATTAATTACTACGGCAATATGTTCGCCATGTTTTTCTTTTAGGACTTTATTAATGAGCGTTGTTTTACCTGCTCCTAAAAATCCGCTGACAATGGTTACTGGAATTTTACTACTCATCACGATTTCCTCCATTCATATAATACATCATTATAATTACGACTCTATTGTATCATTGCAAGAAAAAATGTCAAAATAAAAATTCATTATTTTACTAGAGAAGCAAAGAAAAGCAAACAGAAAAGTAATTTTATGGTATACTGACAATTGAGAATAAATGGAGCAGGAGTGGCATGATGCAAAAGAAAATCGACTGGAGTCGAGACTTTATACAAAAACATCAACAGTTATTTGCATGTCCCTATTGTCATGCAGCTATTGAAGCGTTAGATGGGTATAGTATGGTTTGTACGAATCGTCATCGTTTTGATATTAATAAAAAAGGAACGCTCCATTTGATGAAACAAAAAACGAATGAGGATTATGATGCAGAGTTATTTACGCATCGTTATGAATTAGCGAAGAGTGGATTTTTCAATCCGCTATTAGACGAAGTTTTGACACTTATTCCAAAACTGGAGAATCAACTAATTGTTGATATTGGCTGTGGAGAAGGAAGCCCGCTTGCTTATTTATCGACATTTTTAGAAACAATTCCTTTAGTAGGAGTGGATATTGCTAAAGAAGGAATTTTGGCTGCAAGTAATCATCATGCTCAAAAAGCTTTGTGGATTGTAGCAGATTTAGCGCAGTTACCTTTTAAAGATGAATCTTGTGGCACACTTATCAATATGTTAACTCCTTCGAATTATAAGGAGTTCAATCGTGTATTAGTACCAGAAGGAAAATTAATCAAAATTATTCCTGGAAGTAACTATTTAATTGAATTAAGACAACAATTATATAAAAGTAATGAAGAAAAACAACACTATTCTAATGAGGATATAATAGAACGATTTAAACAAGAATATCCATCGATGAAGATGAAGGAAGTTTCCTATAAAGTGACACTGACAAAAGAAATGTATGAACACTTATTACAAATGACTCCTTTATATTGGGGAGCGAGTAAAGAAGATCAGAAATATAGTAAAAATCATCGTTTAGAAGCCATAACGGTACATTTATGGATATTAGTTGGAGAAAAGAATTAACGGAGGAACGAAAATGGGATTAAAAGATTTATTTAACAAACAAGAAAAAGAAGAAACAGCAAAAGACAAACCAACATTCAAACTAGGGGTAGAAGACGTTTATAAAATTAGTGATGACTCACTAGACCTAGTGGTAACAGGAAATGTTGAAGGAACGTTAAAAGTAGGGGATTTTGTTTGGTTAACAAATCTTGGAGACGACAATGGAACTGTCACAACTTCTGCGATTTACGCCATGGAAAATGCTAAAAGAGAGAAAGTGTTTGAAGTAACAGATGAACCAGTTGCACTTTGGTTAGAAGATGCGATGCCTTTAGGGATTAAAAAAGGAACTGTATTACATGAAAAAGGTGCCAACAAGGAAGAAATTTATAAAACATTTGTTAATACAATAGGAAATGTTTTTGTAGGACGTCAAGAAGGAGTTTTAACGCAAAGAGATCTGGAGACATTGAGTTTAGCCGATTTATCAGAAATTGCACGTGTATTTTTACTATACTGTCATATGAATGCTTCACAAGAATCACCAGAAGAACATGCTGAAAATATGGGCAAGATACAACAATTAATGATGGCTGTACGAGATAAATTGTTACAAGTAAAAGAATTAGTAACAGTTTATTCTAAAAAAACAGAAGAACCTTATTTATTTTCTCAAACACAACAAAGAGAAGAAGGGGGATTTGTTTGTAGTTCTCCAATGATTTTTGTGGCACCAGTGGCATACGAAGAGCGGCTTGCTTCTCGTTTTGCAGATACAGAAATTTTTGAATTACGTCGTATTCAAAATGGAGAAGATGGGAAAGGAATTGAGAATTTCTTCTTAGAAACGTTCTACCAAAACGGAGCAACAGGTGTCCATCTTGTAACAGAACAAACTTCACTTGCTGCAGAAGGAATCGTTGCGTTACCAGATTATACCGATGTAGCAGAAGAAGAGATTCCTGTAGCAAATCCTGATGTAATGAGATGGTTGTTATTATTAAATCAATTAGGGATGCCTCAAACAGAAGAGGAAAGAGTAATACATGGTTTGTATTATCGTTTCCTATGTTTAGAATTGCCAAAAGCAAGATTCTTAACACCGATTAAATTAGATAGATTATCTGAAAACCCTCAAGTAACCCAACATTCAGGGGAAAATATGGAATTTGCGATTTTACCAGGGAAAGATGAAAAAGAAGCAATGGTCTTCTATACAGATTGGAAGAGATTGAGACAAATTTATGATGAAAGCTGGAGTGGTTTGATTCAGACTTTATCTCAAGTAACAAAAGCTTTCGATGTAGTGATTAACCCATCTCCAAATTCTACAGTGGGATGTTATGTCAATGATGCAATGTTTGAAGAAATGAAAAAAGTAGATTAATGAATCGAGGAGGAGTGTTCTAGAAAGAACGCTCTTTTTTGTGTTTTTATAAAATTTCTATATCGAACTAATTGACAAAATGGACTCCGCGGAATATAGTTCTATATAGAAATAAAAGTGAAAGGAAATGAATGGGATGGACGCTAAAAAAAATGGAGGATATTTAATACACCATATTCGTTTATTGAATGGAAGACTTTATCAAAAATTATTGAGTAAAGAACCGGATGCTCTTTTTAGAAGTGAACAAGAGAAAATATTGTC
>CAUSAK010000082.1:0-3710 GCA_963529535.1 uncultured Granulicatella sp. | reverse complement strand
CCGTTGAAGTGGATACACAATTATTCCGTGGAGTTCACTATGAAATTATTTGTTACGATGAAAATAAAAATGAGTGGATGATTCACTCAACGAAAAAAGCAGAAGTTGGTTCTAAAGTTGGATTATACTTCGAGCCACAAGATATTCACGTAATGCGTTTTGGAGAAAGTGAAGAAGAATTTGATGCACGTCTAGAAAGCTACGAGGAAGCGGAGGACGATAGCAATGACTAAAAATTCTCGCGTCTTTTTTTCCATTCCATATCTTTTATGGTTGGCATTATTTGTAGTAGCACCTTTGGTGATGATTTTCTATAAATCATTTTTCGATATTAATAATCAATTAACGATTGGAAACTATACGAATTATTTTACTTCTGGTAATTATTTAGAAATGACATTTAACTCAGTGTGGTATGCCTTTTTAGTAACATTAGTGACTTTAGTCGTGAGTTATCCAACAGCTTACTTTTTAAGTAAAACTAAACATAAAAATTTATGGTTATTATTAATTATTTTGCCAACTTGGGTCAATTTATTATTAAAAGCGTATGCTTTTATTGGGATTTTTAGCCAAACGGGTACAGTGAATCAATTCTTGTCATTATTTGGAATTGCGCCAAAAGAGTTTTTATTTACAGATTTTAGTTTCTTAACAGTAGCTGCTTATATTGAATTACCATTTATGATTTTACCAATTTTTAATGCGGTACAAGAATTACCTAGTTCATTAATTGCGGCAAGCCGTGACCTTGGTGCGACTCCTTGGCAAACGTTGAAAAATGTAGTGATTCCATTAACGATGAGTGGTGTAAGAAGTGGAGTTCAAGCAGTATTTATTCCTTCACTTTCTCTATTTATGTTAACTCGTTTAATTGGAGGAAATCGTGTGATTACATTAGGGACTGCCGTTGAGCAACATTTCTTAGTGACACAAAACTGGGGAATGGGTTCAACAATTGGTGTTGTCTTAATTGTAGCAATGATTGTATTAATGGTTGTAACGCGTGATCGTAGAAAAGGAGGAGAAGCATAATGAAATTAGAAAAAAATCATTGGTTATCTAATGCCTATTTAGTATTTGTATTTGCAATACTGTATGCTCCGATTTTCTATTTGATTTATTATTCATTCAATAGTGGTGGAGGAATGAATGATTTTCAATCTTTTACTTTAGAACATTACGAAGCGGTTCTTGGAGATACAAGATTAATTGGAATTGTCATTGATACGTTAATTTTAGCGTTATTATCTGCGCTATGTGCAACGATTATTGGTACACTTGGTGCGATTATGATTGACTTTATTCGTTCGAATCGAAGAAAGCAATTTGTTTTGGGAATGAATAATATTTTATTAGTTTCACCAGACGTTATTATCGGGGCAAGTTTATTAATTTTATTTACATTTATTGGTTTTAAATTAGGATTTTGGTCGGTACTACTTTCTCATATTGCTTTTAATATTCCGATTGTCGTATTAATGGTTCTACCAAAATTAATAGAAATGAACCGTTCCATGATTACTGCTGCACGAGATTTAGGTGCAACAAGTTCGCAAGTATTAACACGTATTATTTTGCCATCGATTACACCAGGGATTTTAAGTGGATTCTTTATGGCATTTACGTATTCGTTAGATGATTTTGCAGTAACTTTCTTTGTAACAGGAAATGGATTTTCAACTATTGCGGTTGAAATTTACTCAAGAGCACGTCAAGGGATTAGTTTACAAATTAATGCTTTAAGTACATTAATGTTCTTATTCTCATTGACTTTAGTAATTGGCTATTACTTTATTCAACAATATCAAGCAAAACGATTAAATCAGAAAAATGTAGAGAATGATTTAATGAAGGGGGTAACACTATGAAGCGATTAATGATGTTTGTAGGGGCTATTTTAGTTGCATGCTTAGGATTATTTCTCTTTAGAAAAAATTTTGAAACAGCGATTGCAGGGAACCCAGATACCATTATTGTATACAACTGGGGAGACTATATTGATCCAGGTTTGCTTACTCAGTTTGAAGAAGAAACAGGTTATAAAGTGATTTATGAAACTTTTGATTCAAATGAAGCGATGTATACAAAAATTAAACAAGGTGGTACTAATTATGATGTAGCAATTCCAAGTGAATATGCGATTCATAAAATGTTAAAAGAAGATTTATTAGTGCCACTAGATTATTCAAAAATTGAAGGAATGGAACATTTAGATGAGAAATTTTTGAATAAGAGTTTTGATCCAAATAATCGTTATAGTATTCCTTATTTCTGGGGAACTTTAGGCATTATTTATAATACGAAAATGATTGAGGAAGGCGAAATTACGAAATGGTCTGATTTGTGGAAAGAGGATTATAAGGATTCAATTTTATTTATTGATGGTGCTAGAGAAATGATGGGAATCGCCCTTCAAACGCAAGGGTATTCTTTAAATGAGAAGGATCCTGAAGTTGTTAGACAAGCTGGGAAATTTTTGAAAACTTTGATGCCGAATGCAAAAGCAATTATTGCGGATGAGATGAAGACGTATATGGCGCAAGAGGAGGCTTCAATTGGAGTGTCATTTTCTGGGGAAGCTGCTAAGATGTTAGAGCGAAATGAAGATTTGGCGTATGTTTTGCCGGAAGAGGGAACAAACTTATGGTTTGATAATATTGTGATTCCAAAAACGGCTAAGAACTATGATGGGGCTTATCGTTTTATTTCGTTTTTATTGAGACCGGATATTGCGGCTAAAAATGCGGAATATGTAGGTTATTCGACTCCGAATAAGGATGCGTTGGAGTTGTTACCAGAAGAGGTGACGAGTGATGAGACATTTTATCCGACGGATGAGCAGATGGAGCATATGGAAGTTTATGAGAATTTAGGATCTGAGTTGTTAGGATTGTATAATGACTTGTTCTTGGAGGCTAAGATTTTCCGCAACTGATGTAAATAGAAAGTGACTTTTCTGATGTAGCATAGGACGGCAGCAAACAGCTTTGCTGTTTCATGCCTAAAAATTGAGCCTAGGGTCTCAATTTTTCCTGTCCTATAATCCTGTGTGGCTTATAGGACTAGTGCTACTGCGAAAAGTCATTTCTATTTTTACGGATATTTATGAGAGTGCGTTAAAGATTTAGACTTTGCGTGATAGTAATAGGGGACGTCAGCAAATAGCTTTGTTGTTTCCTGTCCTATAAGCTTTAGATCCTCTATAGCCTCATTTTTAAGAATGTTTTCTGTTATTTCGCTATTGTTCCTGGGTTATATATTCGTCTAATTCAATCACAGAAATGCTTAGTCGTTTCGCTCCTTCTTCTTTAGAGAGCAGTCCATCTTTGATTAAACTTATAATCATCATTTTTTTGCCGCTTTCGATGCCGTGTACTCTACCTTCTGCTATTCCTTGTGCTTTCCCTTTCTCAATTCCTTTCGTTATCCCTTCTGCAAGACCTTCCATTCTTGCTTGAGTAGTTGCTTGTCTTTTTTCTTCTTCAACAGAGGCTAGATGACCTAAATATGCTTGGAGATAGCGTGTTCTTTCGTCATACATTTTTCGTTCCTCGCTATTCGTCAGTAGTTATATATTCGTCTAATTCAATTACAGAAATGCTTAATCGTTTTGCACCTTCTTCTTTAGAGAGAAGACCGTCTTTGATTAAACTTATAATCATCATTTTCTTTCCATGCTCGATGCCGTATGCTTTCCCTTTCGTTAT
>CAUSAK010000081.1:0-3712 GCA_963529535.1 uncultured Granulicatella sp. | reverse complement strand
TAATAGCAAACAGGATTTTCATTTACATTATATTTAGTATCCTTGAGGATTATTTTTTTGCCAATTCCAAGAGTCACGAACCATATCGTTTAAGTCTTTTTCAGCAACCCATCCTAGTACTTCTTTTGCTCGACTTGCATCTGCATAACAAGTCGCAATATCTCCAGCACGGCGTGAGCAAATTTTATATGGAATGTCCACATTATTTTCTTTCATAAATGCATGAACTAAGTCTAATACACTATAGCCAATTCCAGTTCCTAAGTTATACACCTTTGCTCCAGGATTTCCGATATTATCTTTCACTGCAAGAACATGACCTCTTGCTAAATCCACAACGTGAATATAGTCTCGAACCCCTGTTCCATCATGTGTATCATAGTCATCCCCAAACACGCTTAACTGTGGTAATTTGCCAACTGCTACTTGTGTAATATATGGCATTAAGTTATTTGGAACTCCATTTGGATTTTCTCCAATTAAGCCACTTTCATGAGCTCCAATTGGATTGAAATAACGTAAGTTCGTTACAGACCATTCTTTGTCAGCAAAAGCTACGTCATTTAAAATTTGCTCCAACATTACTTTTGTATATCCATAAGGATTTGTCGCACTTGTTGGCATTCCTTCTTTAAATGGTACTGGATTATTCATTCCATAAACTGTTGCGCTTGAACTGAAAATAATATTTTTCACTCCAAAATTTCTCATGACATCTAATAACACTAATGTACCTGTAATATTATTATGATAATATTCTAATGGTTTTACTACAGATTCTCCCACTGCTTTGAAACCTGCAAACTGAATGACACAATCAATTTTTTCTTTTGAGAATACTTCTGTTAAAAAGTCATAATCTAAAATAGATCCTTCATAAAATGGAAATTCTTTTCCTGTAATTGTTGTTAATCGTTTTAACACTTCAGGTGAACTATTAGAAAAATCATCTAAAATAACAACTTCATACCCCGCTTTATCTAGTTCTACAACTGTATGAGAACCGATATAACCTGCTCCCCCTGTAACTAAAATAGCCATTGCTATTCCTCCTTATACTACTATAATACGTCTTCTGTATGGTCTGGTTGTAATGTTAAAATACGTGGACCATCTTTTGTAATGGCTAATGTATGTTCAAATTGACAACTTAATCCCCCATCTAATGTGTGAGCTGTCCAACCATTGCTTTCCATTTCTGATTTCCATGTTCCAGTATTCACCATTGGTTCAATTGTAATAACCATACCTTCTTTTAAGCGAAGACCTTTTCCTGGTTCACCATAGTGAGGAACGGATGGACTTTCATGAATCGTTGGTCCAATTCCATGTCCGATAAATTCACGAACAACTGAGAAGCCTTCATTTTCTACATAAGTTTGAATCGCATGACCAATATCCCCAATACGATTACCCACTTTTGCTTGTTGGATTCCTAAATATAATGCTTTTTTCGTTACTTCATATAATCGATCTAATTCCGGAGTAGTTTCACCAACAATATAACTCCAACAAGAATCAGACAAAGCTCCTTTTAAGTCTACGCAGAAATCAACTTTTACTAAATCACCTGATTTCAACGCTTTACGACGAGGGAATCCATGACAGATTTCGTCATTAATACTTGTACAAGTAGCATATTTATATCCTTCATATCCAATTTGAGGAGCTGAACCACCTGCTTCTTCAATTTTCTTTTGAACAAATTCATTAATCTCCCAAGTTGTTACTCCCGGTTTAATAAAGTCTCGTAATGCTACGTGGATAGAAGCTAATAAAGCACCTGACTCATTCATCGCTTCAATTTCACGATTTGATTTTAATGTAATCATATTTCATTTCCTTTCTTTTTATACTCTAGAATATTATAGCATAGCTTTTAAGAAAATGTTTGAAAGAACATCCATTCTAAACTTTTCTTTTCATTTCTTTAATAATTCCTTTAAAAAGCAAAACGAAGTTACTAAAATCGTAACTTCGTTTTACCTCTTTGGGAGAAAAGATATAAGGGAAAAGCTATAGAATGGCTAAAATAATGAAGTTCAAAATGAACAATCCTGTCGCTACCCATAAAATTGGGTGAACTTCTTTAGATTTGCCTGATAATGTTTTAATAAAGCAGTAGAAGATGAACCCTGCTGCAATTCCGTATGAAATGCTATAACAAAGTGCCATAAAGATTCCCGCAAAGAATGCTGGGACTGCTTCTTCTAAATGATCCCATTGAACATCTGCAAAAGATGATAACATCATAACCCCTACAATAATTAGCGCTGGAGCTGTTGCTGCAGCAGGTACAATTCCTACAAATGGTGCTAATAATGCTGAAGCTGCTAATAATGCTGCTGTTGTTACTGCTGTTAATCCTGTACGTCCACCTGCTCCAATCCCTGCTGCACTTTCTACATAAGTTGTTGTATTACTTGTTCCGAAAATTGCCCCGATTGAAGTTCCAATCGCATCTGCAAATAAAGCTTTATCCATTTTAGAAGAGAAACCTGAACCTTCTTCTAACATTCTTTCGTCTTCTGCTGAGAAGATTCCTGTCTTACGACCTGTTCCAATAAATGTTCCTAATGTATCGAATGTATCCGATAAACTAAATGCGAAAATCGTCATGAATACTAATGGTAATTTCGCAGGGTTGGAGAATAATTTACCCATTCCTTCTGGACCAAATGCTGCAAAAATTGTTACTTGTAAATCTGAAAACGCAGAAGCTAATGAATTTTGAGACCAATTCACAGCTGACAAATCAACGACACCCATTGGGATAGCAAGTAAAGTTGTAGCAACAATTCCAATTAAGATAGCTCCACGAACATTTTTAATGACTAAGATAACTGTAATTAATAAACCAATTAATGCTAATAAAGCATCACTTTGAGTAAAGTTCACTAATGAAGGAACGATTCCACCATTGGAAGTAACAGAAAATACTCCACCTTTAAAGGATTCTACAGTTGCTTGATACGGTTGATTATTAATCGTAGCAATTGTTTTTGCATCTGATAAGAAACTTAATAAGTTCGCATTTTTCAAACCTATATAAGCAACGAACACCCCAATCCCGCCACCGATAGCATGTTGCATACTGACTGGAATTGCTTGAATAATCATTTTACGAATTTTTGTTACTGTAATGAAGACATTTAATAATCCACAAATAAATACCATTGCTAATGCTTCTTGCCAAGTAAAGCCTAATCCAAATACTACAGTAAATGTAAAGAAGGCATTCAATCCCATCCCTGGTGCTAATGCATAAGGAACATTGGCAAATAGCCCCATCACTAATGTACTAACTACTGCTGCCACAATTGTTGATAGAAAGACTGCTTGGAATGGCATTCCTGTTTGACTAAGAATACTAGGGTTTACGAAAATGATATACGACATTGCAAAGAATGTTGTAAGCCCTGCTAAAAGTTCTGTCCCAAAAGTTGTGTTATTCTCTTTTAATTTAAAGAAATTTTCCATGAAGTTTCTAGCTCCTTTTTGTTTTTTATTAAGAATGAGGTAAGTATACTTCATTATCAATAGAAAATCAATAGAAAATACGTATATTTTTATATTGACTTTTGACAAATGTACGTGTTTCATGATTTAAGTTTTATTTTTTATAGAAATATCACCTTTAAAACCAAAATAAAACGAACAACTGACACCTTTAACGGTGAAAGTTGTTCGTTTGGAGAGAGATGACTATTTT
>CAUSAK010000080.1:0-3926 GCA_963529535.1 uncultured Granulicatella sp. | reverse complement strand
GATACAGCGAATCAATTAGAACGTGAACTTCGTCAATCAGATGAGTTTGCTGCAGTGAAAGTAGCTTTTGAGACAGTACAACAATCTGAGGATGCGAAATCTTTATTTGAAGAGTTCCGTGATATGAATGTAAAATTTCAACAAAAACAAATGAATGGTGAAGAATTGACTGAAGAAGATATGAATTATGCAAATGATTTATATCAAAAAGCAAGTTCTGATGAAGCTATTCAAACATTAATGCAAGCAGAACAACGTTTAAATGTTTTAATGCAAGATATTAATCGTATTTTAACAACATCATTACAAGAATTATATCAATAATAATATTGATCGAAACGGTCTTATTGATTTTTAGTCTAATGAGTAATTTTCATAATAGACTAGAAATGAATAGACCGTTTTTTATATTTCATAATTAAGGAGTTCTTATGATTCGTTTTATTCATTGTGCCGATATCCATTTAGGAAGTCCTTTTACAGGACTTCAACAAAAAAATAGTGAAATTGCATTTCAAGCAATAGAAGCTACAAAAAAAGCTTTTTTAACTTTAATTGAAACAGCCATTCGATATAAGGTTGATTTTGTATTGATTTCTGGAGATATTTTTGACTCAAGTCAACAACATATACAAGAGAAAATTTTTTTAAAAGAACAATTGGATAAATTAGCTCAAAAAGGAATTGTTACTTATTTAATCCATGGAAATCATGATTATGGAAGATTTTATGATGAGTGGAATCATGAATGGGTCAAAGTGTTTACAAAGGAAGTGTCCACAGAAATTTTGAAAACTGCTTCAGGAGAAAGTGTTGCTATTAGCGGGTTTAGTTATGATACAAGATGGATTACTGAATCTATGGCACTACAATTTCCGATGAGAAATGGATTAGTGGATTATCATCTTGGCATGTATCATGGGCAAATTCAATCCTCTAAGGATGCTGCTATGTATGCACCATTTAAGGTTTCTGATTTAGAGAGATTACAGTACGATTATTGGGCTTTAGGACATATTCATCGTGCAATGGATTTAACAACTACTGGTAGAATTGCATATTCTGGAACAATTCAGGGGAGAAGTTTTAAGGAAGTCGGAGAAAAAGGATTTTATGTTGTGACTTTAAATAAAATTTTGCCAATGAAACGAGAATTTGTACCTTGTAATCCAATTGAATGGGTAGAAATGAAATGTAAGGTTGAAGAAGTTCTTTCTGTAGAATTTCTTGTATCACAGTTATATCTGGAAATTTCAAAGAAACTTTGGGATACGAATAAGACATATTTATTAAAATTGATTATAATGGTGAACGGTGATTTTAATCAATCTTGGTTAAAAGTGGTAGAAGATATTTTACAAAAAAAAATTACGAAAAAAAACACAAACTTTCATTTGATAGAAATGGATCTTGAATATCAAAGCCTTAAAAAAAATAGTCAGTTGTGGATAGAATTATTGGAGGATGAAGTAAGTCATCAAAATCGATTGTTGGAAATTTATACGATTGCTATGCAACATTCACAAATAGCAAAATATTTTTCAACTGATATTAGTAGAAAACAATTTCACCATAGAATCATTCAAAAAGCAAAATACTTAATAGAATGCCATCAAGAAGTAGGTGATGAAAATGCATATTAATCAAATAGAAATTTTTGGGTATGGGAAATGGTCAAATGTGAAAATGGACTTTCATCAGCACTTACAAATTTTTCAAGGAGAAAATGAATCAGGGAAATCAACTTTGCGTTCCTTTATTCAACATATATTATTTGGATTTCCAAAGAAGATTGGGGGAAAGTATCCTTATGAACCTTTAGTTAGTGGAGTTATGGGAGGAAGAGTTTGGATAGATAACACTGATGAGGGTTCTCTTTTTATAGAACGAACGATAAAAAATGGAAAACCATGTTTTAATTGTGAAACTTCCTCTGGGAAAATCCTTTCTGAAGAAAGATGGAAAGAGTTACTATCTCAAATAGATGAAAAAAAATATGTAAAGGTGTTTGGATTTAATAAAGAACAATTAGATCAATTTCATTTTTCTTCAATGGAAGAAATGGATCAATTTCTCTATAGTGTGAGTGTAACCGGTAGCGAAGAGTGGATGAAGTTATCGAAAACATTACAAAAGCAAGCAGAATCTATTTTCACTCCTAAAGCTGTTAAAAAAATAATCAATTTACAATTACAACAATTAGATTTGCAAATGGTGAGAATAGAAGAATTAGCTCAGAATAATGAAGTATATGAAGAAACACTCAAAAAATCTGAAGAGATGAAACAAGAAATTCAAAGACATTCAAAAAAGATTCAACAAACGCAAGAGGAAGAAAGAAAACTTCGTTTATTGCAGTCACATTGGAGTAGTTATGAAAGATGGAAAGAAATTCAATATAAGATTCATTGTAATCAGAACGATACTTGGAATCCAGAGTGGAAGTATGAATTAGAAAGAAATCATTTAGATTTTGAATGGAATAAACAACAAATTCAAGACTTGCAAAATCGCTATCAGTTATGGAAACAAATTCAACAAAGTGAACAGTTTCTAAGAGATGATACTAGATGGTCACAGTTATTAAATATCTCTTTAATGGAAGATGAAATAGAAGAGAAGATTTTAGTTAGTAAAAAATTAAAAATAGAATTGAATGAATGTAAGCATAATATTCAAAAAGAAGAAGAACTTTGGAATATTCATCATGAACATCTACCGATGGTACTGAATCAACAGGATATAGCATTGATATCAAAAACTATTCAGAATGAAAAATTGTTAAAATTAGAATTGGTTGAATTAGAAACGCAAATCAAACGCCTAAAACTAGAACAGGAAAAAATTGAAAAACATTCCCAAAAAAATCATTTTAAAAGTCCTTTCGTAATGAATAATTATTTATTAAATTTTAGTGCGATTGTCACCATTTTTTTATCACTTTTATTAATATCAACACCATTCTATAAAGGTATTGGAGTGACGATAGGAATAGTAATTGGACTGGCTACTTGGCTTTTCGGAAAGCAATCTCTTAAAAGCAATCAATTTATGGATTATTTTTCAAATCGATTGGATGAGATAACAAGTGAATTAGAAGAATGTACGGTAAAAAGAGAAAAAATAAGGAATGATTGTGAGGAAATTTCACAGAAAATATTTGCTTGGAAAAAGGAATATGGATATTTTGATTCTAATATTACATTAGAGCAGCTTTGCAAAGGGGACGTATTAAAATCTCTAAGATACTTTGTTCAACAAACTCAAGAAAAAGAAATGATGCTTTCTCAAATTGAAAAAGAGTTAAAACAGTTGCAGATAAATTGGCGATGGATTTTTGAAGTAAGAAAAGAAAACATCCCAAACACAATGGAAATGGAATGGAAAACAGTAAAAAAAATCATTCAAGAAGTTCAAAATTCTTACCAAAAAGAACTCCTTGAAATGAATGAGGGGTTGAAATTGCAAGAACAACTGCAACAATTACATTGTGAACAACAATCTCTTGAAAAGCAAAAGTCAATCTTATTGAAGAATGCTAAAGTTCAAAATGATGAAGAATTTTATCAACAAGAAGCCAAGTATGAAAGATATTGTTTGTTGCTTCAACAATATAAGCAGTTAGAACAACAATTAGTTCCTTATTTAGAAGAATTAGAAGAATTTCCGCACTTGTCTTATTTAGAAGAAAAAATAGAACAAACTCATCAGTCATTGATGATACTTTTCCAAAAAAATCAACAATTATTAGAAGAACAAGTTCGTTTATTTCAACAAATACAACAATTAGAAACAGATGGGACGTATCATGAACAAGTCATCCAATTTGAATTGTTGAAGAGTGAAGTAGAAGAACAATTACTAGAATGGGCAAGTTCTTTATACGCTTCAAAATGGATTTTAGAAAGTTTACAAAAACAGTTACC
>CAUSAK010000079.1:0-3929 GCA_963529535.1 uncultured Granulicatella sp. | reverse complement strand
GTTGGGACTTCTCATGATAGTGTGCCACCATTTTTTGTCGATGTTTTTCAAATAAGCCATTTTGGATAAATAAGGCTAATGTTTTTTGCATGAGTAAATTCGAGTCAAAATCCAATAATTGCTTTCTCTTCTCAAATTCCTTTATGAAGGTATTTGGCAGTACGACAATTCCCATTTTAAATGCAGAAAATAAAATTGATGAAAAAGATTTTACATAAATAACTCTTTCATTTGTATCAAAATAATGCAAAGGCGTTGCAGTTCCTCGTTCGTAATCCGCCATATAATCGTCTTCAATAATATAAACTTGATATTTTTCTGCTAATTCCACAATTTTCTTTTTAACGCTATCCGGATAACTCATCCCAAGTGGATTATGAAATCTAGAAATCGTATAAAAATAACGAATGGTACCACTTTGAAAAATTTGTTCTAACTTTTCTAATGAAATGGTGTCATGTGTCTGTTCTCGTTCAATGATTTGATACGGAATTTCTAACTCTTTCACTAATTGATTCATACGACTATACGTCGGTTGTTCTAACAATAGTCCCCCTGTACCAATCAATTGGAGTAAAATATATAAGGCTTGTTGTGTCCCCGTTGTAATGGATAATTGACCTTCCTTTGCATACACTCCATAACTTTCTAATAATGGCACCATTGCTTGAATTAATTCACAGTCACCTCTGACAGATTCCCTCTGATTACTAACACCTTCATAACTTGCCATAACCGATTCATTCAAACATTTTCTAAAATCTTCAATCGGAAATTGCATCGGATTTGGCAACCCAATTTTTGTTGTATTCCGAACGGGTACTCGATTTTTCAAAACATAATACCCACTCTTTTCCACTGGATAAATTAAGCTTTCTTCCTTCAACAGGTGTAAAGCTTTTAAAATCGTGTCTTTATTACAATCATACTGTTGAATCATTTCACGAATGGAAGGAAGTCGATCTCCCTTTTTATAAATGCCTTCTTCAATTTGCCTTCGAATTTGAAGACTCACTTCTTGATACTTAAACATCACACACCTCCATCTGTACCGGTACAATTCTATTCGAAAAATATTGTACCTTATCCCATCCTGAATTACAATGAGTTCAACTTCTAAAAATAGGAGGTGCTTTCGTGGTACAAAAAAGGATAATATTGGCCAATGACTTATCCGTAATCGGAAAAGTAGCGCTGACTCCAGCCATACCGATTATGGCTTGTTGCCAGATTGAAACGATACTTTTACCAACCATTTTACTATCCTCTCATACAGGAGGATTCCAACAAATCGCAATCCAAGAATTACTAGACTTTACAAAGCAAAGTTTAAAACAATGGAAAGCATTACAGTTAAAAACAGATGCACTATTTATTGGATATTGTAGACAAATGGAACAATTGAAAGTCTTATTAGACTATCATATCACTCAAAATCCAGACGCTCTACTAATCGTCGATCCAATTATGGGCGACCATGGGAAGTTATATACTGGCTTTACTGAAGAATATGTCCAACAAATGAGAAACGTTTGTTCAAAAGCGGATGTTATTCTTCCAAATCTCACTGAAGCTGCGTTATTAACTCAAACAGAGTATTTAGAAGGAATTCAACCAATAGAAGCCTATCAGAAACTTGCTAGGAAGTTAGCAAATTTAGGGGCTAATAAAGTCATCTTAACGGGTATTCAAACAAAAGTTGGTTCCATTGAATTATTGAGCTATGATGCTACTACAGAACAATTTGCAACAGCCTTTACTCCGCATTATCCGCATCATTTTTTTGGAACTGGAGATATTGTTTCAGCTATTCTAAGTGCTTGTATTTTACAAGGATTTTCTTTAGAAAAAGCTTTAACACTTGCCACAACCTTTCTTGATGCTACTCTGCAAGAAACGATTGCTCAAGAAAAAGATTTACAATATGGAGTTGCTTTTGAACCGCAATTGCATCTTCTCACACAATTATTTCATTCATAGAAAGTAGGAATTATACATGAAACATTATTCATTACGTGAAATGACACAAATCGCATTATTTGCCGCTTTAATTTTCTTAGGAGTTCAATTATTTAGAATTCCATTAGGCCACCAATTCGTCCACTTTGGAAATGCCCTAGTCGTTGTTGGGTGCTTAGTATTCGGTAGTAAAAAAGGAGCCATTGCTGCTACTTTAGGATTAGGAATTTTCGACATTTTAAATGGATATGCCGCTGAAGTTTGGATTACGATTTTAGAATCTCTTATTGTTTGTTGGGGAATTCATCTTGTTTATGAAAAAACACTTCATCAAAACGATAAAGCTGTAAACATTATTGGAATTGGTATTTTAGCTGCCGTTATTAAAATCATTTTAAATTTAGTAAAATACACTTTCCTTCGTGGAATGATTATGGGAGGACTAGCGTTTACTCCTGCATTTCTTGCAGCTTTCACTAAGATTTTAGGAACATTCGGCTCAGCTGCTTTCACAGTTATTACTGTTCCAATTTTGTATCCAATTTTCAAAAAAATTCATCAACAATTTAAAGCTTAATCACGACTAGCAAGAGACTTCAACTTCTCTTGCTAGTTTTTTATTTTCTTCCACTTACCGTCTGGTAATAAAATCAAACAATTGGTTTCCTTCACTATTATTCTCAAAAATGATTCTATCTCTTTATGACAAACTAGTTCTTGCTGATAACAAGACGAAAAACGTATTTTCTTTTGGATGGCTAATTTTTTCAAATACTTATAGCATTCCTGAGTTGAGAAAGTTTGATTGATTTTCAAGCCATCAATCCCCATCCATAAATACCCTTGCCAAATAATTTTATAGGTTTTCATACTCCACGAATATTTTGGAAAACTACGGCAAATTTCCAGTTGATTCATCGTCCAATGATGATGATAAAGTGCTTCTAGAAATTGCCGATGCTCTTTTTGATGACTTAACATAAATGCTTGCCACTCAACTCTAGTCCAAGACTGTTCTTTTCTTTGTATTGAAGAAATTTGTAATTCCTTCGACTCTTCAAAAATTTGAAATACTTTTTCCCAATTCATTTTTTCTAAGGAAAGTCGAGTAATTTGTGCAATATAGTTTCTTTTCTGAGGATGTAATTCTAGATGATGATGCACAATCCATTGTTTATCAGTATAGAAACATACATAATTCCCTAATTGTGGATGATATCGAATACAATACAAACTCATCTCACATAAGTTTTTTTGTAAAAACTTCTTCCCAAGAATCCACGAGACACTTCTTCCCAAGCTTTCTAACGCCTTCGTTCGAGAAGTCATTTCTTTTATTGGAATGACACTACATTGATATTCCAACACCCATTCTTTACCGCCTACTTCAATGGTAAGATCCGGAATTTGTCCAATCATTGCTTCATACCGTTCTAATTCTGTCCTATATTCTTGTTGCATGAGACTCTCTTGTAATTCCACTTTCCCTTTTTGATGAGCCCTTGTTTCCCCATCATGCTTAGCTACGGTTGCATGCCTAAAATAATACTCCCCATTTTTCTTTTGACAGATTTGAACGGACTCCCCACATGTAGGGCAAACATAACAATCATTCTTATCCAATTCAATCCCATTATACGCATATACCAATTCTCCATTTGAATCTCGAGCAATCTTCATCAAAACCACCTCAACTATATATACGAAAAAAAATGCTAGAAAATATTTTTTATTTTAAAAAATTTTCAAATGAATACTAGTGTAAACAAAAAAGATGAAAATAGAATATTTCATTCTATTTCCACCTTACAAGTATTTAAATCATTTCTAAATTTTTCTCTACTACAATATCCCACGAACAACCTAAAGCACCTTCTCCTAAATGGGTTCCAATCACTGGACCAAAGTATGCTAGAGACGTTCTTAATTTTGGATATTTCTCTTGAATTTGAGCACGCCACGCTTCTCCT
>CAUSAK010000078.1:0-3949 GCA_963529535.1 uncultured Granulicatella sp. | reverse complement strand
TGGCAAGTTTTGGATATCGTGATCAAGAGATTACTCCTAAAGTTCGTTGGAATAAGGAAGCAATTTATGAGGTAATTGAATAGTTTGAAAATATAACTTATAAAACTGTTTAGAGAAATATTATGATTTCTTTAGACAGTTTTTTGTTTTTCAAATCATTTAAAGGGGAATTCAGAAATTAAATACTTTGTGAACAAAAATCCAACTATAATTAGCTAGATATAATTATGAAAAAATATGATTTTTTCCCAAATCCAGTTTAAAAGTTCATTTTGTAATAAAATTATTCCCTATTTCTGACTCTTTTTTGAAAAAAAATTCTTTAAAAGTTGAATATTTACCACTTATTTTGTGAAAAGTTTGTGAAAAAACGGTGTTTCACAATCCCATTTTTATCAATTTTTAAATTTAATGAAATCTTAAGAAATAAAATCAACTTTTCAGTCATTTAAAAATAAAAATTTATATTTTTTTATCATTTTTCGAAAATATATTTTACATATTCTTGAAAATGTTTTGAATTGAAAAGAAAATAATTTATGAAACAAGAAGATTCGGATTCTTTCTAAATGTTTCAAATAAATCCTTATTTCAATAAGTTTTTTCTTAAAAAGATAAGAAAAAATCTTGAACCTTTACCTAGTTGTTCTATAATATAGTTGAAATAAATTTTAGGAGGAATTAATATGTTTACCACAGAAGAATTAGTAATGCAAATTCAATATCATGATGATGATGAATGTTTTAAACAGTTAGAGCAAAAATTAAAACCTCTAATGATTAGTGTATATTACCAACATTATTATCATTGCATTGAACTGGAAGACTTTATTCAAGAAGCAAGTTTGTTACTTTATTTCACTGTCAAAAAATTTGATATTAATAAAGGAACCTCATTCTTTGCATATTATTATCGTTCTCTAAAAAATTATGCTATTCAGTTGATTCGTCAAGAACATAGAGAAAGTAATATTCCAGAAAGATATATTTGTAAGGAAGAAATTTCAAATTTTAGGGATGAATTTTCTTTTGAAGATGAATTCTTGATAAGAGAAGAACTTGGAGAATATTGGAATTCTTTATCTAGTTATGAAAAAGCAGTGATGGTATTTTATGTAAAAGGGTATAGTTTTTCTGAAATAGCTGAAAAAGCTAATAAATCAAAATCATCTATTATGAGTGCCTTTCAACGTTGTCATAAGAAATTTAATATTTTCTATGACAAAATTCATAGAAAAAATAAGAATATTTAAATTTCAACTAGGTAATCTAAAGTTTTTTCTATTTTCCTCCTGTATTGTATGATATACTATACAAGGTATAAATCATGTCATTAAGGACATATTAAGGAGGGCCGTTTGTGGTTGCATTAAGTTTAAGAGCTCAAAATATTGGAATTGATTTAGGGACTGCTAATACAATTGTCTATCTTGAAAATGAAGGAATTGTGACACGTGAACCATCAGTAGTTGCAAAAAATATAATTACCGAAGAAATTATAGCCGTTGGTCAAAATGCATTTGATATGATTGGTCGTACACCAGAAAATATCGTAGCAGTTAGACCAATGAAAGATGGAGTTATTGCTGATTATAATACAACAACAGCTATGTTAAGATATTTTGTACAATCAATCGTAGGACGTTCTTTTTTCAAACCTATTGTGATGATTTGTGTTCCAAGTGGAATAACTGATGTAGAAAAAAGAGCTGTACTGGATGCTACAAAATATGCAGGTGCAAAAGAAGCGTATGTTGTTGAAGAACCATTCGCTGCAGCGGTAGGAGCAGGATTGCCAGTTCAAGAACCAACAGGAAGTATGATTGTTGATATTGGTGGAGGAACGACAGATGTAGCAACCATTTCATTAGGAGGGATTGTAAATAGTCAATCGATTCGTATTGGTGGAGATGAGTTGAACGAAGCGATTGTTTTACATGTTCGTAAAAAATATAATTTATTAATTGGAGAAAGAACAGCTGAAGATTTAAAAATCAAATTAGGATCGGCTTCGGTAGAAAAAGCTTCGGAATATGGTAGTATGCAAGTTCGTGGTCGTGATATGGTTTCTGGTTTGCCAAGGGTAATTGAAGTGGAAGCTGTTGAAATCGCAGAAGCTATGAAAGAAATTATTATACAAATTATTGATGCTGTAAAAGATGTTCTTGAACAAACTCCTCCTGAGATTGCTTCGGATGTTATTGATCATGGAATTGTATTGACTGGTGGAGGAGCATTGTTGAGAAATTTATCAGAAGTAATTTCTGAACAAACTCAGGTTCCGGCTTTTGTTGCTAATGACCCATTAGACTGCGTTGCGATAGGAACTGGGAAAATTTTGGCAGAGCCATTTTTAATGAAAAAATAATGAAAAGGAGATTGAAAATTGAATTCAATATTTTCAAATAAGAAATTAATTGGTTGGGTTTTAGGTGGAATTGTAACCCTTTTACTAATTACCTTTTCACTTACAGTTAGTAGTAATATTGTATCGCAAGGTGTCAATGATGTGACCAATATTTTAGGGAGAATGCTTGCCTATCCTGCCAATAGCGTCAATGATTTTATGGAAAGTGTTTCAAATTTAACAAATACTTATCAAGAAAACCAGACTTTAAAACAAAAAGTAGAGACAATTTATGAGTTAGAAGTTCAATTAAACGATTTAAAAAAAGATAACGAAAAAATGAAAGAAGCCTTAAAGTTACAAGATACTTTAAATGATTATACACTCATTAATGCTACGGTAATTGCAAGAAATCCCGATACATGGCGAGATATTGTTACAATTAATAAAGGAGCAAATGAGGGGTTAACACCTCAAATGTCTGTTATGAGTGATAATGGATTAGTAGGAAAAGTATTAGATGTAAATCCAACGAGTGCTCGAGTAGCTTTATTATCAAATAATGATCATACATTAGTGCGCGTTGCAGCCATGATTCAAGGTGAGAAAGAATCGATTTATGGAACGATAACCGGTTATGATTATGAAAAGAATATTTTAATTATGAGTCAAATTCAAGCAACTCAAGAAATTAAAGTTGGAGATAAAGTTGTCACTTCAGGTTTAGGAGGGGTTTCACCAAGTTCTTTATATATTGGAACTGTTGAAGAGGTTGCAATGGATCGTTTTGGACTTTATAAAGAAGTTCGAATTAAACCGGCAGCAGATACGAATGATGTTCGTTACGTGACTGTAGTAAAACGAACAAGTGAAAGTGGGAATGAATAATGCATACTTCTAAACGTATTTATTGGTTACCTATTATGATGATAATGGCGTTCTTAGTTGATGGTGTCATAATGAATCATTTTTCAGTAATTTTAATCGATTCTGGTTACACTCTTATTCCCAGAATAGTTGTCATTACAATAGTATTATTAGCATTTTTCATTGATCATTCTGCCATGTTTTGGTTTGTTGTTATTGTTGGATTGATGTACGATAGTTATTATTCTGGTATTTTAGGGGTATATATGGCTATTTTTGCTATACTGATACGATTGATAGGTCATATTAGAGGGAAAATTAGTTTAAATCCATTTACCTTAGGATTAGCTTTAATTTTTCTTTTAACAGTTACTGAAACGGGTGTATATTTTATTTATACAATGATTGGCATTCAACAATTAACAATGCAACAATTTTTGGTTCAAAGATTAGGTTCTAGTTTGATATTGAATATTGTTTTATATTATTTGTTGTATATTCCATTAAAAAGTTTTGCACTTTGGGTACAATTAGGAATTTCTCATGAAAAATTTTCATTGAGAGCCACAAGAAGAAATCAAGGAAGTTCTTATCGATAAAAAGAAGCCGGCAATATTGTACTGCACCCCAAAAGTTAGACATAAAAAATCTAACTTTTGGGGTGTTTTTTTATGAAATTAAGGCTCTTTGTCAAATAGGGTTGATGAAACAATTTTAGTGAAGGAATTAAGCAGC
>CAUSAK010000077.1:0-4015 GCA_963529535.1 uncultured Granulicatella sp. | reverse complement strand
CATTTTATATTTTCCCAAATATTTCTCAATTTGGAATGACTTCTGAAGAATTTGCAACAAAACTAGTGCAAGAAGAGCGAGTAGCCGTTGTTCCTGGATCTGCCTTTGGTGAAAGTGGAGAAGGATTCGTTCGTATTTCTTATGCGTATTCATTAGATAGTTTGAAAAAAGCCATTGAACGTTTAGAACGTTTTGTTCATAAATTAAGAGACGGTCAAATTTCATAAAATAAAACTCCTGTCACAACAAATTGACAGGAGTTTTTGATTATTGCAATTATTCTTGATTGAAAATTCCTGTTGATAAATAACGTTCACCAGTGTCTGGTAGAAGGACTACAACAGTTTTTCCTTTTCCAAGTTTTTTAGCAACACGTAGTGCAGCAGCAACTGAAGCACCTGATGAAATTCCTGTTAGAATTCCTTCAGTAGCAGCTAATTTCTTAGCTGTTTCAATCGCTAATTCACTTGAGATGAGTTCGAAATCATCGATAACTTCTTTATCTAAAATGCTTGGTACAAAACCAGCGGAAATTCCTTGGATACGGTGTTTTCCTTTTTGCCCTTTTGAGATAAAGGGAGCTTCTTCAGGTTCTACACCAATAATTTGAACCGCAGCATTTTTTTCTTTTAAGGCACGACCAACACCTGTGATTGTTCCACCTGTTCCGATACCGGCAACAAATGCATCAGGTGTTTCACCATCAAAGGCTTGAATAATTTCTTGACCAGTTGTTTGATAATGAATGCTTGGGTTAGCTGGGTTGTCAAATTGTCTTGCCCAGAAGTAACCAGGTTGTTGGGATAATTCTTCTGCTTTTTGAACGGCAGCTCCGAAACCTTCAGCAGCAGGTGTTAATAGTACTTCGGTACCATAGGCTGCCATTAATTGACGGCGCTCGATAGACATGGAATCAGGCATAATCGTAATGACTTTGTAGCCTTTAGCTGATCCAACTAGAGATAAGCCGACACCAGTATTTCCAGAAGTTGCTTCGATAATGGTATCTCCTGGTTTTAGCTGACCTTCTCTTTCAGCAGTTTCAATAATATTAAGCGCAACGCGATCTTTAACAGAACCGCCAGCGTTAAACGATTCTATTTTTACGTAAATAGCTGCACTATCTGCATCGGTTAAACGATTGAGTTTAACAAGGGGTGTATGACCGATTAATTCGGTAATATGGTTTACTTTTTTTGACATAGAAATACCTCCAAAATAGTGAATTGGGCAACTTTGAAGGGCTGCTTAAGGGGTATTTTAGACCTGTATTTTGACAAAAACAAGAGATTTGCTTGAAAAAATTAAAAGAAAGGGGTGTTTTTATGAAAAAATATCCGAAAACAATGGGGAAGATTCGAGAGTTCATGGAATATGGTGTTTATCCAGGATTTAGTGTTGCTTTTATTGAAGGAGAAGAAGTAGAAAAGATAGTTGAAGGGACGCTTACGAAAGAATCGAACACTAAACTGGTTGAAGATGGATTGTTTTATGACTTGGCATCTGTTACAAAAGCATTCGTAACGAGTACTTTACTCGTGCAAATGGTTGAAAAACGGGAAATAAATTTGGACGAATCGATTACTAAATGGTTTCCAAATGCTGATGAGAGAGTTACGCTTCGTCATTTAATCACGCATACTTCAGGTTTATGGGGATATATTGAAAATCGTAATGAATTAGCACCGGATGCTTTAATTGAAGCTTTATCCACATTACCAGTTACCGAAACTTTTCATCATACGGTAAAATATACAGATCCAGGATTTGTGTTGGCAGGAATTATTTTGGAAAAAGAATTTGGCAAACTGATAGCGGATATATTTGACGAAAGAATTGCTCGTCCATTGAAGTTTACAGCAACATATGGGCCAGTGCCAAGTGAAGGTTGTGTGCCTACAGCTTTTGAAGAAAGACGGGGAAGATTATTGCAAGGAGAAGTACACGACCCTAAAGCGAGTATTTTACAAAGAAGATGTGGAAGTGCAGGATTATTTGCAACATTGGATGATTGTATTACTTTAGTACAATTGTATTTACATGACGGAAAGTTGGGAGATTTTGAATATTGTAGTGCAGAGATGATGCAAAGTTTATTGAAGGACTGGACACCCACAAGACAAGCGGGGCGTTCTCTTGGATGGGATATGGACCGAGTGGGGGAACAAATCTGGTTAAGACATACTGGATTTACGGGGACAACGGTGTTGATGAATTTAATAACAAAGCAAGCGATGATTTTATTAACAAATCGCATCCATCAATATGAAGATACGCCGTCTTATAATCGATTACGAGAAGAATTGATTCGGATTTATGAACGGGAAGCGGTGCATAAAATGACTTCTTGATATGGTAGCGATGGACGGCAGCAGCTTCGCTAAAGCGAATCTCATGCCTAAATTTTGAGCCCAAGGTCTCAAAATTTCCAGTGATAAAATCTGCATAACGCAGTTTTTATCACTCGTGCTACCATAAGAAGTCTTTTGTGATTTAAGGGAGATTTATGAGGGTACGTTAGTAGAATGACTTCTTGATATGGTAGCGAAGGATGCCAGTAGCTTCGCTTTTGCGAGTCTCATGCTACCATAAGAAGTCTTTTGTACCTTAATGTGAGTTGATAAGAGTGCGTATGGAACGATAAATAATTTAAAGGTAATAGAAAGAAGTAATCTAAGTAAGACTTCTTATAGCTTTTGTAGGTAAAGGCTGTAGGGAGTTTTTTGTTTTGGATCGTTTTTTTGGGGAATTACTATGTCTATTTTGCGTTTTTATATAATTTATTAGATAAAAAGTATGGGTGTTTACGAAGAATGATTTGTGTAAATTCTTTTGGATTAACGAAAGGGATTAATTCTATTATCTGAAAGTTTTATTCCGAAACTCATTTGACTTATTTTTTGTAAAAAATGTATATATTAATAGTGAAATTAGTATACTTTTCATATTCGTTATAGTACAATAGCAACGATAAAAAATTGTATAAATAAGGAGAAACATATGAGAAGAAATAAGAAAGAAAATATGTGGAATCAAGCGCAACGATTCTCTATTCGGAAATTCTCGTTCGGTGTCACGTCAGTGTTGCTAGGAACGGTATTTTTAGCGAATACTGCAATGGCTGATGAAGCAAGCAGAACATCGAATGATAGTCGACCAACAACAGTCGACACAAGAGACGGTGCAGCACAACCAGCAGTAAAACCAGCGCAACCGGTTCAACCTGTCCAACCAGAGGGGAACGTTGAGAAACCAGTGCAACCGGTTCAACCTGCTAAACCAGTGGGAAACGTTGAGCAACCAGTACAGCCGACACCACCAGCTGTACAACCGGTAGAAGTTAAAAAAGACGCATTAACAAAACTTGTTGATGATTTTTCAGCATTGCTAGAAAAGGTCGATCGAGAAAGAGTTACAAAAACATCTTCATCAACAACCTTGTTAAAACTTGAGAATTTATTATCTAAAGCAAAAGTAGTTCTACAAAACGAATCAGCTACTCAAGCTGAAGTAGATGCGGCATATAAAGGATTAAAGGGAAAAGTTTTTATTGCAGAGTCTTTTACCAAGCAAGAAATTCCTAAGACTGTAGCGGAGACTAAAAAATCACTAGAATTAGTGAAAAAAGACCTTCAAGAATATTTGAATAAATTAGAAACTGCAACGGATAATACAACGGCTACAGCGGCAAAGGAAATGTTAGCAAGCATTTCAATGCAATTAGAAAATACTTCAGCAACAGTAGAAGAATTAACAGCATTATTAAAACAAGCAACTCCTGTTAGAAATACATTGGTGAATGAAGTGTTACGTGCAAGCAACGGAAGCAATAGTCCTCTTAATGGGAAAAACATGGGAGAAGGAATAAGTGATCTTCGCTCAGCACCGATTGATGATAAAACTAGCCGAGGAAATCTTGGAATTGTTGTAGCGAACTCTGGATTTATTACAGGGTATGCTACACCATCTTCAACAATTGAGATTAAGAGAAATGGTACAACTGTGCTTACTTCTA
>CAUSAK010000076.1:0-4090 GCA_963529535.1 uncultured Granulicatella sp. | reverse complement strand
CCTCTTGATTCAAGAACTGGTAAAACGCCAATTCCTTGTTGTCTCATAATAGAAGCAGCTTCTTCTAAGACAGCAGTTGGTTTTACAGTAATCACTTGTTTCAACATAATATCTTTAGCAGTAGTTTTGTTTAATAAATAATTTAATTCATGCACACTTAAACTTGTTGCCATTGAAGGTGAGTTTTGAGCAACTAATTCAGCTGTTAATAATCCTACTAATTTGTCTCCTTCAACGACTGGAAGACGATGCACATCATGTTCTTTCATTAAATCTAATGCTTTCATAACCGTTGTATTTGGTTCAACAGTTATTAAGTTTGTTGACATATAATCTTTTACTTCCATGATTATCCCCCTAAATATGCTTTTTGAACATCTTCACTTTCAAGTAATTCCTTACCTGTACCTGATAATACCACAGATCCTGTTTCTAATACATACCCTCTTGATGCAATTGATAATGCCATTTTCGCATTTTGCTCAATTAGTAATACAGTCGTTCCTTGTTTTTGAATTTCTTGAATAATATTGAAGATTTCTTTAATAAAAATTGGTGCTAATCCCATTGATGGTTCATCTAATAACAATAGTTTTGGACGAGTCATTAATGCACGTCCCATTGCTAACATTTGTTGTTCCCCACCAGATAAGGTTGCAGCATCTTGATTTTTACGTTCTTCTAAAATTGGGAATCTCTCAAAGATTGCTTTCATATCTTTTTGAATTTCCTCTTTATCATTTCTTAAAAATGCTCCTAAATCAAGATTTTCTTTTACTGAAAGTCCTCTAAATACGTGACGACCTTCTGGAACTTGCGCTAAACCTAATGAAACAATTTTTTTAGCAGGTAATTTCGTAATATCTTGATCTAGATATTCAATCGTTCCAGCGCTTGGACGTACCAACCCTGATAAAGTTTTTAAAATAGTTGATTTTCCAGCACCATTAGCGCCAATTAGAGAAACAATTTCTCCTTCGTTAACAGTAAAGCTTACATCTTTAACGGCTTGAATCATGCCATAATGTACGCTTAAATCTTTTACTTCTAACATGATTACTCTCCTCCTAAGTAAGCACGAATAACATCAGGATTTTTCTTAATTTCTTCTGGTGTTCCATGTGCTAATAATCTTCCATATTCTAAAACATATAAACGTTGGCAAATTTCCATCACTAATGACATATCATGCTCAATTAATACAACTGTTAATCCGAATTGCTCTTGGATTTGTGCAATCAATTTTGTTAGATTTGCTGTCTCTTGTGGGTTCATTCCTGCAGCAGGTTCATCTAAGAATAAAATTTTTGGTTTTGTTGCTAAGGCACGAACGATTTCTAATTCACGTTGTTGTCCATAAGCTAAATTTTTCGCCTTATCTTGAGCAAATGATTCTAAGTTGAAGATTTTTAATAATTCTAAGGCTTCTTCTTTCATCATTTTTTCTGTTTCATAATAAACTTTTGTTCTGAATAAACTTGAGAATAATGAATTCCCTTCATGCGCATGCATCGCTACCATTACATTTTCTAATACTGTTAAATCTTTAAATAAACGAATATTTTGGAAGGTACGTGCTAACCCTAATTCTGTAATTTTATTAGGTGCAATTCCGTTTAATAATGTTTTACCATTTTCAGTTTCTAATTCGATTGTTCCTTCTGTTGGAACGTATACCCCTGTTAAAAGGTTGAAGAATGTTGTTTTACCGGCACCATTTGGTCCAATTAATCCAATTAATTCTCCTTTTTCAGCTTTAAGAGAAACGTTTGAAACAGCTGATAATCCACCGAAATTTTTTGTTAAACCTTTTACTTCTAATAAACTCATTCTGTTTCTCCTTTCTCTTTTTTCTTCAATTTATTGCTTAAGAATGTACCAAAACGGAATTCCCAAGTTCCTAATAATCCACCTGGACGGAAAATCATAATTAAGATTAATGCTACTGCATAAATGATCATACGTAATTGTCCAAATGGTTGTAAGAATGTATTAATGATTCCAAGTAAAATCGCTGCGACAAATGAACCAGTGAAACTACCAATTCCTCCAAATACAACAATAATTAATACATCGATTGATTTCATAAATGTAAAGTCACTTGGTGTTACAGTTCCTAAATACGTTGCTGTTAATGTTCCACCAATACTTGCTGTAGCCGCCCCAATAATGAAGGCTAGCATTTTATAACGAGTAACATTTACCCCCATTGATTCTGCTGCAATTTCATCTTGTAACACAGCATAAGTCGCCCGACCTGCACTACTATTGGCATAGTTTAAGACTAAAATTGTTGTTAAAACCAAAGCGATATAAACAATTGTCCATGTTGTTGTTAATGGAACCCCACTAATCCCTGCAGCACCATTTGTAATTTTCATATTATTTAATGCTACACGAATAATTTCTGCAACCCCTAAAGTTGCAATAGCTAAGTAGTCTCCTTTTAAACGAAGCGTTGGTAACCCAACTAAATAAGCAATCACGATTGAAATGACTACACCAACTGCCATCCCAGCAAATAAACCAGCTAAACCACTAACCGCTTTTCCGATAATAGCAGCACTATACGCACCAATCGCAATAAATCCAGCGTGACCTAGTGAGAATTGACCTGCAACTCCCAAGATTAAATTTAACCCAACCGCAAAAATAATATTAATCATAATGCTAATAAAGGTACTTTCATAATAGAAATTAATCACTCCTACTTGAACTAACACTTGAAGTAATAAATAGACTAATACTGCAGAAGCTAACCAAATAAGATTTTTCTGATGAAATCGTTGCATGTTTCTCACCTACACTTTCTCTTTAACATTTTTACCAAACAATCCTGCTGGTAATACTAATAAAATAACAAATAATAAGAAGTAAACTACCCCATCTTTATATGGAGAGAATCCTAAATAGCTAACGAATGTTTCTAACAAACCAATCACATAGCCACCAACCATGGCACCTGGAATACTACCAATTCCACCTAATACCGCAGCTACGAAAGCTTTCAACCCTGGTACAATCCCCATTGTTGCAGAATACGTATTATAGTATAAAGCAACTAATACCCCTGCAATCCCTGCAAGACTTGAACCTAATGCGAATGTAAATGAAATCACTTGATCCACATCAATCCCCATTAATTGAGCTGCATCTTCATCCACTGCAACCGCACGCATCGCTTTCCCCATTTTCGTATAACGAACGATGAATTGTAATAATGCCATTAAAATTACTGTTGTAGCAAAAATTAATACTTGCTTCCCATTAATGGTAATATTCCCAAATAAAGTATAGTTTGTTGTTCCAAAATCAGATGGGAATGGACGAATTTCTGCTCCGAAAAAATAACTCATCACATTTTCAAGTAAAAACGAAACTCCGATTGCTGTAATTAAAGCAGCAACACGAGTTGAACGTCTTAAAGGTTTGTACGCTACTCTTTCAATCACTACTCCTAAAACTGCACAGGTAACCATTGCTAATAGAAGAGATAAGAAAATATTTAACCCCAATCCATTCATTGCATAAAAACCAACAAACGCACCCATCATATAAACATCACCATGAGCGAAGTTGATTAATTTAATTGTTCCATAAACCATTGTATAGCCAAGTGCAATTAAGGCATAAATACTACCTAGCGCAATCCCATTGACTAATTGTTGTATCAATAGCTCCATTTTAAGCTCCTTCCTCTAAAAAAACGATTTTCTTGTATGTGTCTATCATGTGAAAAAAAGAGGCGGGTTTCCCCAACTGCCTCTCTTTTCTAAAAATTTTATTCATTATTGTGCTGCATATTCTTTGGCACTTACTTCTTCACCATTTTGGAATTCGATAACAACTGCTGTTTTAACAGGAGTGTGATCTTTACCCATTGTGAATGTACCAGTTACACCATCGAAGTCTTTCGCTTCTGCTAAAGCTTTTTGAACTGCTTTTGAGTCTGTTGAGCCTGCAGTTTCGATTGCTTTGATTAATAATTTGGCAGCATCATATCCTAAAGCTGAGAATGCATCTGGTGTTGTACCATATTTTTCTTTATATGCTTTGATGAATTCTTGAACATCTGCATCTGTACTCTTAG
>CAUSAK010000075.1:0-4172 GCA_963529535.1 uncultured Granulicatella sp. | reverse complement strand
AATTTACCAGGAGCTTATAAAAATGGACAAGCTTTAGTGAGTCCTGCTAGAGTAACGATTTCTGGACCGGAATCACTTATTAATCAAGTAGAAATGGTTGTCGCAAATGTTACAGTTCCAGAAAATGCGAAAGCAGATTATACTTCTTCAGTTGCAGTACAAGCGTTGGATGCAACAGGAAAACCTCTTGCGCTAAAGGTAGAACCAGAGCAAGTTCAAGTAAGAGTGCCAATTACAATGAATAGTAAAAGAGTTCCACTTGTATTAACGACAACTGGAAGTGCAGGAAGTCAATATACTTACCAATTGAAATCCGATATCAAAGAGGTTACTATTTTAGGAGCTCAAGAAGTACTGGATCGATTGACAGCTATTCCTGTAGTAGTAGACGTGAGTCAAATGATAAAAACGACAACACAAGCGGTTAAATTGACGCTACCAACAGGAGTCGATAGTGTTACTCCAGAAAATATTTCTGTAGAAGTGGTAGTTACACCTACGACAACACAAACGACAGAAACAACACAGACAACACAAACAACAAGATAATAGAAAATGATAGAATTTTAAAGGAGATTGAATATGGGCAAATATTTTGGAACAGATGGTGTAAGAGGAGTAGCAAATGCTGAATTAACACCAGAATTAGCGTTTAAATTAGGACGTTTTGGTGGCTATGTCTTATTACAACAAGCAGGTGGAGATAAGCATCCACGTGTTTTAGTCGGAAGAGATACTCGTATTTCAGGACAATTATTAGAGCATGCTTTAATTGCAGGGTTATTATCTGTAGGAATTGAAGTGATGCAATTAGGAGTGATTCCAACACCAGGAGTTTCTTATTTAACAAGAATGCAAGGAGCTGTGGCAGGGGTTATGATTTCTGCATCTCACAATCCAGCACAAGATAATGGCATTAAATTCTTCGGAGCAGATGGTTTTAAATTATCGGATGAAACAGAAGCAGAAATTGAAGCTTTATTAGATAGTCCAGAAGATACATTACCACGTCCTTCAACAGATGAATTAGGAACTGTGGATGATTATTTAGAAGGAACAATGAAATATAGTCAATTTTTACAACAAACAATTGATGGCCCTCTAACAGATATGAAAGTAGCATTAGATGGTGCAAACGGAGCAACTTCAGCAGTATTAAATCGTTTATTCGCAGATTTAGAAACAGAGTTTTACACAATGGGAAATAAACCAAATGGTGTGAATATTAATGATGGAGTAGGTTCAACACATCCAGAAGCTTTAGCGGCATTTGTCAAAGAAAATGGCGCAGATTTAGGATTAAGCTTCGATGGAGATGGAGACCGTTGTATTGCGGTTGACGAAAACGGAGAAATCGTAGATGGCGATAAAATTATGTTTATCTGTGGAAAATACTTACGTAGTGTAGGACAATTGAATCAAGATACAATAGTTTCAACAGTGATGAGTAACTTAGGATTCCATAAAGCAGTCGAAGAAGAAGGGATGGTTGCTCTTCAAACAGCGGTAGGAGATCGCTATGTTGTTGAAGAAATGCGTAAAAATGGTTATAACTTCGGTGGAGAACAATCAGGACATATTGTATTCTTAGATTTAAATACAACAGGGGATGGATTGTTATCAGGAATTCAATTAATGAATGTTATGAAACAAACAGGTAAGAAATTAAGTGAATTAGCCAGCGAAGTACCTACTTATCCTCAAGAATTAGTCAATATTCGAGTGAGCGATAAAAACGGAGCAATGGAAGTTCCAGCGATTAAAGAAATTATCGATACAGTGGAAGCTGAAATGGCAGGAAATGGACGTGTCCTAGTTCGTCCAAGTGGTACAGAACCATTAGTTCGTGTCATGGTAGAAGCCCCAACAGATGAGTTATGTCATGATTATGTGACACGTATTGCAGATGTAGTTCGTCAAGAAATTGGCTTAGACTAAGAATGGAAGTTTGAGTACGAGAGAGTAACGAGAGTTGCTCTCTTTTTTTGTGTAGTGGTGGGGAAGTATGAAAGCAGAAATTTTTACAAATACTCTTTAATATCACCGATTGTAAAATTAAGTTAGAAAAATAAATGTAGCACTCATTGTCAAATTAATAGATATGAAGACAAAAAAATAACACCGCTCTAACTTTGGAAGGTTAGCGGTGTTATTATAACACTTTTTAACAAGCCACCGTCTTTTCAACGGTCTACATCAGAGTCGAGTTGCTGCTCGGCTCTTTTTGTATCTTCATTATACCAAAAACAAACCGAATTGCAACTTCGCAAACACAAGTAAAAATGTCTTAATTTGTGGAGTGGCGGGAAATATAAAATAGAAGGGTTCTCCGTATCACGCGGAGAGATGTTTTTCAATATACTTGGTTATTGGACGTTTACGATTTTCTTTTAAATAATCTAATATAATCTTGTTTACTATGTATAATATTAGAAATAAAGATGGATTTTCTATCTTCTAAGATATGATAGAAGGCTAAATAATCTCCTAAAACGATACAGCGAGTTTTGTATGGGGGATAGATGATTTTTCCAACTTTTTCATCAGCATTAAACCCAGCTTCAGGGAAAATTGTTAAGCGTTCTAATCCGTGAAGAATATTATTAACCGTATTAATTCCTGCTTGCTCTGAAAAGTACATAGTTTCAATGTAGTTTTTAATAGTTCGAAGTTGATTTTGTACATATTCTGGAATTAATGAGCTTGTTCAAATTTCAAGGGTACCCATTACTTTGTTTACAGTATAGATTCTACCTTGTTCTAAATCTTTGAAACTTTGAGAGATTTCAGATCTTAGTTGTGTCAATAATTCTTCTCGTTCTTTATCGGTATCTGTCTCAAAGGGTAATTTTTTATTTTGTACAATATTTTCTAAAAAAAGATTGAAACTGGTTGTCATATCCAGATTATATGTAGAGATAATCTCTTTTGCTCTTTCAAGCAAATCACTATTTGTTCTAAAGTTAATTTGAGTGTTTTTTTCTAAGCTATACATTCTAATCCCTCCTTTTAGTTTATTCTATCATTAATAATTATATCTTTATAGCAGAAGCTATACAAAAAGTTGATGAAGTCAGTTAAGTGATTTTAGAGTACCTATTCCAACTTCAAAGCCATACTTTTTGAAAATAAGAAAAGGAATGGTACAATAACCTTATCGAATAGTAGAGGAGTTATTATGAATACAACAATCAAAACTTGCGCACAAACACGTGCGATTCAATCTAGAAGAATTTTTCCATTTGATGTGAATATGCATCAAACATTATTTGGAGGGAATTTAACACGGATTATTGACGACTGTGCATCGATTACCGTATCTCGTCATTGTCGTCGTTTAGCAGTGACAGCTTCCGTTGATGCGATGAATTATTTAAAACCATTACCATTAGGACATTCTGTTTGTGTGGAAACTTATATTTCTGGAGTTGGAAAGAAAAGTATGGAAGTCTTTTGTAAAGTGGTAGGAGAAGATGTTTTAACAGGGGAACGTTATTTAGCAGCAACTAGTTTTTGGACATTTGTCGCAATACCTCGTGAAGGGGAACCGGATTTTGCAGTTCCAGCGATTGAACCGGAAACTGCAGAAGAAAAATTCATTTGTAGTGGTTATGAAGAGAGACGTCAAGCTCGATTAGAACAATTGAAACGTCAAGAAGAATTAATGAATCATGTTTCTATTCATAAACCTTGGATGGAATCATTGTGACAGTAATGTAAGGTTATCATCGTTTTTGTTAGAAAAAATCAAGGATTTTTCATATTTAATTTGTTAAAGTAGTCTTATTAAATGATTCTGTATGAAGAAGATTACTGGAGGAAATTATGAATAAACAAAGTGCTATTGAATTAAATAGAAAGATAATTCAATTATTGACGATTGCGGGAATTATCCTAACGATTTATTTAGGATACATCATTGCGAAACATCATTATTTTGAAGTTGGAGGATCCTTCCATCAGTTAGTGGGTCATTGGGGAATGTATGGAGTACTATTTTTTATCTTCATTCAAATGGTGCAGGTAATTTATCCGATTATTCCGGGCGGATTAACTTGTGTTGTTGGGCATATTGTATTCGGACCTTTATATGGGTTTATTTATAATTTTATTGGCATTATGATTGGCTCAATGATTAATTTTTGGCTAGCAAGACGGTATGGAGAAACAGT
>CAUSAK010000074.1:0-4202 GCA_963529535.1 uncultured Granulicatella sp. | reverse complement strand
GTAAACATTTCTTTGGCATCTTCTTTTCTTGTTGAGTCTAAAATAGCATCCACTCGAACCGTTACAGTCTTATTTCCAAATTGAATAGTAATAATATCTCCTACTTTTACATCCGTTGAAGATTTTGCCACTTTATCTTGTACCGTAATTCTTCCTTTATCGGCTACTTCTTTTGCAACACTTCTTCTTTTAATTAATCGAGAAACTTTTAAATATTTATCTAATCTCATTCTTTTCCCCTCTTTTCTTCCATTTTCTTGTAAATCTTAATAGTGATTTCCCTTTTGGAATCATTAACCATTCACGAATGGTAAATAACTTTATCCGAATAGCTCCTATTATAAATACGATGATTCCAATACTCACTAACAATAGAGCAATCAGTGTATCTTTTGTTCGAGAATCTCCTGCTGGAAAATAGCGTTCAAAGAGGATATTCAATCCTCCTACAACGATTGCCATTCCTATTGCTACAATTTCTAATTTTATAATTGTTGACTTTTGATGATTCGAAGAAGACTTACCCTCTCCACTCAGCATCCAAATCATTCCTAGCATCACGAATAACCCTAAAATCGTTGCAATACTCGCCCCTAAAGTTTGAAACATTGGAATGAAAACAATATTACCAAATCCTTTGGTAATTAATCCAGCAAATAAAGCCATAAGCGTAATGGAATATTTTCCAGTACTTTGTAATATTCCATGGTAAGCCATCATCATAGAAGCTAACACAATACTAATGATATAAATACTCAGCACATCGTTTCCTTGAACATCCCCAAAAAGCATATGATTAACTCTTGGTAAAATAACAAGCAATCCTACTGTTGCTATCACTGAAAATACCATTGTCATTTTTATGAGAGACTGTTTCAATTGTTCAAATTCTTCTACATGTTGCTTTGTATAACTACGACTAAGTAATGGTAAGTAGCTTGAAGAAAATCCTACTCCAACAACCATCCCTAATTGCACCAGTGGTTGTCCTCTATCAAAAATTCCTTTTAAATCTTTGGCAATTTCTTGACTGATTCCCTGTTCTACTAAACCTTTAAACAAGGTGAATGAATCTATTAATTGGAATAATACTAAAATCGAACTTAATAAACATAAAGTTCCACCTTCAATGACTAATCTCTTCAGCAATACTCCCCACTGAATCTTATGAGGTTCAATCACTCGACTGCCATTCCAATTTTCAAATGAATCTGATTTTTTATAATACAATAATACAAAAGTTGCCATCACTGCAGCCAAAACGGCACTCGACATTGCCCAAGTTCCCACTACATATAAATCATTCGTGAGACTTCCATAAAAACTTGCAGCTAATAAAATCACACTTACTCGAACAACTTGTTCCATTACTTGAGAAACAGCCGTTGGAATCATTCGATTCGTTCCTTGGAAATACCCTCTGGCAATTACCAAAAATGGCATCATTAAAAACATCCAGGATACACTTTGAATAACTGGGGATAATAAAGTATCTCCCATCCATGAAGCAATCAGTTCTGACTGTGTATATAAAACTAAAAATACGCCTATCCCTATTCCACTTAAAATCCAGAATAATCGTTTTAAAAGAAGAGTTAATTCATAATCCGTTCGATACTGAGCAATTAATGCTGAAACAAATACCGGAAAACCAGAGAGAGCAAAGGTCATTCCAATTCCATAAATGGGATATACTTGCTGATAAACATAAAAACCAGTATTCCCAACCATATTTTGGAAAGGAACTCGATAAACGGCACTTAATATTTTTGCAATGAAGGCTGCTAATGACAATACCAACGCTCCTTGCATCATCTGTCTATTCGATTTAACCATTGAATCCCCCTCTTGTGTTCTTATTCATTTTCCTCTTTTTGCGCTTCTAAAACTTCACAACATTTTTCTAAGAAAATTTTGATTTGTTCTAGCCATAAATCCGTTGGCTGATTTGTTACATTGAGCAATACTTGTAAAGTTATACCTTTTTTAGTGACTTGAGCAGGTAATTTCACTGGCCCAAGCGCTTCAAAAATGGCAACTCCTTCTAATCGTTGAGCTATTGGTTGAGCAATAGAAACAATGATTGAATATTGTTTTTTCTTAATCGAAGTAATCGATAATTGCTCTGCAAAATATTTTAACATTCCAACTTCTAATAAATAGCTCACTTCATCAGGGAATTCTCCAAAGCGATCAATAAAATCATCTAATAATTCATGATACGTTTCCATACTATCAATAGAACGAATTCGTTTATACATTTCAATTTTTTGACGTTCATCTTGAATATAAGTAGCTGGAATATAAGCATCTACTTGTAAATCAATTTCAACAGAATCTTCCATTGTTGGGACAGCTTTTCCTTGTTTTTTCAATACTGCTTCACTCAACATTTGAGAATATAAATCAAATCCGACTGAATCTATAAATCCATGCTGTTGTTTTCCTAATAAATTCCCTGCACCACGAATCGATAAATCGCGCATCGCAATTTTGAATCCTGATCCTAATTCTGTAAAGTCACGCATCGCTTGCAGACGCTTTTCCCCAACTTCTGTTAAAGTTTTGTCTGGTTGATACATTAAGTACGCATACGCAATACGATTCGTTCGTCCCACTCTTCCACGTAATTGATATAACTGAGACAAGCCCATATGATCTGCATTTTCAATAAATAGGGTGTTTACATTTGGAATATCTACCCCTGTTTCAATAATTGTCGTTGTCACTAAAACATCATATTCGCCTTCAATAAATTGATATAAAATATTTTCTAACGTCGTTTCACTCATTTGTCCATGAATAACTCCAACTCTTGCTTCAGGAACTAATTGACGTAATTCATCTGCTTTCTTCTCAATGGTTTCCACACGATTATATAAATAAAAGACTTGTCCGCCACGAGCTAACTCTCGTTCAATGCCATCTTTAATCGTAATTCCTTGTTGTTCCATCACAAAAGTTTGGACAGGATAGCGGTTTGAAGGTGGCGTTTCAATAACGGATAAATCACGTACGCCAAGCATCGACATATGCAAGGTTCTAGGAATTGGAGTTGCGGTTAATGTTAAAACATCAACTTGAGATTTCAATTGTTTCAAACGTTCTTTATGTTTTACTCCAAATCGTTGTTCTTCATCGACCACTAACAATCCCAAATCTAAGAAATCCACATCTTTTGATAAAACACGATGCGTTCCAATAACGACATCCACTTGTCCTTTTTTCAACCCATCAATGGTTTCTTGCTGTTCTTTCTTCGATCTAAATCGACTTAACAATCCAATCGTAAACGGATAATCTGCAAATCTTTGAACAAAATTTTCATAATGTTGTTCTGCTAAAATCGTTGTTGGTACTAATATGGCAGCTTGTTTGCCATCCATTAACGCTTTGAAAACTGCACGCATCGCTACTTCCGTTTTCCCATACCCAACGTCTCCAACAAGTAAACGATCCATTGATTTATCTTTTTGCATATCTGCTTTAATTTCCTCAATGCTTCTTAATTGGTCTTGAGTTTCTAAATAAGGAAAGGCATCTTCAAATTCTTTTTGCTCTACGGTATCCTTGCTGAAGGCATATCCTTTTTCCGCATCACGTTTTGCATATAATTCAATTAATTCATCGGCAATATCTTCAATTTTAGTTTCAACTTTACGTTTTGTTTTTGCCCATTCGCTACTTCCTAATTTATTTAATTTAGGAACTTTTGCATCCGAAGAAACATATTTTTGAACTAATTTAATTTGATGAACAGGTACAAATAAATGCCCCCCATCTTGATAATGAATCGACATGTAATCTTGATGGACACCATTAATTTCTAATGTTTCCATCCCTTGATACACACCCACCCCATGATTAACATGGACAACATAATCTCCAACTGCTAATTCTGTATAACTCTTCAATCTTTCCGCATTAGAAATTTTTTGAGTTCTTGGAGCGCGCTTCGTTAATTTATTAAACAGCTCTTTTTCTGTAACGACCACAAACTTATCTTGTGGTAATTCAAATCCATGGCTGAAGGAACCTACCATAATTTGAAGAATTCCTTCTTGGACTTCTGTTGTAATAATCGCTGGAATATCAAAATCATGGAAAGTTTGTTCCACTTTTGAAGCTCTCATCAATTGATCCACCACTACGATAACCGTAGCCTTTTGTTTCGCCCAACGATCTGCTTCTACTTTTACCAT
>CAUSAK010000073.1:0-4218 GCA_963529535.1 uncultured Granulicatella sp. | reverse complement strand
ATATTGTTAAGTTTAGAGGACATTTTTTAATTGAAGGAAATGTAGATGTTGAAAACAATGATATTCAACAATTATTTGATGAATTTTTAGCAGCCTATAGTACCTATTTTGAAGATAGTTCCGTGTTAGAAAAGAAAATGGAAGTAAGAGAAATTTTAACTGAGAAAATAAGTAAATCTGCAAAAAAAGATAAAATTGTTCAAACATATACGATTGATAAAAAGAGTCCGTTAATTGAATTTTTAAAATTAATTGTAGGTAATTCAGGAGAATTTAAAAAGATTTTTGAGTTAGATGAAAAATCTACTCTTCAATTTTCTAAAGAAAGTTATGAGGATGACTTAACTGCATTATTGGAACAAGTTGGAGATGAAGTAGCAGATGTATTCCTAGCAGCTAAGAAAGTTTATGATAGTGTTGTTTTGGCGAATATTTTATCCATTAAGGATAAAAATACAAAAGCACCTCTGTCTGCTGCTATGATTGAAAGATATGAAAACCATCAAGAAGAGTTAGCCGAATTAAAACAGTTTTTCAAAGGAACTTTGGAGCGAGAAACATATAAAGAATTCTTTAATGATGCTAAAAAAGATGGGTATGCTGGATACATTGATGGTAGTACCACTCAAGAAGCTTTTTACAAGCAATTGAAGAAATTGTTTGAAGCAATAGAAGCTCCAGAATTGTTCAAAGAAAAACTAGAACGAGAAGACTTTTTAAGAAAACAACGCACTTTTGATAATGGATCAATTCCGCATCAAATTCACCAAAAAGAATTCGAAGCCATTATTGAACGACAAGGTGTATTTTATCCATTTTTATTAGAAAATAAAGATAAATTAGTCAAAATTTTTGAGTTTAGAATTCCATATTATGTTGGACCATTAGCGAAAAATCAACAAAGTCCATTCGCTTGGGTAACTTATCATACAGATGAACCAGTACGTCCGTGGAATTTTGAAGAAATTGTCGATACAAAAGTTGCTGCAGAAGAATTTATTCATCGCATGACTAATTATGACATTTACTTACCGGATCAAAAAGTATTACCAAAGCATAGTTACTTATATGAATTATTTACAGTTTATAATGAATTAACCAAAATTAAATTTGTAGATGATCAAGGAAATGATTCTTACTTTAATGCGAAAGCTAAAAAAGATATTATCGATAATGTTTTTAAAAGAGAACGAAAAGTAACGTATGAAAAACTAATGAACTATTTAAGAGTAGCTTATGCAGATTTTAGAATAGAAAAAATTGTTGGTTTAAGTAAGGATACAAATGCTTTTAATACTTCATTAGGAACGTATCATGATTTATTAAAATTAAAAGTGGATAAGGAGTTTTTAGATAATGAATCTAATCTTCCAATCATCGAAGATATTATTTTAACATTAACGATATTTGAAGATCGAAAAATGATTCATGACCGTTTAAGTCAATATGCATCTTATTTTAACGAAAAAGTGATGAAACGTTTGGAAAGACGGCATTATACAGGATGGGGAAGATTATCTAAAAAATTAATTGATGGAATTAGAGACAATGGGAAAACAATTTTAGATTATTTGAAAGATGATCCTGCTGGAAATCGTAATTTTATGCAATTAATTCGAGATGATTATTTAACATTTAAAAAACAAATTGCCGAAGCTCAAGTAGTTGGAGAAAAAGATAGCTTAGTTGAACAAGTGCAATCTCTTGCTGGAAGTCCAGCTATCAAAAAAGGTATTTTACAAACTATAAAAATTGTAGATGAACTTATTAAAATTATGGGATATAAACCAACAAGTATTGTTATTGAGATGGCAAGGGAAAATCAAACTACCGCTCAGGGATTAAAACAATCTAGAACTAGATTTAAAAAATTATCTGAAAGTTTGAAATTATTGTCTAGTAAACTGCTCGAAGTCCATAATATTACGAATAAAGAATTGCTGAAGGAAAAATTATACTTGTATTGCTTGCAAAATGGTAGAGATATTTATATTGATGAACCACTAGATATTAATCGTTTAAGTGATTATGATGTGGATCATATTATTCCTCGTAGTTTTCTTCCAGATGATTCGATTGATAATAAAGTATTAGTTACTTCAAAATTAAATCGTGGAAAATCAGATGATGTTCCAAGCATAGAAGTTGTGAATCGAATGGATGCTTACTGGAGAGTTTTATTAAATGCAAAATTAATAAGCGAGTCTAAATATAATCGATTAACAAAAGCACGTCATGGTGGATTAACAGATAAAGATAAAGAAGGGTTTATTCATAGACAATTAGTTGAAACACGACAAATTACAAAACATATTGCAAGAATGTTGGATGAAAGATGGAATTCAAATGTAGATGATTCAGGTAAAAAAATCTATGAAGTTAAAATAGTAACCTTAAAATCTAGCTTAGTATCGAATTTTAGAAAAATGTTTGATATTCCTAAAATTCGTGATTTGAATCATTACCATCATGCTCATGATGCCTATTTAAATGCAGTAGTTGGAAATCTTTTAATAAAGAAATATCCAAGATTAGCTCCAGAATTTATTTATGGACAACATTTGCATCTAAGTCGTAAGGCGAATGAAGAAGAAAAAGCTACTAAAAAAGTAATTCTATATTCAAATGTATTGAATTTTTTAAAAGATGATGGTGAACAGAAAGATTCTAAAGGAAATGTGATTTGGAATAAGGATCAACATATTGGAATGATTAAGAAAGTTATCTTTAATAACCAAGTAACCGTTGTGAAAAAAACAGAGGTTCAATCTGGTGGGTTTACCAATGAAACAGTTGAGAAAAAAGGGACTTCTGATAAATTACTTCCACGTAAAAATGGATGGGATACGAATAAATATGGTGGAGTCGGAAGTCCAAAAATTGCTTATTCTGTTATGTTTAAGTATGAAAAAACTAAAGGTAAGAAAACTGTTAAGGCCAAAGAGATTATAGGAATATCCATTATGAATCAAAAACGGTTTGAAGATAATCCTAATAAGTTCCTTGAAGAATTAGGCTATATAAATATACAAGAAAATTCTATTCTTATTCTTCCTAAATATACTTTATTTGAATTGGAAGACGGTAAACGACGTAGATTAGCGAGTCACCAAGAATTACAAAAAGCAAATGAATTTACAATATCTAAAGATTCTACACTATTGTTATATCATGCAATTCATAGAGATGATGAGGAAAACAAGAAACATCGAGAATATTTAAATCAACATCGCTTTGAATTTAGAGAGTTATTTGATTTCATTATTGAAAAGTCTGAACAATGGATTGTTAAGCCGACAGCAGTAGCTAAATTAAGAAAAATAATGGAGAAAAATTATGAAAAAGCTTCAATTGATGAACTTTCAACAGCAATTTTATCTCTATTAACGTTCACTCAAGCAGGTGCATCGGCAGCCTTTCAATTTTTTGGAGAACAAATCGATCGACAACGTTATACAACGGTTACGGAAATTTTAACGGGGACATTAATCTATCAATCGGTTACAGGTTTTTATGAAACAAGAATAGAATTAGATTTAGAAAAGTAATATAATCTATGTAACAATATAAATAATTAAATATAATAAATGGAATCATTCGGAGCTGAAGTCTAGCTAAGGCGAATGGTGCGATTACGAAACAACGCAATTATTTTAAAGTGCGAGGTTTTAGAGCTGTGTTGTTCTGAATGGTTCCAAAATTGTTGAAATTGTTAATAAAACAGCAACTGAGTTTTAGAGCTGTGTTGTTCTGAATGGTTCCAAAATTAGTTGATAAGCTATCACGTTATTATTATTGTTTTAGAGCTGTGTTGTTCTGAATGGTTCCAAAATATTTTTTCTTCTGGTCTGCTATCTGTCCAAGTTTTAGAGCTGTGTTGTTCTGAATGGTTCCAAAATTTCAAATAGTTCATCTGAATCATCTAGCAAGTTTTAGAGCTGTGTTGTTCTGAATGGTTCCAAAATAAAGAAATTCTAATAAATCAAAGCGAAAAGGTTTTAGAGCTGTGTTGTTCTGAATGGTTCCAAAATAATTCAATAATATTGTTATTTTTTCTACTGGTTTTAGAGCTGTGTTGTTCTGAATGGTTCCAAAATACTATCCACATGACTGATGTTGATGATAAAGTTTTAGAGCTGTGTTGTTCTGAATGGTTCCAAAATAGAGATAAAAATTATGCATGTGTTGTATTAGTTTTAGAGCTGTGTTGTTCTGAAT
>CAUSAK010000072.1:0-4230 GCA_963529535.1 uncultured Granulicatella sp. | reverse complement strand
ACCAAAGAAGCGCCTAATTATTCAGTCCAGTAATGGTGTAAATTGGACTTTATCTAGCTGTAGCGAAGGACGGTAGCAGCCCTGCGGTCTCATGCCTAAAACTTGAGCCTAAGATCTCAAGTTTTCCTGTACTAGAAGCCAATGTGGCTTCTAGTACTAACGCTACTACGAAAAGTCCATTTATTTGGATGTGTATTTACGAGAGAGCAGTGAATGAGATTGGACTTTGTCTGATGTAGTAAGGGACGGCAGCAAATGTTCGGTTTCATACATGTTTGCTACAGTGAAAAGTCCATTTATTTCTTCATTACTTAAAAAAATATAAAAATTTTGAGTATTTTAGTTTAGAATTATTCTATTCTGTGATATACTATATTCATAAAGGGGGATGACAAAATGTCAAAAGAAAAAACAAAATTAGTATTAAATCAATTAGTAGCTGACTTAAGCCAACAAGCAGCAATTATTCACCAAGTACACTGGTATATGCGTGGACGTGGATTTTTAACATTACACCCAACAATGGATAAATTAATGGATGAAATCAACGCTCAATTAGATGAAGTATCAGAACGCTTAATCACTATTGGGGGAGCACCATATTCTACATTACGTGAATTTGCAGATAACACTAAAATTCAAGATATTCCTGCATCTTACGAACGTTCAATTGACGAATGGGTAAGACATTTATTAGTAGGATATGAATACTTAAGAGGTTTATACCAAGAAGGTTTAGAAACAGCTGGAGAAGAAGGCGATGATGTATCACAAGATATCTGCATCGGTTTCAAAGGCGATATTGAAAAAATCATTTGGATGCTACGTGCACACTTAAACGAAGCACCTGGAATCTAATCAAGTCAAACAAAAAGGATGAGATACTCATCCTTTTTTTGTTTGAAGTCATACAATCATTTGAAAGAAGTTCCCCAAAAGTATAGAATAGTTGAAGAGAAAATGATTTAGAAAAAATAGATACATGATAAAAGGAGGATGAGATGAATTCAAAGGCGTTTTATCAACAAATGTTTGCGATTGCAATTCCGGTTGCGTTGCAAAGTTTATTAACCTCATTTTTGAACACATTAGATACGATGATGATATCCTCTCTTGGAGATGCGAGTATTGCTGGTGTGGGGTTAGCGAACCAGGTGTTTTTCTTATTTACATTGATTTGTTTTGGGATTAACACTGGTTCCTCAGTTTTATTCGCTCAATATTGGGGTGTGAGGGATGTTCCTCAAGTTCGAAAAATTAATCAGGCAAGTTTAATGTTGTCTACAGCGATTTCTGTGGCATTTATGCTTGTTGCCATGTTATTCCCTTATGGGATATTAGAATTATTTACGAAGGATGCAGCAGTTGTTCAAGCAGGTGGGGACTATTTACGTGTAGCTGCCTTAACATATGTTATAACGGCATGGAGTTTTTCTTTAGGGAGTGCTTTAAGAAGTACGGGAAATCCAAAAGTTCCATTGGTAGCAACGATGAGTAGTTTTGTTGCCAATGCTTTCTTCAATTATATTTTCATTTTTGGGAAATTAGGACTGCCAGCAATGGGAGTTGTCGGAGCAGCATTAGGAACCGTTGTAGCGAGACTGATTGAAATTGGAGTGTTAGTGTTTGTCATCAAACGTTATCAAGGTCCGCTTCAAATTCCGATTCGACATTTGCAAAAAATTCCAAAAGAATTTTGGGCAGTTTATTGGAAGACAACTTTACCAGTGATTGTCAATGAAACATTCTGGGCATTAGGGCAAGTATTTTATAATGCAGCTTATGCGATGGTAGGAACGCAAGCGACTGCAGCGGTGCAAATTGCGGTTGCGATTCAAGGCTTAGCCTTCGTTATCGTCCGTGGGCTAGGAAGTAGTTGTAGTATTATGCTTGGGCAAAGTATTGGAAAAAATAAAATTGATCGAGCAAAAAAAGATGCGAATCGATTTATTATTTTATCCATTATAACGGGTGTAGTTATTGGTGCTATTGAAAGTTTAACGCCACAATGGACATTATTATTATTTGGACATATTAGTCCAGAAGTGTATACTCTTGGTCAACAACTATTACAAGTAATGGGTGTTATTTTCATTTTAAAAACAATTAATTCCATTATTGTTGTAGGAGTATTAAGAGGTGGTGGCGATACTCATTATGGTATGAAATTAGAAATGAGTTGTGTCTGGTTAGTCGGAGTCCCATTATCTCTTTTAGCAGCAGGAGTGTGGCATTTACCAGTTACCTTAGTTGTCATTTGTGCAGGAATGGAAGAAGTGACAAAAGTAGTCATAGGACTTTACCGTGTTTATTCACAAAAATGGATTCACCGATTAGTTCAAGACTAGTCAATCTGTTTTATTTATGGTAGAATACTTGTCAGACAGTTCGTAACCATCCTGTCTATAAACAAAACTAGGGCTTATTTGAACATGAAATGATCAATAGATTCCTGGAAAACGATGGTGTTTTTCAGGAATTTTTTATGTCTAATAGTCCGGAAAGAAGGAAGAGCAATGAGAAAAAACGAAGAAATGGGAGAAATTACACACTTAGGAAGTAAAACAGTTTATCGTGATGATTATGCACCAGAAGTGCTAGAATCATTCCCAAATAAACATCCAGAAAACGATTATTTTGTAAAATTTAATTGTCCAGAATTTACTTCATTATGTCCAATTACAGGTCAACCTGACTTTGCGACAATTTATATTAGCTATGTTCCAGGAAAACGTATGGTAGAAAGTAAGTCTTTAAAATTATATTTATTTAGCTTTAGAAATCGTGGAGATTTCCATGAAGACTGCATGAATATAATTATGAAAGATTTGGTAAAATTAATGGATCCAAAATATATTGAAGTTTGGGGTAAATTTACACCACGTGGAGGAATCTCTATTGATCCATATTGTAACTATGGAAAACCAGGTACTAAATGGGAACAAGTAGCAGATCACCGTATGATGAATCATGATTTATATCCTGAAAAAGTAGACAACCGTTAAGGAGAATCGTGATGAAATTAGTATTATTAAGTGGTGGAGTCGATAGTTCGACTGCATTAGCGCTTGCTTTGAGTCAAGATCCTCAAGTTGAGGCTATTTCATTTTCATATAATCAAAAGCATAAGGAATTGGAATTAGAAGCTGCTAGAAAAATTGCAGCCTATTACAAAGTTCCTCATCAAATTTTAGAGGTGAGCTCTGTATTTTCAGGAAGTAAATCATCTTTAAATGCTGGAAATGATATCGAAGTGAGTACAGGAGATTATGCGACTCAAACAGAAGCAAATACAGAAGTGGAATTTCGTAATGGAATTTTTATTTCGATTTTAGCAGGGATTGCGATGCAAAAAGGAGCTTCAGAAATTTATTTTGGAGCACACTTAGATGATTCTGGAGTTATTTATCCAGATTGTTCGCCTGAATTTATTGAAGCAATGAATCAGGCGGTTCAATTAGGAAGTGGAGGCAAAGTTCGATTGACAGCTCCATTTGGACAAGTGAAAAAGAAAGATATTGTCGCTAAAGGAGTCGAATTAGGAGTCCCTTATGAATTGACGTATAGTTGCTATAATGGGGTGTATCCTCCATGTGGGAAATGTGGAACTTGTATTGATCGAAATAAAGCCTTTTTAGCAAATGGATTGGAGATTTTATAGTGAATAAAAAACAAATTAGATTATTAACACAAAATACTTTAATAGGAGCGTTATATGTTGTTTTAACATTAATTAATCCTATTTCTTACGGGATGTTTCAATTCCGTTTATCTACTTTATTAATGGGTGTTCCATTTTATAAACCGCAGTTGTCATTAGGAATTTTAATCGGTGTAATGATTAGTAATATTCCAAGTCCTCTTGGACCGATTGATATTTTATCTGGATTTTTAATTCAATCAGTAAGTTTATATGTATTTAACCGTATTTTTAAAAATTCTTATGTGAAGAGTGCTGCTTATGGAATTTGGTGTGGTTTTGTAGTAGCTGCAGCATTGTATTACTCTTTACAAGTACCATTCTGGCCTAGTGTATTTGGCGTAGCAGTGTCGAATATTTTATTTGCCTTCTTAGGTACATTTATTGTTGAAAAATTCTTAAAAGGATTTTTAGATAAAACAGTAGCTGAATAGAAACTGATGAAAAGACTTCGAAACGTAATATTGTTTCGAAGTCTTTTAGTCGAATTATAAAACGAAGTACAACAATTTTAAAAAAATAAATACTGT
>CAUSAK010000071.1:0-4274 GCA_963529535.1 uncultured Granulicatella sp. | reverse complement strand
CAGGATGTGGAAACGAACAACAACAAGTACAACAAACACAAAGTCAAACTCCAACCACAGAAGCCCCAAAACCTGCTTCTGTTGATGTGGAAGGAACGTGGCAAGCCGTCGATTTTAGAGATACTCTTGAGAAGGTATTTCTACTCCAATACGACGATGCGGCCAGTCGCTTAAAGGCAACAGAGGCACTTAAAGACGTGGTTCCAGTGCTCAAGATTCAAGGAAACAAGGTTACATTCGAATACACCGCAAACATGTCAAAATTCTTGGATGCGTATGGTGATGTTATTGGCAAAAAACAATTTAGCTACAAAGAAAATGCGATTAACTATATTGTTGGTCTAGCAAAAACAACATATGGGAATCTCAAATACCATACGGTTGACTGGAATGAACAAACATCGACGATAAAATCTGTGTTGAAAGATGGCGTTCTAGATACCAAAACACAAACGATTACCTTCCCAGAAGTTCCAAATATTTTTGCAGTCATCCCACTGTATATTACCGACCAAGAAAAACCGATAAAGTATCAATATGAGATTCTTGGGGATACGATGACGATAAAAGCAGAGCGTATACTGAAAGAGGAAAACTTGCATCTTGTATACCAAATGAAGTTCAAGAAAGTTCAAAATTAATTTATGAAGTGCACTATTAAAATCCTATAGAACCTTTGGGTCGTAATAGTTATGATAACTGCTACACCGGGTTGAGCCTTAGGTCTCAACCCTAGCAAGCTTCAAAGAGCGGGTAAAAGTTGAAAACTTTAACCCGCTCTAGTTCACATTGCTTGTTTATCGCGGTTATCGTTCCTATTACCCAAAGGTTCTTCGTATTTTAATAGACTTAAGAAACTCTTTCTCACACAATCCTTTTTAAGAACCTCAAATACTGCTCCATCCGTGCTGAAAACTCTTCCTTTTCTCATTTTGATTAATCAGTGAACTTACGGGGCAAGCTTGTAAAATTCGTGAAAACCGTTGCAAACAAAAAATGTAAACGCTATAATTTAATTATATTAGAATCACTCTATTAAGGAGGTCTAACAATGATTAGACATAGTAAAAAAATCATCCTTACTCTACTGACTCTCTTCTCAGTTTTGGTCATTGCTGGATGCTCTCAGGGCTCAAACAACTCTGAAAGTTCACCAGCTGCTACAACAGAAGTACCGAAGAAAGTAAACGATATTGAGGGTGAATGGAAACTAACGGACATTCGTAATTCAATCCAATCTATTTACTCTTTATTCGAAATGGATGAAATACAATTCGGATACTTTTTAACAATTTTTGACGACTTAGACATGCGTTTGAAGGTAAACGGTGACAAGGTTGAGGTCAGCTACTCTACTGACTTAAATAATTTCTCAAACAATCTTTATAAAGGAACTAATAAAAAAGATTCTGCTGAAGTTTTCAAAACAAACCTATTTAAACGTACTAAAGAATTGGCAGATAAATACAAGACAAATAAAGCCACATTGGATGTGACAACGGGCGCCTTTAGTTTCTATGCTCCTGGAACCATAAATGATACAGATAAAACTATGTCCTTCCAAGAGCCGTTAAACTTTAACATGAGCTTTCCTATGACATTGACGGAGACATATGACCCAATTACATATAAATATGAATTGAAAGATAATCTTCTTCTCGTTTCCTTGGATGGTACTGATTCTGAAACTCAGCAACCCGTTCATGCAGAATTAAGATTCGAACGTGTCACTGGTTCAGAAAATAATACGTCAGCAACAACTACAAATGAGACAGCTTCTTTAGACGGAAAATGGGAACTTATAAATTCTGGTGATGCCTTCTTACGTGGGCTTTCCTATCGCCTTCATTCTCAATATGAAAGAAAACTGCTTCTACAAGTTTACTGGAATACGTTAAAAAATTTAAAGCCAACAATAACAATTTCCGGAAATAAAGCTACTTATGAGGGTTCGGTTAATCTAACAGACGCCTATAATAGCATCTACGAATATAATAAAAAAAATGCTAAAATAAAACTTGAGCCAAAAGAAGAGTACATACGTACGTACTATTTTAATAGTAGGATTAAAACACATTTAAGTGCGAGTAAATATTCTAAAATTGATATTGATGAGGCAAACTACACTGTCCATACTGTAATCCCAGATGGAATAGTTAATACAGACAGAAATATAATTACTTTCGATAATCCAATGGCTATTTCGGATCTTGTCATTTTTTCAAACTTTTCTATAGCAATGTTGGATACAGATTATAACTACACAATAGACGGCGATATTTTAACCCTTACCTATGAAAGGCATGACACTGGCCAAAGATTTAATATTTACTATGAATTGAAGTTTAAGAAAGTTCAAAACTAATTTATTAAGTGCACTATTAAAATACTCAAGAACCTTTGGTTCGTAATAGTTATGATAACTGCTACACCGGGTTGAGCCTTAAGTCTCAACCCTAGCAAGCTTCAAAGAGCGGGTAAAAGTTGGAAACTTTAACCCGCTCTATTTCACATTGCTTGTTTGTCGCGGTTATCATTACTATTACCCAAAGGTTCTTCGTATTTTAATAGACTTAAGGGACTGAATTTCACTTAATATACCTAAAGAACCTCAAATATTGCTCCATCTGTTACTGAAGAATCTTCCTCTTCTCATTTTGAATAATCGGTGAAATTACGGGGCAAGCTTGTAAAATTCGTGAAAACCGTTGCAAACAAAGATTGTAATCGTTATAATTTAATTATATTAGAATTACTCTATTAAGGAGGTCTAACAATGTTTAGACATTATAAGAAATTATTTTTAACACTAGTTGCTCTATTCTCAGTCTTCGTACTGGCTTCTTGTTCTCAAGACCAAGGCAGCTCTCAAAATGCGGCTCAAACAGAAGCCCCAAAAGTAGAAACAATTGATGGTGATTGGGAATTGGTCGATGTAGTCGATGCTTTTTCGTATTCCATCGGAGCCTATACTCTCTATGGATTAAACTTTGGACGATTGCTTGAATCTGTCAAAGACTTCAAAATGGACATGAAGATTGAAAACAATACGGCAACGATTAAATACGATTATAACATTGATAACTTTATTAAAGCTTTCTCCACTTTCTCAAAAGACGCTAAAGGAAAGCCTGAAGAAGAATTCAAAAAACTCCAATATGACTCTCATGAAAACCTCGCAGCCGACTTTAAGAAATACAAAGTCAGCATGAATAAAGAAACAGGTGTATTTAGCTACGAAGCAACGGGTTCTATTGATCAAGATGCCAAAACTATGACCTTTGATGAAGGAATTTCAGTAGCAAACTCATTCTTCTTCTCATTTGGTGAAAACCGCATTTCGCCAAACACATATCATTACGAACTAAAAGATGACATGCTTTACGTAACGATTGACGGAAAATCGAAAAAGGATAATCTTCCAGTTCACTATGAACTACACTTCAAACGTAAAGGTAGCACTACTCAAAAAGATCCAGTTCCAATTGAAGGAAAATGGCAAGCCATTGACTTCAGACCAGCTCTTCAACGTAGCTTAGCCTATAAAGATTTCAAAAATGATGATTCGGCTATCAAGCTGATTTATCCTGAGGCATTGAAAGATTTGAAACCAACGTTGAATATTACAGGTACATCCGTTGAATTCGACTATACTGTATCTTTAACAGAAGGTTTTGGAATGTTCTACGATTACTTAAAACAAAAAGATGCGTCTAAAGTAACTCAAACAAAAGAAGAATCTATTAAAAATCTATTTACTAAATTATCAGTCAATCTACAATCTGGTGCTAAAGACTACCCAAATACAACTTATGAATTTGATAAAGAAAATAACACGATTCATTCTGTATTGAAAAATGGTAAATTAGATACAGCAAACCAAACGATTGTCTTCCCAGAAGCGATCAATATTGTGCAGCTTGCAACCCTATCCATTGGCCCTGCTAATAAAGAAACGACGTATAAATACTCTATTGATGGAGATATTTTAACGTTGACGATTGAGCAACGAGATGGCAATAATAATCTAAATACGGTTATTTCTGCAAAATTCAAAAAAGTAGCGGAATAATCTCTTCGCTAGGAACATTTACTCAGATAGCTCAAAAAAAGAATGTAGTATTACTACATTCTTTTTTTATGTCCTAATAGTTAATAGAGGCAGAACCGTGAAGTGACGGAAGAAGATGGTAATTTTTGTGAAATCCCTTGTAAAAAGAAAATATTAGAAGTATAATATAAGCATAATACAACAATCTGTTTGAAGGAGGTCT
>CAUSAK010000070.1:0-4304 GCA_963529535.1 uncultured Granulicatella sp. | reverse complement strand
GCTGCTTAATTCCTTCACTAAAATTGTTTCATCAACCCTATTTGACAAAGAGCCGCTTAATCATAAGCACACATAAGAAAAGTTCTTTATCTATTTCTATTTTTCATTAGACTTAACAATGAGCATGAGTCATCATCGCATTAATTCGCTATCTTCTGTAATTGTTGTAATCCATAAGCTCGTACTTCACGTGGTAAGAAACGACGAATTTCATCCTCGTTATATCCAACTTGGAATCTCTTTTCATCCAACATAATTGGACGACGTAATAAACCTGGGTTTTCTTGAATTAAAACAAATAATTGATTCAAAGGAACTTCATCTAAATCTAAGTTTAATTCTTGGAACGCCTTTGAACGTGTTGAAATGATCTCTTCAGTACCATCTTCCGTCATGCGTAAAATGTTTTTAATTTCGTCAATAGTTAATGGTTCAGAGAAAATATTTCTTTCTGTATATGCGATAGTGTGTTCTTCTAACCATGCACGTGCTTTACGGCATGAAGTACAACTTGGTGATGTATATAATGTTACCATAAATCGCTCCTTCTCGATGAGCTAGTTTAGTAGGGCTCACCACACTTTATATTATATATTAATTTTAAAATAAAATCTATACAAATTTCGTAAATTCATGTTTTTTTCACAAATTATTTTTTTAAGTTCACCAAAAAACAAAGGATTAAAATTCCATTACCATAAGGTTTAATCTTTTCTTAAGATTTGTCAAGTAAAATCCTTTTTCACATTTCTATAATTGTCAAACACAAGTAAAAATGTCTTCAAATAACTATCACTCAAATACTTTTAAGTAATACTATCATCACAATGTGATTATCTACACATTCTTCTGTCATTTCTATTTCATTTATGGTACACTCTCGGCGTAGAAAGTTTTAAAGCGGTGGCAATCTCTTATAAAGGTAGGTGATGCTTATGAGCATCTGTATAAAATCTATCGAAAGGAGGTTGTACTTTGTCCGTCTATGAAGCTTTGACATTGGTGTGCTCTTTTGCAACTTTTTTAGTTGCATTAGTATCGCTCATTGTCAAATTGATAGAATTAAAGACAAAAAAATAACACCGCACAAAACTTGGGTATAGTTTGCGGTGTTATTAAAACATCATAAACAAGCCACCGTCTTTTTAACGGTCTACACAGAGTCGAGTTGCAGCTCGGCTCTTTTTGTATCTTCATTATACCAAAAAGAAAACAAATTGCAAACTTCTCAAACCCAAAGACCCTCTCATGATCAAACACAAGTAAAAATGTCACTAATCATATAAACATTCATTTCTATAACCATTCATGATATTTCTTAATATACACTTTTTTAACAATTGTTACTAATAACATATAGCTTACTGTAATTAAAATTAAAGCTAAGAAATACATACCATTTAAAGTAGCTAGTTTTAAGGAAGTTGCTAATGGTGTATACGGTAATACTGTCACGATAAATAACGCAAATAATGATGTCACTAATAACGAAAAGGCTGGTTTTGATTGAATAAATGGTAATTTAGGAGAACGAAGCATATAAATTACCATTGTTTGAGTCCACATGGATTGAATAAACCAACCTGTTTGGAAAACCATTAAGAAGAATGCAGGATTTGTTGACTCAGCATAACTACTTCCTGTAATCATTGGCGCAATTCTAAAGAACATCACTGCAAATGTAATAATATCAAAAATAGAACTAGTTGGTCCTAACCATGACATAAATCTTGTAATCGATTTAGCAGTCCATGCACGTGGTTCTTTTAAGAAATCATCATCTACATTATCAAATGGCAACGCTACACAACTCAAGTCATAAATTAAGTTAAGCACAATTAAATGTACGGGAGCCATTGGTAAAAATGGTAAAAATACACTCGCAAATAATAATGAAAAAATATTTCCAAAATTAGATGAAACGGTCATTTTGATATATTTTGTCATATTCGCATATACTTTACGACCTTCAATTAATCCTTTTTCTAACACTAATAAGTCTTTATCTAAAAGAATGACATCCGCTACTTCTTTGGCAATATCCACTGCTGTATCTACAGAAATACCTACATCTGCTACTTTTAGAGAAGGTGCGTCATTAATTCCATCTCCCATATATCCAACTTTATGCCCATTCGCTTTTAATAATCGAATAATGCGAGCCTTTTGTTCTGGAGAAAGTTTTGCAAAAATGGTTGTCTTTTCAGCTTCTATCGATAAAGCTGCATCATCCATCTCTTCTATATCTGTCCCTAATAAAATATAATCAACAGGTAATCCTACTCGTTTACACACTGTTTGTGTTACTTTTTCATTATCTCCTGTTAAAATTTTTGTCATAACACCATGTTCTTTTAACGCTTGAATCGCTGGTGCTGCTGAAGGTTTTGGTGGATCTAAGAACGCTAAATATCCCATTAAAATCATATTGGATTCATCTTCTACTGCAAATCGATGTGAATCATTTGGATAGAATTTCTGACTAACTCCTAATACACGAAGCCCCTGTTCATTTAGTTGAGAAACAGCTTCTAAAATATTTTGACGGATTTCTTCTGTTATTGGATAAATTTCCTTTCCATCTTGTACATAAGAAGAAATACTTAGCATTTCTTCAAGAGCACCTTTTGTTACTAATAATGCTCCTTCTTGCGTTTCTTCTTTTACAATCACACTCATACGACGACGTTCAAAATCAAATGGTAATTCATCAATTTTTTTGTAACGAGTTGAAAGATTCCGTAAATCTTCATGCTCAATTGATTCTTTTTCTGTACGTGTAATAATGGCACGGTCTAATAAATTTTTAAGTCCTGTTTGGAAATAACTATTTAAATAACCAATTTTTAGTACTCCTAAATCAAGATTCGCATGAATATCTAGTGGATATTCCAAAATAATTTCATCTTGTGTTAACGTTCCTGTTTTATCGGTACAAAGAATGTCAATAGCGCCTAAATCTTGAATTGCATTTAATTTTTTAATGACTACTTTTTCTTTTGCCATAATGACTGCACCTTTGGCAAGGCTTGCTGTAATAATCATTGGTAACATTTCTGGTGTTAACCCAACCGCAACACTGAGCGCAAATACCCCTGCTTCTAGCCAGTCACTATCGGTTAAACCATTAATCACAAATACAACAGGAACAAGTACTAACATTAAACGAATTAATAACCAAGAAATTGTATTCATTTCTTTTTCAAAACTTGTTGGTTCATCAAAATTATTTAACGTCTTTTCAATACGACCAATCATTGTATCATTTCCTGTTACCAAAATTACCGCTAGTGCACTACCACTTACGACATTCGACCCCATAAATACAAAGCGTTCACTTTCTAATACAGTTTTTTGAGTTTCATCTTCTGACGGAATCCACATTGCTTTTTTCTCAATGGATTCACTTTCACCTGTTAAGCTTGATTGTTGGATAAAGAAGTCTCTTGTTTCAAGTAGCAAAGCATCTGCAGGCAACATATCTCCTGCACTTAATTTAATCATATCCCCTACTACTAATTCTTCAATAGGAATTTCTTTCTGAATTTCATCACGAATCACAGTAGCCGTATTTACAATTAAGCTAGATAAATTACTTGCTGCTTTATCACTTTTTAGTTCTTGGACAAAACGAATCCCTCCTGAAATTAGAACTAAAACAACAATAATGATGGATGTTGTCGGATCTTCTTCTCCATGTTTGGCTAAAATCACATTCGTCATTAACGAAATAACAGCAATGACTAATAAAATTACTGTAAATGGATTAATAATCGATTCATAAATTTTCTTCCAAAGTGGCACTTCTTTTGCTTTCGTTAATTTATTTTCTCCATAAGTTTCACGAAGTGTCTCCACTTGTTCTTCTCGAACTCCAGTAATAGAAGTTTCTAAATAATCTAGTACATCTACTACTGAATTTGTCATTGCAAAATCAAATCTTTCTTTTGCTGTTTTCATTTTACTTCACCTCTTTTATTAAGTCAGATGAAGCAATGGTGATTATCATGCAATCGCCTTTGTTCATCTGCTAAATTCTGCTTACTATCCGGTTCCGGCATTTCTAATCACCCCTTTTAAAAAATTTCGACAAATGAAAAACATCTTGTTCCGTGCTTAGACGTAACAAGATGCCTTAAAATACAAAGTTCTTATTTTCCCGTCCAAGCTTTAACATCATGGAGCAATGAAATGACATTAGTTTCTGCCTTCACGACAGGAACTGCTAACCAACGAATAGTGTCTCCACTACTTTGCGGTAGCCATCCGTATCTCCATGGTAGTCTCACCTACCGATTTACATG
>CAUSAK010000069.1:0-4411 GCA_963529535.1 uncultured Granulicatella sp. | reverse complement strand
TACTTATCTGTTCATTGCATCAGTTATTTATCTGTTGTAGATAATATAATATATATTCAAGTTATTGTCAACGACTTTAGATAAATATTTAATATAGTTTTTAACTATTATATTTCATAGTTTTTCTGCATGACAGGAAATCTTCATCCTAAACGTACCACACATCCCCTTACGGAAAAACGGAGAAAGACTTCCTATAGTAGCATGCGTGAAAGTAGCCGAAAATCGGTTACTTTCACAAGGAAAAATCAAGACCCTAGGCTTGATTTTTAGGCATGAGACTCGTTTTAACGAGGCTGCTGCTGTCCTTTGCTACTATAAAGGAAGTCCACATCCAAAACATACACTCATCCACTTACGTAAAACAGAGAAAGACTTCCTATAGTAGCATGTATAATAGTAGCCGAAACTCGGCTACTTTCATAAGGAAAAATCAAGACCCTAGGCTTGATTTTTAGGCATGAGACTCGCATTTTTGCGAGGCTGCTGCCGTCCTATGCTACTATACAGGAAGTCTTTCGTAGTCTAACGATAGTTTTTTAACTCTCTCTGTACATCTCTTTTTATATCTTTTTGTTTTAACGCTTCACGCTTATCATAATTTTTCTTACCTTTAGCAATCCCAATCAACAACTTGGCAACCCCATTTTTAATATAAACCTTCAATGGAACAACCGTATTCCCCACCTGTCTTACCTCTTGCTCAAGCATCTGAATTTGCTTCTTATGCAATAACAACTTTCTCGTACGAAGCGGATCATGATTGAAAATATTCCCCTGCTCAAACGGACTAATGTGAACCCCTACTAAAAAGGCTTCGCCATTTTTAAAACTACAATAACCATCTTTCAAATTCATTCTAGCTTGGCGAACCGATTTAATCTCCGTTCCCGTTAACACTAAACCCGCTTCAATCGTATCTAAAATCGTATAATCATGATTCGCCTTACGATTTTGCGCTAAAACTTTATTATCTGTTCCTTTTGGCATCCGAATTCTCCTTACGAATGTTTTTTTCTACGCTTTTGCTTTGCTTGCGCTTTAAAATGTTGTCTTCCTTTATTTTTAGAAGACTTCTTCGATTTTTTACTTCTGCTTTCTTTTTTCGCAGCTTTCTTAGATGCTTCTTTCCCTTTAGTTGGACGTTTGTTTTGAGTAATCAAATCTGCATTGTCCGCTGATAAAATAAAATCAATTTCATGCGCTTCTACATCAACTTTAATTAATTTTACTTTAACACGATCCCCGATTCGATAAGTCACTCCTGTTCGCTCGCCAATTAAAACCATATGACTTTCAATAAAATTAAAGTAATCTTGGTTCATATGCGTAATATGCACTAAACCTTCTACGGTATTTGGCAATTCCACAAACATTCCGAACTTAGTAACCGAGCTAACAATTCCTTCAAACTCTTGTCCAATCTTATCTGCCATAAATTCAGCTTTTTTCATCGCATCTACTTCACGTTCCGCTTGAACCGCTAAACGTTCCATTTTACTCGATTGATCCGCAATTCTTTCTAATTTAGAAGCATTCAATTCCTCTTGTTGCTTCGATAAGAAACTTCCAGTACCTTCATATTGACGAATCATACGGTGGACAATTAAGTCTGGATAACGACGAATCGGTGAAGTAAAGTGAGTATAATCTTCTGCTGCTAATCCATAATGTCCAGAAGGTGTAATATCATATTTGGCTTGTTTCATAGAACGTAGCATCATTGTCGATACAACTGCTTCATATGTTTCCCCTTTAACTTCATCTAAGGCTTTTTGCAGTTTTTTCGGACTAATTGTGTCACTTGTTCCTTTTATATTAATACCAAATGCTGTGACAAATTCTAAGAAACGTTGCATTTTTTCTGGTTGTGGTTGTTCATGAACACGGTAAATAAACGGAACATTTTTTCGTTGATAATGCATCGCAACTGTTTCATTGGCTGCTAACATAAAGGATTCAATTAGTCGTTCTGCAACTCCACGTTCACGAATTTGAATATCAATAGGTGCACCTTGTTCATCCACAATAATTTTTGCTTCATGCGTTTCAAAGTCAATCGCTCCACGTTCTTTTCTTCGTCTTTCTAAAATATGATGTAATTCTTTCATATCCAACAACATTTGCTGAATTTCTGCTGGAGTTTCAACTTCTTTTTTCGCATACAATTCATTGACCAAACTGTACGTTAATCGCATATCTGAACGAATGACACTCGGAAAAATCTCATATTGATAAATCATTCCACTTCGGTCAATTTCCATACGACAAGACATCGTCAGTCGCTCTTCATGTGGATGTAATGAACAAATTCCATTTGATAATCGTTGTGGTAACATCGGAACAACACGATCTGTTAAGTACACACTTGTTCCACGTTCAAATGCTTCCCTATCAATCGCTGAATTTTCTGTCACATAATACGATACATCTGCAATTGAAACGGTTAGTTCAAATATTCCATCTTCACGTTTTGTAAGTGCAACAGCATCATCTAAGTCTTTGGCATCTGCCCCGTCAATAGTCACGGTTAATTGTTCACGTAAATCTTTACGTCCTTGTCGATCTTCATCTGTGATGACTTCAGGAACAAGATTTGCCTGGTCTATCACTTCTTGTGGAAATTCTGTTGGAATATGTAATTGTTGTAAAACCATTAAAATATCCATTCCAACAGCATCTTTATAACCAATTTCTTTAGCAACAATCCCTTCTAATGAAGAACGATTTTTTTCATTCGTATATTTTGTTAATTCTACAATGACTACAGTACCATCTACTGGATGCAATCCATTTGGACGGATTAAGCAACGAGTACCTACTAATTTTTTGTCTTTAACGACTACTTCACCACAATACCCTGTATCTTCTGCAGTTTCTGAACTAAAGCGAGTATAAATTCCGACCACTTGAGTCGTATTGCGTTGAATAATTTGGACAATTTTCCCTGTCGCAGATCGTTGACGATAACTATCGGCTGGTTCCGTAATCACTAGTTCTACTTCATCCCCATCCATTGCACTCATTGTATCTCCACGAGGAATGAAAATATCTGGTTCTCCTTCGACTACAGTGACAAAGCCAAACCCTTTGTCATTTGCACGATACGTTCCTTTTAATGTTTGATTCAAAGGATTCAAACCAAATTTTCCATTGCGATTTAATTCTAAAATGCCTTCTTCTTCCAAAGCAGCTAATGCTTTGACTAATATTTTAAAATCTTGAGATTGATTCATCCCAAAATGTTCACTAATTTCTTTTACATAAAAACTTTCTGGTGCATATTCCTCAAAAAAGGACACCAAAACTGTTCTCAATGATTCTCTCATTTCTTACCTCCATTCTTGTTGGTTTAAAAATTCTAATACAGATTCTTGAAATTCTACTTTTTCTTTTCCGACTGTAATAACATGCCCTGATTGTTCAAACCAATGAAAATCAACAGCTGCATTCACTAATGCTTCTTTCATTTCAATAGATACTTCCGGATCGACTAATCGATCTAATTCCCCTTGCGCAATATAAAAAGGACCTGTCACCTGTTCTAATTTTTCTGCAACTTTAGCTGAAAAATGATGTAAATCGCCTAATTGTTGTTTGGCAAATGCTTCCATCTGCAATACTTCTTCTTTTGTCATGGAAGATTTCGTTGCAAAAGCCATAAAACTTTTCAATAAATCAGGTAATTGCGCATTTCTCGTTGAAACAGGAGAGCAAAATGTTCCCGCAATTTCTACTAATTGATCGGTTGCTAGTGCTGCTGCCATAATACCTCCCATCGATAATCCTAACGCAGCAATCGTTGAATACCCTTGACTTCGAACAAATTGTACCGCTTGTTTTGCATCTTCATACCAATTCTCAGGAGTTTCTTTTAAAATCTCTTTGGCAAAAGAATGCTCATGCCCCCGAAACATTGGGACATACACTGTATAATCATGCCGATGTAAATAAGAAGCTAACATTCTTAAATCTGCAGGCTTTCCCGTATATGCATGAAATAATATAACCGCCCGTTTATTTGTTGTTTCTTCTAACCAGATTGCTTCCAAGTTCTTCACTCCTACCTTGCTTTTAAAAGAAAAACACAATGTCTTAGATTACTCCTTCAACATTGTGCTTAATCATTTTTATTTTGATGAGATGTACGCTAAGGCTACTGCTAAAATCATAAAGATTGCTCCTAATCCAACAGTTACTCGAATTAAGAATGCTTCAAATCCACGTGCTTTTGTTTTTCCAAATAATTGTTCTGCACCGCCTGATAAAGAATTTGCTGCATTTGTTTTCGAAGGTTGCATAGCTACAATAATAATTAGTAACACACTAATAATAATCATCAATGTTAAAATTGTTTGATACAAAGGATCTTCCTCCTCTATTAATATTCTTTCCAATTCTACCATAAATA
>CAUSAK010000068.1:0-4444 GCA_963529535.1 uncultured Granulicatella sp. | reverse complement strand
TTTCGAAGCTAAAAGCCCCGCATATTTCCCATTTGGAACAGTATTATTTTTAACTAATGCGTCAATTTTATAAGCAAAATAGCGTGGCGATACAAATGTAAGACCAGCCCAGCAAACAGTACGGATAATATCTTTTAACACACTATCCTTATATACAATATTCTCATGCTTACTAAAAGATAATAATTTAAAACTTTCTAAATCATATGTTTTCTTTACTAAAGAAAAATCATCAAAACGATCATATGGAAAAATATCAATAAAGACTCCAGTTTCATATGTTTTACGATTTCTAGTGTCTTCAACGACTGTTTTCGTATCTACAACTTTAATAAAATTATTGTAGTACTTCTCATCTGTCTCAAACGATAACACCTTAAAACGAGGATGTGTAAATTCTTTTACGAAACGATCATAATTCTCTCTGGACATCATCAAATCAATATCATCATCCCATGGGATAAATCCCTTGTGTCGAATTGCTCCAATTAATGTTCCATAATTTAAAAAATATTGTATTTGATGTTTTTTACAAAACTCATGGACTGCATCTAATAGTTCGATTTCGATTTGCTTAATTTCTAATTCGGTTAAAGTTGTCACGCTACTCTCTCCTTCCACAATCACCCCATTATACCATGAAATCGACCTCTCATCTATTTAAATCAAAAAAACAGAAGGCCAGGAAGCCTTCTGTTTAAACATATTCTATATTATTTAACCGCAACTACACCGACAAGTTCTTTATCGAAGCTTTGAGCTACTTGTAACTCTTTTTCAAATTTCTTATAACGAGAAATTCCTAACTCTTCAACGAATACAACTTTTTGATCATTAGCATCGATTAAATCATTGTTCTCAATGACCGTAACGCCTTCAAGGTTTACTTCTTTTCTTAACTTTTCAAGTAGTCCTTTATCTGATGAAGTAACTGCTACATTTCCATTTTTATTTTGAATAAATGAAAGAACTTTTGCTACTTCCGCAACAGCTGCTACTTCGAATACTTTTTCAACACCGTATTGGTTGAAATCACCTACACGATTTAATGTTGGATTGAAGAAGTATAATGCAAAGTTAATAAATAAAACAATCGCAATTGCAAGAATGAATAATGCTACTAATTGTGTCACTAAACGTTTAGCACTGAAATTTGAAACTGTTTTTGATTCACCAACAAACTCTTGTGAATTTACTGTGTCTAGCTTCGTAATTGTTACATTCGGAAATGTGTTTTTGTATGAATTTACTAATTGATCAATTTTCTTTTCAATCAATTGATTTAATTCTAAGCTTTTTGTCAATACTTTAACAGAAACCCCTGTTGAATCTCCAAGTGCATTATACATAATTTTTTGTTCCCAAAAGTTTGCATCTGAATTACGCAATTGCGTTTCATTACTCGAGATTTCGCTTGCGATTTTAGCTACCGTCTTACTATCCACATCATTAAACAAATATGGACCAGTCATATTTGAGCTAATCAGTTTCATATAAAATTGACTATATTGATTTTCGCTCGCGAAGTTTTCTGAACGAACTGTTCTTTCTGGTGCATCAATTTTATAAACAATATAAGAAGAATAACTTCCCTCTCCACTGACAACTGCAGTAGAGTTGATTGTTTTAAGTGATAGTGGCACTGCCATTGCTAAGAAAAGAACGATGAAGCCAATCAAGTTCCATTTCTTATTTTTTACTGTATTTGCAATCAAATCAGCAAATGAATATTTTTCAAACATTAATATAACCATCCTTTGTATGTGAATAATAACCGACTCTCTTTACCAGCAACCCTGATATGATAAACAGTACTGTTATAAAGAACCAAAACTGCATTGTAAATAAACTGTAGAAACTTTCTGTAAAGCTACTTCTTGGCATAAAGAAGAGATTTCCTAAGATTACAAGTGAAAGAATCACTCTTAGTGTTTTACCAGTATACATCGAATTCACTAGAGAAACAAATAACATTCCTAGTAGAAGATTTGCAATAATTAAACCGATAAAGCCATAATCTGTAAAGACTTCAATGATATAACTACTTCCGATTCCGTGCCCCTCAAGATAATCTTTATGCATTGCAATATAAGAAATATTATGTGCAAAACTATTACTTTCTAGCGCTAATTCTAGACTGTTTGTCGTATTGGCAAACGGAGTAGTCCCCAGCAACACATTCCCAAGGGAACCTCTTGTAAAGTACTCAATAATTGGTCCAAATGTAAAGTTTCTAAACTCCCTAGTTGGCAGTGCTGAGTGATAAAGGAATCCTTTTGATAATGCACCAAAGCTCGTAGACTGCTTGTACAAGAAGTCTACTAATAGACCAGAAATACTAGTTCCTTTTACTGACGCACCATCACGAATATAGTTCAGTGCACCCATCGCTAACATTAATACAGGTGTCCCTACTCCAAGTAGGAATTTCTCAAAACGTCCAATCCATTTCTCATTTTTATCTGTATAGTGTCTCATGAAGAAATATACGAATGAGAACACAATGGCAAGAATGAACGGATTACGTGTCCCAATCAATAAATGAATAGCGTTCGCACCGATATACAATAGTAGTACGAATAATGATTTTTTCTTGCTTGGTTTTGTAGCTAAGTACGTACAAAGCGCGAAAAACATAAACGCTGATAATAAGTACGTAAAATATGGTAATTTACTTTGGAAATTCGCGTAATAACCATAATACGTTGTTTGACGTCTAAACATATATCGTTCTACTAAACGTAACACATAGAATGGATACGTAAAGAGAAATGCGATAAATGAGTCTTGCTGTAATTTATCAATGAAACGTTGATTTATTGGTTTAGCCACTGTTTTTTTCGGTCTTGTAGCCATCCATCGTCCAATCATTCCACCGATAATAATTGCTACAATACTAATAGCAATCGCTGTAAAAGAAAACTGATACGTGTCTTTCGAGTATTCTTGAAGAATTCCATTATTCATATAATAAATGATTGGTCGATTAAACAAGAATATACCAATCATTAATAGAAACATAAAATGTATAATGTAGTATTTCAAATCTAGCCAACAATAAATAATCGCGGTTACATATAAGAGCGTCACAGCGCCTAATTGAAGTACTAGATTTGACTGAACACTCGCTACGATAAAAATAATCCCGGAGATAAGGGCGCTCAGTACGACAGCGAAAAATAATAAACCTTTTAAACTAATTGTCGATTTTTTCATTTTCTTCCCTTTCTAACATCTCCAATATCTGTTTCATCTGTGCTTCAACTGTGAAGCCTTCAATATAAGCATCCATCACCTCTGTATCAACAGATGCATTCATTCGTTCATTTAAAGCTTTTACTGCCTCTTGATCCGTTTGGATAATGATTCCAAACTGTCCATTTCCGCTTAACTCCTCTGCGCCACCAACATCAGTAGAGACAAATGGCTTTCCAAGCGTTAACGCTTCAACAAAGGCTCCTGAGAACCCTTCTTGTTGAGACATTGAAAGGAGCACTTTTACTCTTTTCAAGATAGGATATGGATTTTTCTGATAGCCTAGGAAATGAACTCTGTCTTCCAATCCTAATTTGGTTGTTCTTTCTTTTAGTTCCGCCTCTTGATCGCCACTCCCAATAAAATAGATATGGGCAGTCGGTCTAATCTCAATTAATTGACGAAAAACTTCAAGAGCTCTATCCGTCCCTTTCTTGGCTTCTAAGCGACCAATGACTGCAATACTATCTTCCTCGACAATTTCTTCATAAGGCTCATTAGACTTTTGAACGATTTCATCAAAGTTATAACCATTATAAATCGTCACAATCTTCTCTTTAAACTCTGGATAGACGGTTTCGATCGACTCTCTTGTTTTCTTGGAGATTGCAACGATATTATTGGCAGTTTTTAAATGTTGACGATGATTTTCTCGGTAAGTTGCATTTTCTGGTTTTAAGAACTCTTCGATACTTCCATGGATCCATGCAATTTTCTTCACTTCTGGTCGTTTAGAAAAAGGAAATGCCGGATTCATAATTGTAAACGAGATTTCAATATCATATTCATCTTTAATCAAATGATTGCGAACAAGGTCTGGAAACCAGATTCTAGCTCTCCATAGTAATGCTTCGACAAGACGTGAATGTTTTCTAGCCTTGTAAGGTTTTAGAATTCGAACGCCTTCTGGAACAGGTTCATATCCCTTATCAAAGTGTTCGATTTCTAAAATATCAACGTCATATTTTTCTAAATCTAAATGATTAACGATTGTTGAGAGGATTTTTTCGGCTCCTCCGCCGAGAGAAAAGGACCATAAATAAACAAGAATTTTTTTCTTATTTCCCATAATACTCTCCTTTATACTTCTCGTATCCATTTTCAAGGTCGACAAATAATGCATCATGATGCGCCACCTGCTTATCTGCTGGAGGTGGTGTCATATAATCACCAAATGCTGTTTTTAAGT
>CAUSAK010000067.1:0-4493 GCA_963529535.1 uncultured Granulicatella sp. | reverse complement strand
AAATGGCTCAAGTCTAGCCCTGTTGAGGAGCGTTCTTTGATTGCTAGCGGAGCTGCGGCTGGTCTTGCTGCAGCCTTTAATGCACCGATTGCGGGGTTATTATTTGTAGTAGAAGAAGTCTATCACCATTTTTCACGATTCTTCTGGGTTTCTACCTTGGCTGCAAGTCTAGTAGCAAACTTTGTTTCCCTTCTCATCTTTGGCTTAACACCTGTGCTTGATATGCCTGATAATATTCCTCACATGAGTTTGAGTCAATATTGGATTTATCTGGTTATGGGGATTTTTCTTGGAGTTTCTGGATATCTATATGAGAAAGCCGTTCTAAATGTCGGAAAAGTATATGATTGGATTGGTCAAAAGATTCATCTGGATAAGGCCTATTATCCTATTCTAGCCTTTCTCCTTATCATTCCAGTAGGAATCTTCCTACCACAAATACTTGGTGGCGGAAATCAAGTTGTTTTATCCTTAACAGAACACGATTTTAGTTTTAAGATTCTCTTCCTTTACTTCATCATTCGCTTTATCTGGAGCATGATCAGTTACGGAAGTGGACTTCCTGGTGGAATTTTCCTACCTATTTTAGCTTTAGGATCCTTACTTGGAGCTCTGGTCGGTGTTATTTGTGTCAATCTTGGCCTTGTTAGCCAGCAGCAATTCCCTATCTTTGTGATTCTTGGAATGAGTGGCTATTTTGGTGCTATCTCAAAAGCACCTTTGACAGCTATGATTCTTGTTACTGAGATGGTCGGTGATATACGTAATCTCATGCCTTTAGGTATGGTGACCCTAGTTGCCTATATTGTTATGGATCTGCTCAAAGGGGCGCCCGTCTATGAAGCCATGCTAGAAAAAATGTTACCTGAATCAGCAACTGATGATGGAGAAGTTACCCTAATTGAAATTCCTGTATCAGACAAAATAGCTGGTAAACAAGTACATGAACTCAATTTACCACATAATGTGCTCATCACAACCCAAGTACATAATGGGAAAAGTAAGACGGTTAATGGATCTACAAGGATGTATCTAGGTGATATGATTCATCTCGTGATTCCAAAAAGTGAAATTGGAAAAGTGAAAGATTTATTATTATAGAATTAGTTCTTTACATAATTTTTGTTATGTTTTGTATATTGTTCGTCTAAATTAGTACTTAAAATGATAGACCGAGTCATATAAATCAAAACTCGATTCCTAAATAATGGTATCGAGTTTTATTTTGTATTCTAATAAACCGGAGAAGCTTTAGAGATTTTTAAGTCAATAAATTAATGAACAATTATTTACTTAGCGAATCTAGACGGTTTCTAGAATTGTAAAGCAAAACTAAAAGTTTATGTACAATTGACTAAACAAGACTTAAACCATTGCTATAGCTGAATTAGAAGCATAAAGTACATTCTTTAAAAAGTGTACTTTATTTTTATTTTGTACATTATTCTGGGGTGGTATTTTGTATGTTTTCTAGTACATAACATCCTCAAATCTAAGAAATTGATTTGTACATTTTTTACTCAAGTAACAGTAGAAGGAGTGACGGTTCAATTGTACATTTTATTTAAAATATTTATGGCTATATTAATAGTATTTGAAGCATAGATAAAGTAGATACAGTGGTATAATAGTGTCAAAAGACTTTCAGGAGAAATGAGATGAGATCGCATACAGTTATTCTAGGCGCTGGTGCTACTATTGCAGCAATTCCAGATGGTGATAAAAACGGCAAAAGTTCTTCAGTTATGAATGGATTGCTAAAAAAACTAAATTTAGAAGAAATTCTTGCTGGTGTTGAATTACAGACAAAGAGCGAAAATTTGGAAGATATCTATTCAGAATTATTTGAGAGAGAAGAGTGCTCTGAAATAGTTAGAAAGCTAGAAGAAAGACTCTATGATTATTTTGCTTCGTTGGAGTTACCTGATGAACCAACAATTTATGATCTTTTAATATTAAGTTTAACTAATAAAGATTGCATAGCTACGTTTAATTGGGACCCTTTACTTATACAAGCATATGTTCGCTGTTCAAAAATTACTCGGAACCTGCCACAAATTCTTTGTTTACATGGGAATGTAGCTATCGGTTTTTGTGAAGAACATACTGAGTTTGGAACAGTAGATTACTATTGCCCAACATGTTATAAAAAATTAAATCCAACAAAATTATTGTATCCCGTAAAGAACAAAGACTATTCTTCCGATGGATACATAAATTGGTGTTGGAAAGCATTAGATTACTTTGTCGATCATTCATATATGTTAACTATTTTTGGATACAGTGCTCCTAAGAGCGATGTAGATGCTGTTAATTTAATGAAAAAAGCATGGGGAAATATTGAAGACCGACCACTTGAAGAAGTTTCCGTAATAGATATTGTAGACGAAGAGACTATGCTAAATACATGGAAAGACTTTATTCATAGCCATCATTATAGGTATTCAAATTCATTTTTTGATTCTTACTTAGCAAAATTTCCAAGAAGAACTTGTGAAACTGTATTTGCAACATTTTCATTAAATGTTCCTTCTGATGGTAGTAGAGGTTTTAAAGAGAATTTTAATTGGGAAATGATAAAAGAGTTTTTATCTGATATGTTAGTTGAAGAACAAGAAAATAAAGGAAAATCAAATTTAAAATCGAAATATTTAGTTTGGGATGAAGATGTTAACGAATAATCTAATTAACCATAGTGTACTTAAGTTGTCAATGGATTTCGACAATGCTTTTAAACATAAAGATATAGATGAGATTTATAGACTAATAGAAATTGGTAAAAATATGGAAAATACTATTGATGATATTTCCAAAATTCATTTACTTTATTCTATTGGGACAGCATATGGTGATATATTTGAACTAAGTGATAACCTAGTATTCAACATAGATACCGATTGTACAGTTCAACAAATTTATTACTTTAGAAAAGCTATCGAAATTTCAAATAATATTGATATAAATCCTGAGAACAATAGCTTTATTCACCCATTATTATGTTCACTATACACCAATTACGCAAATCTATTAGATGCTTGTGGTAGAAAACAGTTAGCTATTAAGATGTATTGTAAATGTATACAAATCAATCCAAGATTCACAATGGCTAGTGGTAACTTGGCTATTTGTCTACATCATTATCGTAATTTTTTGAATGATAACGAACATCTTCACTTTATTAAAAAAATTAAAAATTTAATAGAAACAAGTATAACTGTTTCAGATCCAAACAGAGTTGATAATGCAGAAAAGCAATTTATTAAACTTTACGAACAATATCTTGATTATAAAGATTTAGATGAATGCTCTTGTAAAACAATCGATTATAATCCTAATTCACAAAAGTATCGTGAATGGTGTTGGAACAACGGGCTGTATCTTAATCCACTTAATGACTTACAAGCTGACGATATAAATAGATATGATGATAATATTTTACTACCAAGTTTATTGTTTCAATCGGATAAAGATTTAAACAAATACATTTCTATGTTTAATCAAATTAAGCAAGAATATGTTTATGCCCGTTATCTCTGTTTTAATAGCATTGAGATTGATTCGGTTCATTATGCTGATGAGAATGTTGATCTTATTGATTGTCTAGAATACGTACAATATTCTATCCGAGTAGAAGGATTAAAAGCAGCTTTTAAAACACTATATTCATTATTAGATAAAGTAGGAATGTTTATAAATGAATATTATTCTTTAAAAATTAAGACTCGACAAGTAAATTTTCATTCAATTTGGAGAACAGATAGCAATTTAGGTAAGTTGTTGGATAAGAATATTGGTCTATCATCTATATTTTGGATATCGAAAGATTTTGATAATGGTAATAATTCTTTGACAGCAAATCCACACGCAAAGCTATTAAAAACTATTAGAAATTATTTAGAGCATAGGTTTACTAATATTACATTGAATTTTATTGATGGAAGTGAAGAAAATAATGAAACTAGACTGTATCTAACTGAATTTGAACTTCAAGAGTGTACATTAGATTTATTAAATCTTGTAAGAGAAGTTATTTTTTCACTCAAAAATGCCATTCAAATAAGTGAAAATGAAAAACAATCTACTCTAAGCAGTGAAGTTGCTTTAATTCCGATAAATTATGAAGAAGTAGATTTGGAAGATAAATTATAGCATTGAGCATACAATTTATAGTCGTTATAAAAAGCAATAGTCTAAATTCATTTAACTAATCGACTTAACTAGAGCTAAACCATTGATAAAACTGAATTAGAAGGATAAAGTACACTCATTAAGCAGTGTACTTTATTTTTGTTTTGTACATTATTTGTTGATTGCTTAATCAATACTACATCTCTATCAGGCAATTCAGACTCCATTTAGTCCTCTAAAACCCACGTTGAGGCGGTATCACTGCTTGTAAAAGATTAGAAACCTTTGAACGAAAGGGAGAATGAAAAGCGTGAAGGTAGCTTCTCTAATCGAATAGAGGGTAAGAATCAGAGTAATAGTTCAAG
>CAUSAK010000066.1:0-4580 GCA_963529535.1 uncultured Granulicatella sp. | reverse complement strand
TCAACACTGTTACACTAAACACAGTCGTTAAACCAGGAACAACTAGAACTGATAATAACATTAAAGCAGACACAACAATCGCAATGTTGAACATTTTATTTTTAAATACTCCAACAGTTGCTAAAGATTTATAAACAGATTTCACATTAAATGCATGGAATAACTGAATTAAACCAAGAGTTGCAAATGCCATTGTTTCACCAGTTGGAACACCCCAACCAGCTACATGAGTCGCATACCAATAAACGAATAAAGTAACTCCACCTTCGAAGAAACCTTGATAGTAAATACTTGGTAATACACCATTTGACAAGAAGTTAGAACTCTTACCACGAGGTGGATGTTTCATAATATCTGCTTCTGCATCTTCCATTCCCAAAGTAATCGCTGGGAATACATCTGTTACTAAGTTAATCCATAAAATATGAATTGGTTCAAGAATTGACCAACCAGCCATTGTAGCAATAAATAAAGTCATTACTTCCCCGAAGTTTGCAGATAATAAATATTGTACTGCTTTTTGGATATTCGAGAATACTTTACGACCTTCTTCTACTGCTATAACAATTGTTTCAAAGTTATCGTCTGCAAGAACCATATCACTAGCACCTTTAGATACTTCAGTACCAGTAATCCCCATTCCTACACCGATATCTGCTTGTTTTAGAGATGGAGCATCATTGACACCATCACCTGTCATTGAAACAACTTTTCCATCCGCTTGCCATGCTTTTACAATACGAACTTTATGTTCTGGAGATACACGAGCATATACTGAGTAATCTTCAATCGTACGAGCTAATTCTTCATCAGAAATCTCATTTAATTCTGCACCTGTTAAGACACCATCTTCTTGATCAGGGCGTAAAATTCCTAAACGTTTTGCAATTGCTTGAGCTGTATCACGGTGGTCACCTGTAATCATCACTGTACGAATTCCTGCTTCTTTGGCAACTTGAATCGCTAAAGCTGCTTCTTTTCTCTCAGGGTCAATCATTCCAACTAATCCTGCAAATACAAAGTCGAACTCAACAGATTCTGAATCCAATGTTTCTGGAACTTGGTCAATCGTTTTATAAGCAATTGCTAAGACACGTAAAGCTTGAGTCGCCATTTCTTTATTTAAGCGAGCTAATGTATCACGGTCTTCTTGAGTAATTGGGCGAACTTGTCCATGTTCTTCAATATGAGTTACTTTTTCAAGTAACATATCTGGAGCACCTTTTGACGCTACTAAATAGTTTTCATCTTCTAATTGATGAATGGTTGACATTATTTTACGAGTTGAATCAAATGGTACTTCTGCTACACGTGGATGTTTTTCTAAATCAACACGTACATCATACCCTTTATCTAATCCAAATTGAACCATTGCTGTTTCAGTTGGATCCCCAATTAATTTTTCTTCCGTAATTTTAGTATCATTGGCTAAATTCATCATACGAACTGCAGAAATTGATTCGTTCATTTCTTCGTGTGCATCATGAATTTCATTATTAAACACCATTTTTTCAACAGTCATTTGGTTTAATGTTAACGTACCTGTTTTATCTGAACAGATAACTTCTACACCACCTAATGTTTCAACGGCTGGCAATTTACGAACTAATGCATGACGGCTTGCCATTTTTTGAGTACCTAATGCTAAAATAATCGTTGAAATAGCTGGTAAACCTTCTGGAATCGCCGCAACCGCAATCGCAATGGCTGTTAATAACATATGAGTCCATTCGTATCCACGAATTAAACCAATTCCGAAAATAATAACGGCAATGACTAAAATCATAATCGTTAACCATTTACCTAGAGCATCTTGGTTTTCTTGTAATGGAGTTTTACTTTCTTCCGTGTTGGCTAACATATGGGCAATTTTACCAACTTCGGTATCCATACCTGTTGCAGTAACAACCCCTAATGCACGTCCATAAGTTACATTTGTACTCGCAAATGCCATATTTGAACGGTCACCAATGCCCACATCTTCCCCTTCAGGAATAACTAAATCTTTTTCTACTGGAACAGATTCTCCTGTTAAGGCAGCTTCCTCGATTTTAATCGTATTGACTTCTAATAATCGCATATCGGCAGGAACCACATCCCCTGCTTCTAATATAACGATATCTCCAACTACAATTTCTTCTCCTTTTACATGAAGATGTTCACCATCACGTAAAACTGTTGCAACTGGAGAAGCCATTTTTTGTAATGCTTCAATTGCTTCTTCTGCTTTTGATTCTTGGATTACCCCTACAATTGCATTTAAGATAACAACGGCTAAAATTACAATAGCATCCGTTGGATCTGGAGCTCCTTCATGGGCAAAAAATGAAATAACAGCTGCTGCAAGTAAGACAATAATCATGAAGTCTTTAAACTGATTAATGAATTTTTGTAGTACAGTTGTCTTTTCTCCTGCTTGTAAAGCATTCGGACCGTATTTTTCTAAACGTTCTTTTGCTTGAGCAGAAGTTAACCCTTCTTTAGTAGATTGTACACTGGAAAGAACTTGTTCTTCCGTTTGTGTGTATGCGGCTTGTTTTGTCAAAGTCGACACTCCTTTATATTTTTTATCCCCATAAAAAAAGACTTATACTACTTCAAGGACTTGAAAATAGCATAAGTCTCACTAATTAAGATAATACCAGCGAAACAGGTTCACTTGTTGTTGATATTACCACAACTTTCGTTGCCAGTTACTCCCTTATGGAGATGTTGAATTTATAAGAAATACTATACCAAAGGCACTCTAAAAATGCAAATCATTTAAGAAATTTTAGCAAGCAATCTTTACTGTTTATACTCACGAATGACCTTCATAAAGGCTTCCCCATAAGTCTCTAGTTTTTTCTCTCCAACTCCACTAATTTGTAAAAATTCTCTATCCGTTGTTGGTAAATGGCGACAAAATTCTTTCAGTGTTTTATCTGAAAACACTAAGAATGGTGGAACATGTTGAGCAAATGCTAAATCCATACGAAGCGAACGTAAACGGTCATATAAAACTTCATCAAATGGCGTATTATCTTGTACTTTATGTTGTTGAATCGCATCTGGTTTTTGAAGAATTTGCGCCACAATTGGTTTCACTTCGATTTTCTCACGATTTTTCAATGCCTTTTTCCCTAAGTCACTCACTTGTAAAATCGGGTATTGTAATCCTTCCGTTTCGATATAGCGATCTGCAATTAGGGAAGATATAAATTCTTTTAACGCCTTATCAGAATAATCCTTCATAATTCCGTAAGTAGATAATTGGTCAAAGTGTAGAGCCTTCATTTCAGCTCGTTTACTTCCACGCAACACTTCGGATACTTTACTCATTCCATATCTTTCTTTCATACGAATAATACAGGACAAAATCATTTGCGCTTGTGGCGTCACATCTGTTAACGTCACTTTATTTAGGCAGTTCGTACAATTCCCACAATCTTCTGGAATATCTTTTTGTCCAAAATAATCTAGCATAAACCCTCTTAAACAACGTACCGTTCTACAATAATCAATCATCTCATTGAGTTTTGCCATGCCAACTTTATCTTGATTTTGCTTCACTAAAAATTTATTAATAATAATATCTTTTGCCCCGTATAATAAAATACATTCTGCAGGCTCCCCATCTCGACCGGCACGTCCTGCTTCTTGATAATAACTTTCGATATCTTTAGGCATATTGTAGTGAATGACTTTTCTCACATTCGACTTATCAATTCCCATTCCAAATGCATTCGTTGCTACAATGACATCAATACGGTCAAATATAAAATCTTCTTGTACTTTACTTCGAGCTTCAGGGCTTAATCCTGCATGATACCAATCCGCAGCAATTCCCTTCTTTTGTAATTTCTCACAAACTTTTTCGACTTCTTTACGAGTATTACAAAATACAATGGTCGGTTCTTTTTCCTCGATTATCTCTAGTAGACGGCTCATTTTATCTCTTGGTTCTTCCATTCCAAAATATAAATTTGCACGGTCAAAACTCGTTACAACTTCAAAAGGATGTTGTAATTTTAATTGTTGCTTAATATCCATTCGAACTCTTGGAGTAGCAGTTGCGGTAAAAGCTGCCACAATGGGACGAGTAGGAAGTTGTGCGACAAATGTATCGATATTTTGATAACTCGGTCTAAAATCTTGCCCCCACTGTGAAATACAATGTGCTTCATCAACTGCAACCATGCTAATCTGAATTCCTTGCATCATCTCTAGAAATCCTTCTTGTTCAAACCTCTCTGGAGCAACATATAATAACTTCACTTCACCACGTTGCAATTGCCCAATTGCCTGAGAATACTCGATAGAACTCATCGCACTATTTAACAAAACCGCTTGGATTCCCATTTCTTTTAAAGAAGTGACTTGATCATACATTAAGGAAATTAATGGAGATACCACAATTGTTATTCCCTCTAACATTAATGCTGGAACTTGAAAACAAATAGACTTTCCTGCAGAAGTGGGCATAATCGCTAAGACGTCTCTTTTAGATAATATCGTTTCAATAATTTCTGCTTGAGCAGGTCTAAAGCTATCATATCCATAATAATGTTTTAAAATTTCTTCCTTATTCATCTACTTCC
>CAUSAK010000065.1:0-4715 GCA_963529535.1 uncultured Granulicatella sp. | reverse complement strand
CCAACATAAATGAATACTCCCGCTGCTTCTACTTGAGAAAGTTCGTGAGTTTGAGTATCCCTTAATGTAACATGAGTCACTTTTTGCCCATCTCCTAAAATTTCTTCTACTACTTTATTCCAAGAAAAGTCCATTTTTTCATTTGCAAATGCACGATCTTGTAAAATCTTTTGTGCACGTAAGGCATCTCTACGGTGAACAATCGTCACTTTATTCGCAAATTGTGTTAAATACGTTCCTTCTTCAACGGCAGAATCTCCTCCACCGATGACTAATAAATCACTACCTTTGAAGAAAGCTCCGTCACATACTGCACAATAAGAAACACCTCTTCCAGCATATTCTTCTTCACCAGGTACTTCTAATTTTCGGTGATAAGAACCAGTCGCAATGACTACTGCATAAGCCGCATAAGATTTTTTACCGGCATGAACAATACGTAAATCTCCATCCACTTCAATGCCACTTACATTGCCATAAGCATATTCTGCACCAAATTGCATTGCACCTTTATACATATTTTCTGCTAAATCTGGACCACTAATATTGGGAAATCCTGGATAATTTTCTACATCGGAAGTATTTAATAACTCTCCTCCAGGAACTCCTTTTTCTAAAATTAATGTTTTTAAATTTGCACGTGAAGCATATAATGCTGCTGTCATTCCTCCAGGACCTGAACCGATAATAATCACATCATAAATTGTTCTTTCTTCCATAGTTGTATCTCCTTTACCTTTAGTTATAAAAGAAGACTGAACAAAAACTACTGCTTTATTGCAATTTTTGTTTGTTCAGTCTTTTAATGTCTATTCTATTTTATTCTTTTTCAGTTGATTCAACAACTTTATTGCTTGAAGATTTTCCTTCTAAACGATGGGCTAAATCAATAATATACTCTTTTAGTTCGTCCTTAATTTCTGGATGCTCTAATCCGAACTCAATACTTGTAGTCATATAACCTAGTTTATTTCCCACATCATATCTTGTTCCTTCAAATTGCTTCGCAAATACACGTTGTGTTTGGTTTAATGTATCAATCGCATCTGTTAATTGAATTTCTCCACCAGCTCCTGGTTCTTGTTTTTCTAAAATATCAAAAATTTCAGGAGTTAATAAGTAACGACCAATAATCGCTAAATTACTTGGTGCATCTTCTAGTTTTGGTTTTTCTACAAAGTGACGAACATTATACATATTATTTGCTACTTCACTTTCTGGTTCGATAATTCCATACTTATTCGTATCTTCCATTGGAATTTCCATTACTGCAATATTTGAAGCATGAGTTTTTTCATACCCTTCAATTAATTGTCTTGTTAATGGAATTTCTGCTTTAACAATATCATCTCCAAGCATTACAACAAATGGTTCTCCACCGACGAATGCTTTTGCTTGTAGTACCGCATCACCAAGTCCTTTAGGATAAGATTGACGAACAAAATACAATTTCATTCCTGTTGTTTCCTGAACCAATTCTAGCAATTCGGTTTTTCCTTTTGCTTCTAAATTTGATTCTAATTCTATATTAGAATCAAAATGGTCTTCAATCGGACGTTTACTTTTACCCGTAACAATTAAAATTTCTTCAATACCTGAAGCTAATGCTTCTTCTACAATATATTGAATCGTTGGTTTATCGACAATTGGCAACATTTCCTTTGCCATCGCTTTTGTTGCAGGCAATAATCGTGTTCCTAGACCAGCCGCTGGAATAACTGCTTTTTTTACTCGTTTCATTGTAAACCCTCCATTTGTTCTTGATGTGATTTTAAGGATACTTCTGATTTTCTTTCTCTTTCCATCAATTGTAAAACTTCTGTTTTAATATTTTTCCCATTATATAAAATATTGTACACAGCATTTGTAATCGGCATTTCAATTCCTTTTTCCTGGGATAATTCATAAGCTGCTTTACACGTTTGAACGCCTTCAACAACCATTCCCATATTTTCTAGGACATCTTCTAATGATTTTCCTTGACCTAATTGATCTCCTGCACGCCAGTTTCTTGAATGAATACTTGTACAAGTTACTATTAAATCACCCACTCCACTTAATCCAATAAATGTTAAAGGATCTGCTCCAAATGCAACTCCTAAACGACTAATTTCTGCTAATCCACGAGTCATTAAAGCAGCCTTAGCATTATCTCCATAGCCTAAACCATGTAAAGCACCCGCACCTACTGCGATAACGTTTTTCAACGCTGCTCCTAATTCCACACCAATAACATCCGTATTGGTATACACTCTGAAATAAGAATTGCTAAACAATTGTTGAACAACTTTTGCAGAAGATAATTCAGTGCACGCAGCAGTAATTGTTGTTAAATCTTTTTTAGCAACTTCTTCTGCATGACTTGGCCCAGAAAGCACAACAATCTCTTCATACTTCTCTTTCGGTAATTCTTGTTTTAAAATCTCAGAAATTCTCAAATAACTTTCTTGTTCTAATCCTTTACTAGCATGAATAATGACAGGATTCCCTTCTAATAAAGGTGCCACTTGTTTTGCTACTAATCGAATCACTTTTGTTGGAAGAACAAACAGAATTGCATCTGCCCCTGATAGTGCTTTTGCTAAATCAGTAGTTGCAAAAATTTCTTCATTTAGAATCACTTCTGGTAAATATTGATGATTTGTATGCTGTGTATTGATTTCTTCAATTTGAGAAGTATGATTACCCCATAAACATACATCATGACCATTGTCTTTTAAAACCATAGCTAATGCTGTTCCCCAAGAACCTGCTCCTAAAATTGCAATTTTTTGTTTCATAAACTGACTCCTTTAAATCCATAAATCCGATGATTTTGGATCATCAACGGATACATAAGTAGGTCTCTGTGGATGATTTTTTCTTTGCATCCATACCCAGATTATTGCACCAATGACTAAAATTAAAGATAATGCTTGCGAAACACGTAGTACTCCAAATAACCATAAACTATCTGTACGCATTCCTTCAATTACAAAACGACCACATCCATACCAAACCAGATAAGTCGCTGCAATTTCCCCAACTTTAATAGGAGCTTTTTTTCTTAACATAACTAGTAAAATAACTCCTAAAGCTGACCATACAGATTCATATAAAAAAGTTGGATGATAATAAACACCATTAATATTCATTTGTTCAATAATAAAACTTGGTAAATGAAGATTTTCTAAAAATTGTCTCGTAACTTCTGCCCCATGAGCTTCCTGATTTGTGAAATTTCCCCAACGTCCAATAGACTGTGCTAATAAGACAACAGGCGCTAAAATATCTAGTAACAACGTAAAAGAAACTTCTTCTTTCTTACAAAACCAATACGTTGTTAAAGCTCCACCAATTAATCCACCATAAATGGCAATACCACCTTCCCAAATTTTAATGATATCAATTGGGTTAGCTACATAATGTTTCCATTCAAACAAAACATAATAAAATCTTGCCCCTAAAAAGGCTAACGGAATAGCCCAAAATACTAAATCAACTACAAAATCTTTACGGAATCCTTTTTTCGTGGCTTCTCTATCGGCTAGAGTAGCTGCAATATAAATGGCAGAAGCAATAATAATGCCATACCAACGCACTTGTAAGCCACCAATTTCAATCGCTATAGGATTAATCGTTTGAACTAAAAATTCATTCATCCGTCATCCTCCTAACGTTGGCTGTTTTCAGCGATTAACTGCTCTAAACGTTCTGAGAATGTTTTTGTAGCATCAAATCCCATTTTTTTCGCACGGAAGTTCATCGCAGCAACTTCTAAAATAATCGAAACATTTCGACCAGTTTTCACAGGAATTCTCATTTTTGGAATGCTTACTCCCATCACTTCAGTCGTTTCAACAGCTCTTCCTAAACGGTCATATTGTTTATCTGGTGTCCAATTTTCTAAATGAACTAATAAATCTACTTGTTTCGTATCTAAAATAGCTCCTGCACCAAATAATGTCATCACATCAACAATTCCGATTCCACGAATTTCAATTAAATTATTTAAAATTTCCGGAGCTTCCCCTACAAGGGTTAATTCATCATGTTGGTATAATTCTACTCGGTCGTCGGCTACTAGACGGTGACCTTTTTGAACTAATTCTAAGGCTGTTTCAGATTTACCAACACCACTTTCTCCAGTAATTAACATCCCAATACCATACACGTCTACTAATACGCCATGCATAGACATCCGTTCTGCTAAACGACTTTCCAAATAATTCGTTACACTACTTGAAACATGAGTTGTTCTGGAACTTGCTTGTAAAATTGGAATTTGCGCTTCATTAGCTACTTGAATTAATTCTTCTGGTGGTAATAATTTTCGTGAAACTACAAAACAGGGAGTTTCTGGAGTACATAATTTACGCATTGTTTCTAATCTTATTTGCGGTGATAATTGCTCTGCAAAAGATAATTCCGTTCTACCAAATAATTGAATTCTTTCTGCCGGATAAAATTCAAAATAGCCTGCTAATTCTAGTCCCGGTCTTGAAATTTCACTTGTTGTGATTTCACGATCTAAAAATTCTAAGCCATATAATGGTTTCAAATGGAGTTTTTCAGATAATTTTTGTACGGTTACGATTGATTTCATGTCATCCCTCATTTTCTACTTATTCTAGTCTATCATACCACATTTTTACACTTCTCGGGTAAATTCTATACCAATTCTTTATACATTCTCTTTGAAATTCCATAGAATAACGAATGATTTTAGCAAAAAA
>CAUSAK010000064.1:0-4734 GCA_963529535.1 uncultured Granulicatella sp. | reverse complement strand
TTCCCAATCATCAATGGTGAAAAAGGAATTCTTTCATTACACTATGATATTCCTGCTGGCACTCCTGAAGGGGACTACCAATTACTAAGCTTTGACGCAGGTCTACGTGAAAACATGGTTCCTCAAGATGCGCATGCAGAAGTTACTGTGCCAAATGCTGATGAAGTGGTTGACCGTTTCTTAGCATATGTTGCTGCAAATCCTGTTGAAGGTAGTGCTCAAGTATTAGACGGCAAAGTTATCTTAGACGTTGTTGGTAAATCAGCACACGGATCGACTCCACATAAAGGAATCAACGCAGGGACACACTTAGCGAAATTCTTAAACCAATTCAACTTCAAAGGCAACGCGAAGAAATACTTAGCCTTTGCTGCTGAAGTATTACATGAAGATACTGATGGTAAAAACTTAAAAGTGGACTACAACCATGAAGTGATGGGACCATTAACAGCGAATGCAGGAATCTTCACTTACACTCCAGAATTAGGTGGGGTAGCTGTAGTAAACTTCCGTTATCCATTAGGTGTTACTGCAGAAGGTCTTGAAATTAAGACAGAAGTTGTGGCTTCAGGTTATGGATTCACAGTAGCTCACGGTAAAGCACAAGTTCCTCACTATGTATCACCAGAAGATGAGTTAGTGTCAACATTGTTAGATGTATATCACCGTCAAACAGGCTTACCAGCTCACGAACAATCTATCGGTGGTGGAACATACGGACGTATCTTTGAACGTGGTGTAGCGTATGGTGCGCTCTTCCCAGATTCAATCGATACAATGCACCAAGCAAATGAATTCTTCGCATTAGAAGATTTATTCAGATCAGCTGCAATTTATGCAGAAGCGATTTACGAATTAATTAAATAAACGTAAGTGATTAGGAGAACGGATTTCCGTTCTCCTTGTTTTGCTTTTTTTAGAGTTTTTTAATGTATTATTAATATGAATATTTTTACAAAGAAAATAAAATCAGATAAGATTATTATGAAATTAAAGAAGGATGAACACTATTTCTGAATATATATTTTCTTCAGATAAACATCCAAAAAATATAGACCACTTGAGATTGGAAGTTCTTTGGAGGAGGATAGAAATGATTAAATATTTAAGAAAAGAGTTGTTGGGAATTATATTAAATATAGCTGGACTATTTACTGTCTCAGGGCTACAAGTATATGCTGCATTACGTATGACGAAGGTTGCTGAATATATTATCCAACAAAATGTTACAGTATTTATGAATGAAGTATTCATTATTTTGGGATTATGGATTGTTAGTTTAATCATTTCATACTTTCAGACAGTCTATCAAGAAATCGTTATTCAAAACATATGTAATGATATGCGTAGTGATATGTCATATGCTTCATGGAATATAAAAGCTAATTATATTGATAATCAAGAACAAAAGGAAATCGAGTCCTTTCTTCAAAATGATGTAAATATGATTGAAAATAAAGTGTTGAGAAGTATTTTTGGTATGATAAGATTTATGTTGCGTGCCATTTTATCTTTAATTGCTTTATTTTACATCCATTACTTGTTATTCGTAGTTAGTCTGATTTTGTCGATTATATTATATTTTATTCCTTTGTTGACAAAGAAAATGGTCTCCAATGCTGGAAATCAGGTTTCAGAGGCTAATAAAAGTTACTTGAATAAAATTAATAACATGATGAAAGGTATTGATGTTCTAAAGGAATTTGGAGGATTAAATTTTTATCAGGATACATTTAGTCAAGAGTTATTGAAAATTAAGAATAGTCGAGTGCTACTTGCTAAAGAAACGAGCAAAGTCACATTTTTTATTTTTCTATTAAATGTGATTAGTCAATTAGCTGTCATTTTTGTAACAGGTTTATTGATACTAAATAAGTTGATTTTAGTTGGCGCAATCCTGTCTACAACGGATTTAGCAATGAAATTATTTGATTCAATTTCTGCGATTAATCAATATATGACTATTATCCATTCCTCAGTTCAACTGTTAGATAAAATTGATAAATTGGAAGCAAGTAATGATAAAACTGTTGAAAAACCTGTTTTATTATCGTGGAATAGTGTATCTATTTCAGAGTTAGAATTCGGGTATACAACAGATCGTGTGTTATTTAGCAACGTTAACTTACGGTTAGATAAAGGGAAATGGTACGTACTGAACGGGGCTTCTGGTACAGGGAAGTCCACACTATTCAAGCTGTTATTACAACAACTAGAGCCACAAAAAGGTGCCATTTTGATTGATGGTATTAATATGACAGAATACAACACAGACAAATTGTTTAGTTATTTAAGGCAACAAGGATATATGTTTGACACAAGCATCAGGGAAAATATTTTACTAGGAAAAGATGAGTCCGATAATTTTAAGGAGATTATTAAACAGTTAGATATTGACTTAACTAAATCTATAACTGATTTATCCGGTGGAGAAAAGCAAAAAGTTGCAATTGCTAGGTTACTGGTAAATCCTAATTCGATTATTTTATTGGATGAAAGTTTTTCTAGTATTGATATTGACAGCTCAAAAATGATTTTAGACAATTTATCTAAATTAGAAAATACAATGGTTATTATAATCACTCATCGTATGCAAGAAATAGAAGATATAGAGTATGAGACAATTGATATACTTGACTGAATTTAGGAGATATTATCTCAATACTAAGATTATAAAAACACCAATGAAGTGCACCCCAAAAGTTAGACACAAAATCTAACTTTTGGGGTGCACTTCACTTAGCCGGTGAATATTTATTAGTTTATAACTATACATGATGCATCATATATCTTGTCTATCTAAATAAAAATAATACTTTTTCTAGATAAAAACTAAGCAGGTATAAAAAATCGGGCATTTATCCACAAAAAGAATGTATTTCGGGGACTTCAATCATTTTAGTTATTGATTTTTTTCACAAATGTCCTATACTAAAATTAATAATAAATATGAACTGTCGATGAGAGTATAAGAATAACTCATAAATTTGATTAGAATCTTGTTGGTTAGGAAGTGAAATGATGGATTATATGAAGAAAATTTTGGAGTGGTTACCACGCAAATACTTAGTACTTATTGCTATTGGTATGTCTTTAACAGCTTTAGACGGTATTATTATTCCTTCCTTTATTTCAGGATTAATAGACATTTCATCAACTCAAAAAGTTGAGGATTTAGTAAAAATTTCAATCATAGGTATTCTTAGTTATTCGCTTATTCGGCTTGGATTATTTATATGGGAAGATTCTCAACAAAGAATGATAAAGCAATTAACATTAACGCTTAAAGAAAAAATCATTACAGCATTCTTTTATGGAAAGTTTAACCAACAGGAAGTAGAGTCAATAGTGCTTAGTGAATTAAAACTATTAGAAGAACAAGGAATTAAGTCTATCATGGGATTTTTCTATTGCCTCGTATTTGCGTTGGTTACCTTGTTGTATGTATCTGCCATAGATTTAAAGTTAGCAGCACTCTTTATTACGTTATCGTTCTTACCGATATTAGTACCAAAATTATTTGCTAAATCAATTCGAAATCATTCAAAGAAATGGGCTGAAGTGAACCAATTAAGTATCTTGCAACAACAAGAATATTTGAAAAGTAAGCCGATCATTAAAAACTTTTTTGTAGAAAAAATCTTCTTGAATAAGTTGATGGGAACATTGAATCAAACAGAAGAAGCCTATTTTCAAATGAATCATGTTCGATTTACATCGAAGTTACTAGCAAACTTACTTTCTGGATTAAGTTCATTTGTACCGCTAGCCATTGGGGTATATCTCGTTATTGTTGGGGACACTAAGTTAGCCACAGTTATTGCAATTTATTTAGCTAGCGATCGTATTGTTGGTCCTTTACTTAGTGCAATAGATTATTATCAAAGATTTAATTCAATCATTCCTGTAATTGAAAGAGTAGAAAAGTATACAGAGTTTGAATGTGATAATTCTGAAAGTAAATCTAGTATTAGTACCGTATTTCCGATTGAGTTACAACAGTGTAATGTTCAAATTGAAAAAATGACTATATTAGACAAAATTGATTTAGATATTAATGAGAATGATAGGGTACTGATTATGGGACCATCAGGCTCTGGAAAATCTACACTCTTGGAATTAATATATGGACTCTATGTATCTAAAGATGGAGTTCAAAAGTATAATGGAATTCAGAGACAATTAGTTTCAGGAGATGATTTAAAGAAACACATTGGATTCTTTACTCAGGAATCAAGGATTTTCTATGAGTCGTTAAAATTTAATATTTCTCTAGGAGAAGATTATTCTGATAGTGAAGTTACCGCTGTTATTCAAAAAGTAGGGCTAGGTTACTTAGTCGATAGAATAGGGCTACATAATGCAGAAGTAAATCTTGATGAATCACTTTCTGGAGGAGAAAAAGCTAGAATCTGTCTAGCACGTCTATTACTTAGAAAATACCAATTGCTGTTACTAGATGAGTTTTCTTCCGCTATTGATGAAGATACAACGATGATGATTAGGAAGCTTCTCATTAATGATAACATTCCATTTGTAGAGATAGCACATAGGGTGCCAAAAGATATCGACTTATACAATAAGCGTTACACTTTGGAGTCTGGTCGATTAATACACTAATCATTTATAAAAAAATCCCTTTGAAACCTTGAAGTTTTTTGCTAAATCGCTATAAAACATGCTATACTACTAATGATATTATGTGTGAAAACTGTAAATATATATTTGGAGGCT
>CAUSAK010000063.1:0-4790 GCA_963529535.1 uncultured Granulicatella sp. | reverse complement strand
GGATTTGATCAACTTGGCTGACAAGATTTTGCAGGAATGGCGCCAGTATTCAGATTCTAGTGTGCAGATTTTAGCAGAGACAGACGGAACACCGCATCACACCATCACACCAATTGCTCGTAAACGCAATGGACAATTTGAGTTGGACTTGGTTTTACGAGATAATCAAACATCACCAGAACATCCTGATGGCATCTATCATCCTCACAAGGATGTCCAACATATCAAGAAGGAAAATATCGGCTTGATTGAGGTCATGGGCTTGGCAATCTTACCACCTCGTCTAAAAGAAGAAGTGGAGCAAGTCGCTAGCTATCTTGTAGGAGAAGGGGTTACAGTTGCCGATTATCATCAGGAATGGGCAGACCAACTCAAAGCCCACTATCTAGACCTAACGGATAAAGAAAAAGCCCTTGAAATTGTCAAGGACTCTGTGGGTGCTATCTTTGCGCGTGTACTTGAGGACGCAGGAGTCTACAAGCAGACAGAACAAGGGCAGACAGCCTTTATGCGCTTTGTGGAGCAGGTCGGAATTTTGCCAGACTAGGAGCTTTCTCCTTGCACAGTCCTATAAAAAGTAGTATCATAGTGTCGTTTGAACTATCAGGAGGAAACGATGAAAGACTTTCATTTTGACGCTATATCTGCCTTTGAAAATTACGAAATTGAACAAATGAGAGATGGTCACGTTGTGGTGACGACCAAAGTAGTGGACTCGTCGATCAACTACTATGGCAACGCCCATGGTGGTTATCTCTTTACCCTTTGCGACCAGATCAGCGGTTTGGTGGTTATCTCGCTGGGGCTTGATGGAGTGACTCTCCAATCCTCTATCAACTACCTCAAGGCAGGAAAACTCGACGATGTCCTGACCATCAAAGGAGAATGTGTCCATCAAGGTCGCACAACCTGCGTAGTAGATGTCGATATCACTAATCAAGAAGGCAGAAATGTCTGCAAAGCAACCTTTACCATGTTTGTCACAGGCCAACGGTCAGAAGAAAGACAGGTAAGGATATAGAGAGTAATTTAATAGAGTGAGGTTAATTTTGGAATTTATAAAATTTGCCTTACTCATTTTTTGGTATTGATATGATTTAATTCTAAAATAGAAAATTTAGTAATGTGGTAGAAAATACAAGAGTTGTGTTTTAATTTCTATGGTATAATTAAAAGCATGAAGATAAAAGAAATGAAGGAAGTTGCTTTACAACCGTTCACGAAATGGACAGGGGGTAAAAGACAATTATTGCCTGTTATTAGAGAATTAATGCCTAAAAAATATAACCGGTATTTTGAACCTTTTGTTGGAGGCGGAGCTTTATTTTTTGATTTAGCTCCTAAAAATGCAGTTATCAATGATTTTAATACTGAACTGATAAATTGCTATCAACAAATTAAGGATAATCCTCAAGAATTGATTGAAATTTTAAAAGTTCATCAGGAATATAATTCAAAAGAATATTATTTAGATTTACGTTCTGCTGATCGTGATGAAAGAATAGATATGATGTCTGAAGTACAAAGGGCAGCACGTATTCTCTATATGTTGAGAGTAGACTTTAATGGTTTATATCGTGTGAATTCTAAGAATCAGTTTAATGTACCTTATGGTCGTTATAAAAATCCTAAAATTGTTGATGAGAATTTGGTATCTGCTATTTCAACTTATCTGAATAATAATCAAATAGAAATTAAAAAAGGAGATTTTGAAAAGGCTGTTTTGGATGTTCAACCAGGGGATTTTGTATATTTTGATCCCCCGTATATTCCATTGTCAGAGACAAGTGCCTTTACTTCCTACACTCATGAGGGGTTTTCATATGATGATCAAGTAAGATTAAGAGATACCTTTAAGAAATTGAGTGATGCAGGGGCTTATGTTATGTTGTCAAACTCCTCTAGTTTTTTGGTAGAGGAGTTGTATCGAGATTTTAATATCCATTATGTTGAAGCTACCCGAACTAATGGAGCAAAATCTTCGAGTCGAGGAAAAATTTCTGAAATTATAGTCACAAATTATGAAAAATAACGAATATAAGTATGGAGGTGTTTTAATGACAAAACCATACTATAATAAAGATAAAATGATTCTTGTTCATGCAGATACGTTTAAGTTATTATCGAAAATGAAACCAGAAAGCATGGACATGATCTTTGCTGATCCTCCATATTTTTTGAGTAACGGTGGTATATCAAATTCTGGAGGACAGGTTGTATCTGTAGATAAAGGTGACTGGGATAAGATTTCTTCTTTTGAGGAAAAGCACGAATTCAATCGTAAATGGATTCGTTTAGCAAAAGAAGTTTTGAAGCCTAATGGGACTATTTGGATTTCAGGTAGTTTGCACAACATATACTCAGTTGGAATGGCATTAGAGCAAGAAGGTTTTAAAATTCTGAATAATATTACTTGGCAGAAAACAAACCCTGCCCCCAATTTATCTTGTCGTTATTTTACCCATTCTACTGAAACCATTTTATGGGCCAGAAAAAATGATAAAAAAGCTCGTCATTATTACAATTATGATTTAATGAAAGAATTGAATGATGGAAAACAAATGAAAGATGTCTGGACCGGTTCTTTAACAAAGAAAGTTGAAAAATGGGCTGGGAAACATCCAACTCAAAAACCAGAGTATTTGTTAGAACGAATTATTTTAGCCTCTACTAAAGAGGGTGACTATATTCTAGATCCATTTGTCGGTAGTGGCACTACGGGTGTTGTTGCGAAGCGATTAGGTAGAAGATTTATAGGTATCGATGCTGAGAAAGAGTATCTGGAAATAGCTAAACATAGAATTGAGAGAGAATTTTATGCTTCAAACAGGTGAGTATACGACATATAAAGAGTTTGGGAATGATTTAATTCAAAAATTAGAAGAAGGGGGATTTACAAAGGCCATTCAAATGCACGAACCACCAAAATCAAAGATTTTGGAGACACCACAAGGTATTATTTTGAAATATTATGGTTTTAAAGCTAAAGCATCAAATACAATTAGACATTTGGACAGAAATTCATATGATTGTTTAATTCAGTATGAAAATGAAGATGTAACATTTGAAACAATTTGCAATGAAATTATAAGAAAATATTCAGAAACAGAAAATGAAATAAGTTTAGTAAAGAATATTCTTTATATTTTTCTGAAAACTATAGCAAAGTATCCTTTAACAAGTTTTGATATTTGTTTAAAAGAATATTTTATTTATAATGGAAAATTGACAAATATATGTAGAGTAGGAAGTGGTATTTTAACTGATGATACCTTGGAAAAAGGAGTAAATGATCTAAATGTAGTATTAAACGAATTAGATAGTATAGGAAAGTATACTTTTCAGGAATTAATTAATATAATTAGTTATATAGCTATAATAGAGGAATTCAACTATCCTAAAATTTCAGGCCATTGGTATTACAGGGGACGAGCGGACTGCTTTGGTAGATATGTAGAAGTTTTGTTTGGTAATGAAAGAGAATTAAAAAGATTACTTGAATCAAATTCGTTTAAAAATGGTGCTAAGTTTATTCATAAGAAAGAAATAGATAGATGGTACTTTACAAATGAGATTGAGAAAGACCGTATTGAATTAGATGTTGAAAAAAATTATTTTTAAAAGGAAAGATTATTTATGGTAAAGGTTACAATTAACGCAGATGATTATATTGATGGTGTATTGAGAAGAGTTTGTCCTCATTGTGGTGAAGAAAAGTCAATTGATGATTTTGGATACCGTAATATGGGGAATGATAATATTAGAAATCAATCTTGGTGTAAGGAGTGTCGGTAATGAACTTACAAAAATATATTAATTTTTCACATGAAGAGCGTTTGAAACAATTTTTAAATACTCTTTCTGTAACCAACCGTACTCCTGAATATTATGTAAATTGGGAGAAAGTTGATCGTGAGACAAAGAAGTATGAACTAGAGTTGAACACTTTAAACTACTTAATTGGTAAAGATGATATTTATTTAGAAGCTCTTGACTTGTTCACTAAACAACCTAATTTGTTAAAAGCAATTCCTAGCTTGATTGCAAGTCGTGATAATGTTTTAGATATTCTGACAATAGATAATGACGATAATATGTCTTTTGAGCAATTGGATTTCAAAACAATAGACACTAGTAGAATAGATGATTACATGAAATTTATTGAGAAATCTGGTTTATTAAATTTTTTACAACAACATGCTAATCGTTCATTAGTTGATTATGTTTATGGAGTGGAGACTGGATTAGATAGCAATGCACGAAAAAACCGAAGTGGGACAACCATGGAGGGAATTTTAGAGAGACACGTAGCAAAAATTTCTCAGGAACAAAAATTGGATTGGAAAGCTCAAGCTACAGCCCAATACATTAAAGATAAGTGGGGGATTAAAGTGCCTGTCGATAAGTCTGAAAGAAGATTTGATGTTGCAGTTTATTCCCGAGAAAAACATAAGGTTTGGTTGATTGAAACGAATTACTATGGCGGAGGAGGAAGTAAATTAAAAGCGGTTGCTGGAGAGTTTACTGAACTCAGTCAATTTGTTGTTACTTCAGATGACGATATTGAATTTGTTTGGGTTACTGATGGTCAAGGATGGAAAACAGCACACTTACCATTAGCAGAAGCATTTAGTCATATTACGAATGTATTTAATTTAGAGATGTTAAGAGAAGGATTTTTAGCTGATTTATTTTTATAATGATTGCTCATTAGCTACACAAAAAAGAGGTGCGAACCTCTTTTTCTTATTTCTTTTTATGATTTAATACGGCATTGAGTACTATGGCAA
>CAUSAK010000062.1:0-4800 GCA_963529535.1 uncultured Granulicatella sp. | reverse complement strand
AGTATCGGAGAAAGCAGTCTGGAGAATTTTTGTTTTAATTTTTTCCATGGAGATTGCTTTTTAAAATACGCTTCATCTACTAATAAACAGTTCTCAATATCTTTCTCAAAAATATCTTGTAGTTTACATGAAATTTCCTCATCATAAATAAATGCATTAATTTCAAAATTCAATCGGAAACTTCTCATATCAAAATTAGAGGTTCCAACTGTAGAAGCAACGCCATCTACGACCATTGTTTTCGCATGCAAGAAACCTTCTTCGTATAAATAGATTTCTACACCGTCTTTTAATAAATTCCTACAATAATATTCTGTTGCACGATAAACAAATGGATGATCCGGTTTACATGGAACCATAATCCGTACTTTTACCCCTGAAAGAGCAGCCACTTGCAAAGCTTCCAGAACACTTTCATCTGGAATAAAATAAGGCGTTTGAATATCAATCGATCTTTTCGCCATATAAATCATTTTAACAAATCCCATTTTTATTTTTTGATAATCATTATCCGGACCTGTTGAAACGATTTGCATTGCTGTATCTCCTAAACATTCTAAAGTAGGAAAATATCGCGGTAAAAATGTTTTTTGATATCGTTCTGAAGCTGTCGCATTCCAATCAATAAAGAAACGAGCTTGAAGAGATAATACAGCATTCCCTCTAATTCTTAAATGTGTATCTCTCCAGTGGCCCAGTTTTCCCTTTCCTAAATATTCGTCCCCTATATTAAAGCCACCCACATAGCCAATTTTTCCATCAATAACAACAATTTTACGGTGATTACGATAGTTCATCCGCAAATTAATAATTCCAAATGTATACCCAAAAAAGGCTTCTGAACGTCCACCCGCATCGTGAAGTTTCTTCCAAAATTTTTGTTTTGTAAAACGAGCCCCTAATGCATCATATAGCACTAAAACTTCGACTCCTTGCTGCGCTTTTTCAACTAAAATTTCTAATAATTCATGGCCTAATTCATCATCATTAAAAATATAATAGCCGATATGAATATGGTCTTTAGCATTTCTCAAATCTTCTTTTAATTGAGTAAATTTCTCTTGACCAGACGTCATAATTTCAACTTGATTTCCTTTTGTAATGACAGATTCATCACTTTCTAAAAATAGAACTGCTAATTCTTTTAAATATAAATCTTCAAAAAAGGTATTATCTTGTTCTAATTCCTCTAATTGAGTTTCGGCTCGTTTTCTAATTCGAAATGTGTCTTGAGATTTCAAATCAAAAATCCGATCTTTACTAATTTTTCTTCCAAAAAAGAAATAAATGAAAAAACCTAAAAATGGGAAAAAGACTAAGACTAATAACCAAGCCCATGTAGCAGAAATCTCTCTTGGTTCTCTAAAGACCGTAATAATTGCTCCAAGTGTATTGATAAATATCAAACCTGTTACTATTGTCGATAATAAATCCATTTCCTCTCTCCTTTCCTTCTTGCTTAGAAAAAAAGCAGGAAAACAGAAACTGTTTTCCCACTCTCATTAGTCATTTAATAAGTGAGATTTTTCTTTTCGAGATAAGTATTTTGTTCCTTTCGGAATGTAAATGTCACGTTTTACATAAATCAACGTTACTAATACTACTAGTGTTACGACTAATGTAGCAATAAAGTTTACTGAAAATCCTAAAAATCCACTTGCTAAAGCAACTTTTTCAGTTGCAAATAATGTTGGTGCTCCAATGGCAGTAGCAATAGCATGGAAACTATAGCTAACAAATGTTGCAATAATACTAGCTGTTACTACATTTAAAACAGTAGAAGAAATGCGAGCATTAAAAGCTGTACGAACCGTATTTCTCGCAAAGAATCCAGCAAAAGCTACAAAACCATATGCCATTACAGAATCATGGAATGGAACAACAATATATCCTGTTCCACTTGGATGTAATACTCCATGTAGAAGACCAAATAAAATACTTGCAATAGCTCCCCAAATTCCTCCATGTCTTAGCGATACTAAAATTAAAGGAATAATGGCAAAGTCAATGACTACATTTCCTCCAATTGCTGGAATGTAAGAAAGTCCACTAGCAACAACAATTACTAACAAAACTTCTAACATAATTTTAACTGCTTTTGAACCCATGAATGTTCCCCTTTCAACAATACAAATTAATCTTTTTTATAATGTGATGCTTCCATAATAATTGGAAGAATAACTGGGCGACGTTTTGTTTGTTCAAATAAATAGCGACTTAATCCATCACGTACTTCTTGTTTTAAACGTGGCCATTCAAAATTATCACTTGCTAAATTTTCTTCCACAATATCTGTCACAATTTTTTGAGATTCTTGTAATAGCTCTTCACTCGTCTTCATATAAACAAATCCGCGAGAGACAATTTGTGGTCCAGATAAAATTTTTCCTAAACGTCTAGAAATCGTTACAACGACTACGAAAATTCCATCTTCTGATAAAATCTTACGATCTTTTAGTACAATATTACCAATATCTCCAACACCAATTCCATCTACTAAAACATTTCCCGCTGGAACTTGTCCAGTAGCTGTCATTCTTCCATTAGAAATTTCAATAACATCTCCTTTACCAGGAATGAAAATATTAGAATATGGAATTCCTAATTCGTGTGCTAACTCAGCATGAGCTAATAAACTACGATATTCCCCTTGAACTGGAATGAAGAATGTTGGCTGTAATAAATTCATCATTAGTTTTAAATCATTCGGAGTCGCATGTCCACTTGCTTTGGCATTATCAGCCATTTCAACGACTTCAGCTTCCGCACGATAAATCATATCTTTCGTACGAGCAATTGCTGTTTCCATTGCAGTTGAAGGAGTTGTCGCAATATAGACTAAATCTCCTTGATGTAAATTCACTTGACGGTGACGACCTTGTGCCATTTTTTGTAGAGCTTTAATTGGTTCGCCTACGTTTCCTGTTTCTAACACAACGATTTCATCATCTGCCAAACGTTTTAATTCACGTGCTGTTACGAATAAATCTTCTGAAGGAACCGTTAATTTATTTAATTTCAATGCGATATTAACAATTTCTTCTAATTCTGCACCTGTTAAGAAAATCTTACGTCCTGATTCATGAGCTGCATTAAAAACTTGTTGAATTCGTAAAATATTACTTGCAACACAAGCTACAATAATACGACCCGTTGCATTTCTAAATGTATCTAAAATACTAGCTTCAATTCTACGATCACTAACATTTTCCTCGTAACTTTCAGCATCACTAGAATCACTTAATAAGGCTAAGACATATTCTTCTCCAATATCCGTAATACGGCCAAAATTACTTTGATAGCCAACGGCAGCACTTTGGTCAAACTTAAAGTCTCCAGTATAAACAATACTTCCGTCTGCTGTTTTTAAAACAATCGCTACTGAATCTGGAATAGTATGGGTTGTTTTGAAAAATTTCACCGTTACAGATTCAAAATCAATTTCTGTATTTTCAGTGATGATATGATAATCATCGAATCCTTTTACTTGTTTAGAAGACTCTACATAATATTTTGCTAAAGCAATCGTTAATTCTGTCCCAAAAACTGGTGCTTGAATATTTTTTAGAAAATAAGGAAGAGCTCCTACTGCATCTGCATGACCATGGGTTAAAAATACTCCTGCAATCCGATCTTTGTTCTCTTCTAAATAAGTAAAATCTGGAATCACGACATCGATTCCTAATAATTCGTCTTCTGGATAAACCAATCCACAATCTAAGACGAAAATATCTTCATCTACTTCAACGGCATATAAACTCTTACCGTTTTCTCGAACGCCTCCTAGCGCCATTATTTTAATTGAACTCATAGTTCACCTCATCTTATTTATTTGTTGTATATTGTCTTACCAACTTGTTTACATTCTTATTCTAGAATACCATATTTACGTTTTTTTGACTAACATTTCATATTTTTTCTTGGAAATAAAAAATGAGACTAGGTTTTTTCCTAGCCTCATCTCATGAATGATTAAGCTTCTTTTTCGATTAACGCTTTACGAGATAAGTTGATACGACCTTGTCCATCAATTTCAGTAACTTTTACTTTTACTTTATCTCCAATAGCTAATACATCTTCTACTTTAGCCACACGTTCATGCGCTAATTCAGAGATATGAACTAAGCCATCTTTTCCTTTTGCAATTTCAACAAAAGCTCCGAATTTTTCAATACGGCGAACAGTTCCTTCATACACTTGTCCAGCTTCGATTTCACGTGTTAAATCTTCAATCATTTCTTTTGCACGTTGAATCATTGCAGTATCAGTTGAAGCGATTGATACATGACCTTCTTGATCGATATCAATTTTAACGCCAGTTTCATCAATAATGCTATTGATTGTTTCTCCACCACGACCGATAACAACTTTAATTTTATCTGGGTGAATAGAAATCATTTCAATCTTAGGTGCGTATGGGCTTAACTCTTTACGAGGTTCAGCAATTGTAGAAGTTAATTCTTCTAAAATTTCAAAACGAGCTTTTTTCGCTTGCGTTAATGCTTCACGTAAAATTTGTTCTGTAATTCCTTGGATTTTAATATCCATTTGTAATGCTGTAATACCAGTTGTTGTACCAGCAACTTTAAAGTCCATATCTCCTAAGTGGTCTTCTAACCCTTGGATATCTGTTAATACTGTATAGTTTGTACCATCAGAAATTAATCCCATCGCAATACCAGCTACAGGAGCTTTAATTGGAACACCTGCTGCCATTAAGGCTAATGTTCCCGCACAAATACTTGCTTGAGAAGATGAACCATTTGATTCTAACACTTCTGATACAAGACGAATTGTATA
>CAUSAK010000061.1:0-4821 GCA_963529535.1 uncultured Granulicatella sp. | reverse complement strand
CCAACAATTAAAGTTGGTTTCGCATTTTCCATAACAACACTATCTACAAAGTATTCTCTAAAAATACGCATTGATAATCGAATACCGCCCACAGCACAAACTAATAACAACCAAAGAACAACCACAAATTGCCATGTTACTAAAGTTTTAAACCAAACAATTCCTGCGATTGTTGAAACAATGACGGATGCACTTACACATTTTACAACAGTAATCACTTCATAAACACTGGCATATTCCCAATCTCTCCAATATAAATTTAAGAAATATGAAAACACATAATAGGCTGCTAATGATAATAAAGCTGTTACTGACAATGCATGAATATTACGAATGAGCCCTTCAGTTACAAGTCTAAAACTTAAAAATACAGAACCTAGTACGATGATCGAGTCTAATACAAATAGTAATAATATTTTTAATCGATTATTCATCTACACTTCTCCTTACTCCATCAAGCATTTAATACTTCATGAACGACTTCTTTATAATTTTGAACAATATATTGAACATCTTCATCCGTTAGTAAGTTGTGTAATGGCAATGTTACTTCATTTTCAAAGTAACGATACGCTTCAGGATAATCTTTCATATCAAATCCTAAATTTTTATAGGCTGTCAATAATGGTAGTGGTTTATAATGTACATTACATGAAATACCACGTTCTGCCATTTTTTCAATAATTTGTCCTCTTTGTTCGTAAGAAGCCCCATTTACTCTTGTAATATATAAATGTCTTGAAGATTCATAATGTTCTGTTTGATGTGGCAATACTTGAATAACATCAGATTTTAATCCTTCATCCAATTGACGAACAATTTCTTTTCTACGTGTTAAAATCCCTTCATAACGTTCTAATTGAGCTAAACCAATCGCTGCCATAATATCTGCCATATTACATTTATATCCTGGAATTTCAATATCATATTCCCATGAACCTGGTTTTGTCTTCGCTAAGGCATCTTTTGTTTGTCCATGTAAGGAATAAATTTGGAAAGCTCGATAAATTTCTTCATCATCTAATCCATTTTTAGGATTCCAAGTAATACAACCACCTTCTGCAGTCGTTAAATTTTTAACGGCATGGAATGAATAAGAAGTAAAGTCAGCCACTTGAGCAACTGATAAGCCATTAATCGTAGTTCCCATCGCATGAGCTGAATCTGAAACTACAATGATTCGATTAAAGTGATCTTGCAAGGCATTATTCGCTGAGAATAAGTCTTTTTTCTTCTCTACTACTTCAAAAATACGAGTATAATCACAAGGAACTCCACCTAATTCTACTGGAATAATTACTTTAGTCGCTGGAGTAATCGCTTGTTCTAATAAATCATAATTCATTTCATAATGATTTTCTTGAATATCTACTAATACTGGAGTTGCTCCAACGTGCTCAATCACACTACATGAAGCGGTATAAGTATAAGCAGGAACGATGACTTCGTCTCCTTCACCAATTCCTAATACTCGTAAAGCTAATTCCAATGCAGCTGTTGCTGAATTTAAACAAACTGTTTTACCAGTTCCTAAATAAGATGCTAATTGTCTTTCAAACTCTTTTGTTTTTGGTCCAGTTGTAATCCAACCTGATTTAAGCACTTCTGTTACTAATTCAATTTCTCTATTGCTAATATCTGGTGGTGAAAATGGTATATTTCTAATCATGTCTTTTAACCTCCGAATGTTTATTTACTATCTTAAAACAGCAAATACAGTTTGAAGCATTACTTTTATATCTTGAGTAACACTTACTTCCTCAATATAATCGATATTATATTGCATTTTTTCTGGAAGGATTTTTTGAATATAAGCTTCATCAGCTGTTAATCCTTGATCCATCCATTTAGAAATTTTATCTGCTTCATTTCTAAACTTAATACTTGATTTTGAAGTGATTCCTGCTGGTAATAATAACGTCACCATCATCTCTTCAGAATAGGCATCTACATATTTCTGTACTTCAGGACGAGTTCCTACAAAACTCATATCTCCAATTAACACATTAATCAATTGTGGTACTTCATCTAAACGAAAACTTCTAATCTTTTTTCCTATCTTTGTAATTCTTGAATCATTATCTTGAGTTACAAGCGGTCCCATTTTATCGGCATTCATTATCATTGTACGGAATTTAAATATTTTAAACACTCTTCCATAAGTTGTAATTCGTTGCTGTCGATAAAAGATAGGTCCACCATCTTCTAGCTTAATACAAATTGCCAAAACTAAAAATACTGGTGATAATAGTACTAAAAGAATTAATGACAAACAGATGTCAAAAAGACGTTTGAAAAACAACGTCGCTTTTTTCTTTTGTAATACTTCCATAGCTTTTAATGTATAATGATTTTTCATAAACTCTGGCATTTGATGTTCTGTTTTCATATCTACTCCTCTCATGCCTAATAAACCTTCATCATTATAGCACAAATTCGACCACTGGAATAGCTTTCCCACAGTTTTTTAATAAAACAAGGGAAGTTTTCTGAGATTTTCTTATTCTTTTTGATAATCTTCCTTCATTTTTCTTTGAAGAAACAAAAAAAGACTTTTCAGAGTAGTTCTAACAACATCGTTCACTACTTTTGAAAAGTCTAATCTATTTCGTATTTATAAATTTGGAACTAAATGATTCCAAATTTCTTTTGCTAATAAATATTTAGAAACTTTCGGTAATAAAATTTCTTCTCCTGTTTTTGATAGAATAGTTACTTGATGCATATCAGATCCAAAACCAATTGATTGATCTGAAACATCATTCGCAATAATAAAGTCTGCATTTTTCTTTACTAATTTTTGTTTTGCAAATTCTATTACTTGATGCGTTTCTGCTGCAAATCCGATAACCGTTTGTCCTTCTTTTTTCAAACTTCCTAATTGTTTTAAAATATCTGGATTTTTGACTAAAGTTAACGTAATTTCATCTTCATCATCTATTTTTTTCATTTTTTGAGCAGCAGGTTCTTTTACTCGATAATCCGATACCGCAGCTACCATAATTGCAATGTCTACTGATGAAAAATGATTCAACACTTTTTCTTGCATTTCTCTAGCAGATTCCACATACTCTATTTTCACTCCATTTGGAACAGGTAAAGCTGTAGTTGCAGAAATTAAAATGACTTCTGCTCCTTTTTTGATGGCATCATCTGCCAAAGCATACCCCATTTTCCCAGAAGAATCATTCGAAATATAGCGAACCGGATCAATTCTTTCTTTTGTTCCACCGGCTGTGATTAATACTTTTTTTCCTAACAATGGATGTTCTTCTTGGTCAAACAAATTTAATTCTTTGATTTGTTGAAGAACTTCCTCTGGCTCTGGCAATCGACCTTTCCCTGAATAACCTTCAGCTAAGAAACCAACAGATGGTTCAATGATAAACACTCCATCTTTTTGTAATTGAACACAATTTCTTAGAGTAGCCGGATTTTCCCACATATGTTCATTCATAGCAGGAACGATTACTTTAGGAGCAGTTGTAGCAAGGAATGCACTTGTTACAAAATTATCTGCTATTCCATGAGCTATCTTAGCAATAGTATTAGCTGTAGCTGGAATGACAATTGCCAATTCCGTCCAGTCTGCAAAATGAATATGTTGAACAACAGATGGATCATTTTCGTCAAATGTATCCACCATAACTTTTTCTTTTGTTAATACTTGAAACGTCAAAGGTGAAACAAATTGACAAGCTGATTGAGTCATTGCCACTTTTACTTGTGCACCTTCTTTTATTAATAATCTTACAAATAAAAGAGCTTTATATGCTGCAATTCCTCCTGTAACATACACAGCTACTTTCTTTTGATTAAGCATTCTTCATTCTCCGTTTTTCCATTAATTTTAAAAGAACTCCACCAACAACAGGTACAATAATAGCAGAAGCAATAGCTTCCGGAACACCATTTGTTCCAACAATAGTCATTAAAAAGACTGGTAATTGACCAAGAGTTGTTTGTAATTTTTCAGCATATTGATTTCCAACTAATAAATAAATCAACGATAATACTAAAGTTGTGTTTAATAAGCTTCCAAAAGCTCCTACAATACTCATTCTCAAATGACTAGATGAAATAACTTTTTGTAAGAATACGAAAAGTAGTCCTGATAGTAAGCCAACTAGTGCACGAGGCACAATTGAAATTAATGGATTCGTAAAGACTAATAAACTAATAGCACTACCTGAAGTAAATGCTCGAATAAATGAACATACACCCCAAACTGTCCCTAATAATAGTCCTGTTTGCCACCCCATTAGACATGCTCCAATAATTACTGTAATATGAATAATCGTAATATCAATGACTAATAATGGTAAATTCCCTAAAAATGGAATAAAACTTTGTAAAATAATAATTGAAATTAAAATTGCTGTAAACACTAATTGAAAGATTTTATCTTTCTTCATATGAACACCCCTATTAACACATTTCCTTCATTATACTCTTTGGAAAACAGTCATGCAACGACAAAATCATTTTTATCTAAAGATATTCGCTAAACATCCTTATCTCTTAAATGTTCTGAATAGATACTTCCTATATGATTTATTTGTTTTCAAAATACACTCGTACTTTTGGTGCTACCTCACGTCCAAATAATTCAATCGCTTTTAAAATATCTTCATGTTGCATAGACCCTAATGGTAAATGTAACATAAAACGGTCTAGCTTCAACACTTCAATCATTTTAATTAATTTTTTAGCTACTGTATCAGGGCTACCAACTAGCATTGCTCCTTCTGGACTAACACTTAATAAATATTGTTCAAATGTTAATGGTTGCCAAAATGGACGGTCTTTTGAAATTGCATC
>CAUSAK010000060.1:0-4913 GCA_963529535.1 uncultured Granulicatella sp. | reverse complement strand
AATACTTTGTATTAGAAGCCTGCGAATATAAACGTCATTTTATGGCGTATAAACCAGATTATGCCATTATGACGAATATCGATTTTGATCATCCTGATTATTATACAGATATTGATGATGTTCAAAGTGCCTTTGAATCATTTGGTCGTCAAGTGAAAAAAGGAATTATTGCTTGTGGGGATGATGCCAGATTACGTCAACTCAATGTAGATACACCTGTCACTTATTATGGGATTGGTGAAGAAAATGATGTTGTTGCCAAAAATATTCAAAAAAATACACAGGGAAGTCATTTTGAGGTTTATATTCATGGTGAATGTTATGGTACATTTGATATTCCAACATTTGGAACGCATAATATTTTAAATGCTTTAGCAATTGTGGCATTCTATTCCTTGAATGAATTTAACCCAGAAAAATTAGCAGCTAATTTAAAAACGTTCGGTGGTGTAAAACGTCGTTTCTCTGAGAAAAAAATTAAAGAAATTACAGTGATTGATGATTATGCACACCATCCTTCTGAAATTCGTGCAACTTTAGATGCTGCAAGACAAAAATATCCAACAAAGAAAATTGTTGCTGTATTCCAACCACATACATTTACGAGAACAATTGCTTTATTAGATGAATTTGCCCAAGCATTATCATTAGCGGATGATGTATATTTATGTGATATTTTTGCTTCCGTTCGTGAAAAATCAGGAAAGGTTTCGATTGAAGACTTAGCAGCATTAGTAGAAGGTGACGCTAGTGTTTTAAAAATTGAAAATGTTTCGCCGTTATTAGCCTATAAAGATGCCGTTATTGTCTTTATGGGAGCTGGAGATGTTCAAAAATTTGAGTTTGCTTATGAACAATTATTAAGCAGTACATCGCCTACCCAAAATTAATGTTGAAATTAATGATGAAAATTTAATGAAAATAGTTGACATCATATTTTCATTTTGTTACAATGACTTTACAAATTAAATAGATGGTTATTGAACTTGAGGCGCGGATGACAAAAGTACGTGATTACGGAAAGGGGATTTCGCCGAAATGTAGCAAAGCTATGTTGGGGGCTGGTCATAATAGGTCAGTCACTGTCACACTCTCTGCCCAGACCAGTGTGAAGTGCAATCAATTACCGGGCAAAAGCAGTTTATGCTAATTTTTTCTGTACACTTTTAGGATAAGAGTCTATTCAGGGGAGATTGTGAACCTTTTGTTCGTAATCTCCCTTTTTGTTTTTCTGCCAAAAGTTTTTAACCAAGAGGAGAGGATTTTTATGAAAAAAAATTTATTAAAAGGATTAATGACAGTAGCAATTGGATTAGGGTTAGCGGCGTGTGGTAGTAAAGCAAGTAACAATCAATTAGTCGTTGGGATGGAAGCTGGTTATCCTCCATTTAACTGGACACAACAAACAGATGCTAATGGAGGAGTAAAAATTCAAGGTACAAATGATTATGCTGGTGGATATGACGTTGAAATTGCAAAACGTGTCGCAAAAAAATTAAATAAAGAATTAGTCATTGTAAAAACTGAGTGGGATGGCTTAACACCAGGCGTTGTTTCTGGTAAACTAGATGCAATCATAGCTGGTATGAGTCCAACTGCTGAAAGAAAAGAAGCGATTGATTTTTCAGATAACTATTACAAATCACAATTAGTAATGGTTGTTAAAAAAGGTAGTAAATTTGAACAATCGAAAACATTAGCAGATTTCTCTGGCGCTAAAGTAACGGGACAATTAAATACATTCCACTATAGTGTCATTGACCAAATTCCAAGTGTTGCAAAACAACCAGCAATGGATAACTTCCCAGCAATGCGTGTAGCACTACAAGCTGGAACAATTGATGCTTATGTTTCTGAGTTACCAGAAGGTGTTTCTGCTCAAGCTGCAAATTCAGATTTCGTGATGATTAAATTAACAGATGGATTCAAAGCAAGTGATGAAGATACAGATACAGCTGTTGGATTGAAAAAAAATAGCCCATTAAAAGATGCTGTTAACAAAGCTTTATCAGAAATTTCAGATGCTGAACGTCAACAAATTATGGATGAAGCAATTAAAAATCAACCTGCAGCAAACTAACATATTTTAACAAACTAGAAGAGGAAACTCTTCTAGATACATAATTAAAAAAAGAAAGAGGACAAAAGATGAATATTGAATGGATTATTAAAATTATTCAAGATAATTGGCCAATGTTTTTAAATGGAGCTTGGATAACCTTATATATTTCGATTATTGGGACAATTATTGGGACAGGAATTGGATTACTGATTGGTTTAGTGAAAACTATTCCGATGCCAGAAAAAGGATCCAAACGAATTGGATTAAAAATTGCCAATGCGATTTTAACGGCTTATACAGAGTTCTTTAGAGGAACACCGATGATTGTGCAAGCAATGGTTATCTATTATGGATCAGCGTTAGCTTTTGGGATTGATATGGATCGTACATTTGCTGCGATTTTCATTGTATCGATTAATACAGGGGCTTATATGTCTGAAATTGTTCGTGGAGGAATTATCTCTATTGATAAAGGACAATTTGAAGCTGCACAAGCAATTGGGATGACGCATACGCAAACAATGATGAATGTTGTGTTCCCGCAAGTAATTCGTAATATTTTACCAGCAACAGGAAATGAGTTTGTGATTAACATTAAAGATACCTCAGTATTAAATGTAATCTCTGTTTCAGAATTATACTTTGCAACAAAAACAGTTGCGGGAGCAAACTTCCGTTACTTTGAAACCTTCTTTGTAACATTGATTTTATACTTCATTATGACAACTGCTTTAACACAAATTTTACGTTATATTGAACGTCGAATGGATGGCCCAGATAACTATGAAATTATTCATTCAGATCCATTAAATTCTAATTCAATGGCATCTGTGTACGAAAAAACGAAAGGAAAAGGATAAGAATCATGAGTCAAGAAGTAGTAACGATTAAACATTTGAATAAAGTATTCGGGACTCATGAAGTCCTAAAAGATATTTCATTTTCAGTACAATCTGGTGAAGTAGTAACAATAATTGGTTCTTCTGGTTCTGGTAAATCAACGCTATTACGTTGTGTAAATTTATTAGAAAAACCAACTTCTGGTGAAATTTCATATAACGGAAAAAATATTTTAGATGAGGACACGAATATTTATGAATATCGTACGCATTTAGGAATGGTTTTCCAACAATTTAATTTATTTAACAACTTAAATGTATTAGAAAACTGTACAGTTGGTCCTATTAAAGTATTGAAAAAATCAAAAGAAGAAGCCGAAGAAATTGCGAAAGGTTTCTTAGAAAAAGTCGGAATGAGTGCGTACTTAAACGCTCGCCCTCGTCAATTGTCTGGTGGGCAAAAACAACGTGTAGCGATTGCTAGAGCTTTATCCATGCAACCAGATGTTTTATTATTTGACGAACCAACTTCTGCATTAGACCCAGAGATGGTAAATGAAGTTTTGGAAACGATGAAGAGTTTGGCTCATACTGGGTTAACAATGATTATTGTTACTCATGAGATGGAGTTTGCTAGAGATGTGAGTGACCGTGTTATCTTTATGGATAAAGGGGTTATTGCTGAAGAGGGAACAGCAGAGCAAATCTTTACAAATCCACAAAAAGAAAGAACAAAGGAATTTTTAATGCGTGTATTATCGTAAAATGACTTTTCTAATAGTAGTAAAGGATGGCAAGAGCCTCGCCAAAGCGATGCTCTTGCTTTTTTCGTAGTTATTGGATAGTTACATTCAATCGTCATGCTAAATCAAATAAAAAAACATCCCATAAAAAAACAATTTTCAGCACTTTTTTTCGTATATATATAATGAAGTGACAAATATAAATGAAAATTCTTGAGTAGTCCCTTCAAATAACGATAGGAAGTGGTAAAAATGCAAGAACGAATCAAAGATGCAAGACCTATGATGGATTTAATGGCAAAGAAAATTTTCAGTAATCCTGAAATTACGGCACAGTTTATAAGGGATATTCTAGACTTACCTGTGCACCATGTAAAAATACTAGACGGAACACAAATACATGACCATCAATTTGAAGATATTAAGACCTATATCACCAGTATCGATGTATTAGCGGAATTAAATGATGGCACACAAGTTATTATTGAAATCCAAGTAGCCTATCAATTTGACTTTATCAAGCGTTTATGGTTATATCTATGTAATCAAGTCACTAAAAATGCTGATAAACATAAAAAAGATGGCGTGGAAACACATCGAATTGCAGAAGAAATGTTACCGGTGTACACCATTGCCATTATGCAAAAAAAATATTTTCATAATGAGGAAATGGTTCACGTATACTGCCTCAAAGAAAAAACTAGAAATGATGAATTAAAAGTTTATTTTAAAGGTTTTGCAGAAGAACAAAACTTAGCGATGATGGCATTTTTAGAATTAGAGAAGTATAATAAAGATAAGATACAAGAGTACAAGAAAGTAAGATGGATTGAGTTTTTCGGGAATCAACCCTATACACAAAGCCCTGAAAGAGTATTAGAACAAGCCGATCGAATTGTGAGCCGAATAGACTGGACAAAGGAGGAACGAAAAATGTATGACGAAAGAACACGCTATCTCCAAGCATATTCAAGTTTTTTAGCGACTATAGAGAAGGAAAAGAAAGATGCAAGAACGGAAGGTCTTTCAGAAGGAAGGATGGAAGGTCTTGTAGAAGGAAGAATGGAAGGTCTTGTAGAAGGAAGAATGGAAGGTCTTGCAGAAGGAATAACGAAAGGGAAAGCACAAGGAATTGCAGAAGGAATAACGAAAGGAAAAGCATACGGTATCGAGCATGGAAAGAAAATGATGATTATAAGTTTAATCAAAGACGATCTTCTCTCTAAAGAAGAAGGTGCAAAACGATTAAGCATTTCTGTAATTGAATTA
>CAUSAK010000059.1:0-4917 GCA_963529535.1 uncultured Granulicatella sp. | reverse complement strand
ATAAATATGATCCAACTAAAATAAAACAATATAAAAAAGTTCGATGGATTGAGTTTTTTGGTAACAAACCTTATACACAAAATCCAGAGGCAATACTTGAAACAGCAGATACGATTATGAATCGAATGAACTGGACAAAGGAGGAACAAAAGATGTTTGATGATCGCACAAGAAAACTGGATGGCTACTATGCACATTTGGAGTATGTGGCAGAAGAAAAACAACTAGCAAAGATGGAAGGAATCGAAGAAGGAATAGAAAAAGGAATAGAAAAGGGAATAGAAAAAGGTAGAATAGAAGGAAGAGCAGAAGGTGCTATCACAACCATTGTCGGATTAATTAAAGATGGAATTCTTACAATCGAAAATGGAGCTAAGAGATTAAATATATCAGAATCGGAATTAACTGCGTACTTATCATAGAGATTAAAAGTTGTTGCACCTTATCAGTTGATGAGGAGTAACAACTTTTTGCCTATTTGTAAGAAAATAAACTGCTGGCTGCTTCACAAATAATAAGAATTTTGGTGGTTCTACAAATTCTTTTTGGTTAAAAATGGGTATGACTTGCATATTATATCTGATAGGTATAGAATAGAGAGAAATTTTTAAAGAAGGGAAGATGGGATGGAGACGTGATAGATCAGAAGTTTAATAAAACAGAGTTAAGAATGAATATTTTTCATATTGTATGGCCTGTTTTTATTGAAGTGTTATTAAGCTCTTTATTTGGAATGGTCGATATGATGATGGTAGGTCGTATTCCAGAACATGCGGCTCAAGCAGTTTCTGCTGTTGGGATGACGAATCAACCTGTATTTTTAGGATTAAGTTTTGTTCAAGCGTTGAATGTAGGTGGTACAGCTATTATTGCTCGTTATTATGGAGCAAAAAAATATAAAAATATTAGCTTAGTTTTAAAACACGTGATGTTGCTGGCAATGTTAGGATTTGTGCTCCCTATTTCATTGGTAATGATTTTACTAGCTCCCTATGTATTATCCTTTTTAGGAGCTGATGCTTCTGTTATTGAAGTAGGGACAGCTTATTTTCGTATTATCATGTTAGGGTTTATTTTCCAATCATTTTCGTTTACGATGACAGCAGCTTTACGTGGAATTGGAGAAACAAAAATTCCGATGCGTAATAATGTTATCGCAAATAGTTTAAATGTCCTTGGAAATGCTGTGTTAATTTATGGTTTGTTTGGTTTTCCAGTACTTGGAGTAACTGGAGCGGCTATTTCAACAGCGTTAAGTAATGTGATTGCCATGTCGTTAAACTTACGGTATGTGTTGTCTAAGAAAAGTGTTTTATATTTAGATTTTAAAGAAAAATTTGAATTTCGTTTTGAAATGATGAAAGATTTAATTCGAATTGGCTTGCCGACTGCTTTAGAACAATTAGCATTAAGAGTTGGAATTATTTCATTTTTGAATATCGTTTCTGGATTGGGGACTAATGTATATGCAGCTCATCAAATTTCGTTAAATATTTTAAATTTAACGTATTCACCTGCTCAAGCTTTTGGGATTACAGCATCAACTTTAATGGGACAATCTTTAGGAGCAAAAAATGAACAATTGGCAAGAATGTATACTAGAATGTGTCAACGAATTGGTTTTGTCATTGCAATCGGAATGTCACTATTTATCTTTTTCGGTTCTCAAACTTTGGCAGAATTTTATTCTACAGAGCCTGAAATTATTCGAAATACCATGATTGCCTTAACGATTGTGGCATTCGTTCAACCGTTCCAAAGTCATCAATTAATTACTTCTGGTGCATTAAGAGGAGCAGGGGATACTGTTTGGCCATTGATTGCCATTTTTGTAGGGTCAATTCTTATCCGTGTTAGTTTAGGATATATTTTTGTAAACATCATTGGTTTAGGTTTAGCAGGAGCTTGGTATGCAGTATTTATTGACCAATTTATTCGTTGGCTCATTATTTTATTTAGATTTAAATCAGGAAAATGGAAAAATATTCGTATTTCTCTAGATTAGGATAGAAAAGGATAAATCTTTTTATTTTATTAAAAAAGGTGTATACTAAGGGGTGTACTTTTTTGAGGAGGGACTTATTTGGCAAATTATAGTTATCCATTAAACTTGGATTGGACGCACCAAGAAATGTCTACAGTTATCGCATTATGGAATGCAGTAGAAGATGCTTATGAACGTGGAATTGAAACAGAAGAATTTATCAAACGATATAAAGATTTCAAAACGATTGTAAAAAGTATTGGCGAAGAAAAAAGACTTGGTAAAGAATTTGAATCGGTTTCTGGATATAGTTTATATCGTGTCGTTCAAATGAGTAAAAATACTTCAAAAAGAATTAAAATGGAACAGTAGAAAGGATGTTAGTTATGGATTTATTTGCAACACATTTATTAGTCAATGATTGGATTATGGAGGCTGGAAACAAAATTCGTCATAGCTTTGGTGAATCAATTACAGTGGATACAAAATCTAGTCGTAATGACTTAGTAACAAATGTTGATAAAGAAATCGAACAATTTTTAATTGCAAAAATTCGTGAACAATTCCCAACACATAAAATTATGGGAGAAGAAGGATTCGGTGACGAATTAACTTCAATGGACGGATATGTATGGTTAATTGACCCAATCGATGGCACTTTAAACTTTGTAAAACGTCAAGAAGATTTTGGGATTATGGTTGCTTTATATAAAGATGGAGTTGGTTTATTAGGTTACATTTATGATGTCATGCGTGATCGCTTTGTTTATGGTATTAAAGATTACGGTGCTTATTGCAATGGTCGTCGTTTATCCAAACCAGAAGTTCATAGTATCGGTGATAGCTCGATTAACGTAAATGGATTTATGTTATTAGAAGCAAATGAAAAAGAAGCAGCTATGATTCGTAAAGCAATGGTAACTCGTACTTATGGAGCTTCTTCAATTGAACATATCCAAGTAGTATTAGGAAAATCTGTTGCTTATGTATCAACATTATTAGCGCCATGGGACATTGCTGCTGGTATGGTAATTGCAAAAGAATTAGATTTACACTATAGTACAGTAGACGGAAAAGAAGTAGACTTCTTAGTACCAAATAAAAAGACTACAGGAGTTATCTGTTCGAAAGAAATTGCAGAAGAAATTATTGCAGCATTTAAATAACAATACTAGAGTCGTAAGATTTTACGACTCTTTTTTATAAGGAGAATTTATGAATATTGCAGTTTATTGTGCCGCTAGTCAGAGTAATGGTTCAACTTTCGATGAAAGAGCAGAAGAACTAGGAAAGTGGATGGCGCAGAAGAATCACACCCTTGTTTACGGTGGAGGAAATACTGGTTTAATGGGGGTGGTTGCAACCTCAGTTATGAAATCGGGTGGAGAAGTTATTGGTGTCATGCCACAATTTTTTGTAGAGCGAGAAATTGCTAAAAAAGATATTACAAAACTTCATATTGTTGAAACGATGTCAGAACGTAAAAATAAAATGATTGAATTAAGTGAAGCGTATATTGCACTTCCTGGAGGTCCAGGAACACTAGAAGAAATTGCAGAAGTCGTTTCATGGGTAAGAGTCGGTCAAACGAATGGAATCTGTATTTTTTATAATATGGAAGGCTATTATGACCATTTAGAGGCTTTTTTCAATCATATGGTGACGACAAATCTACTAAGTCAGGAAGATAGAAAGCAGATTTATTTTGTAAAGTCGTTAGAAGAAATTGAAAAGTTAATCGAAAACTATGAAAAGCGTTAGAGGAGAGTCTGACGCTTTTTAATATTTGGTTAAAATCAAAGAATTTTCAATTTTTTGAACAGTTCTGAGAGTATAATAGTGAGAAAAGGAATATTTTTGAGGTGAGGAGGATATTCAATGAAACGTAAATCTGTTATTTATATATTGTTATTAGTTGCCTGTATCTTTGCGGTTTATCATTTTACTCAAAACAATAGAAATGAGCTTTCTGAATTGGGCTCTCATATTCGAAATATAAAATTGGAGTATAAAAGTGAGAGAGGATTTGGAAACGATAGATTTGATATTTATTCCTTTTCTTTAGAAGGTGAAGTTAACTTTAATGACGATTATACTAATCTTGAAGGGATTTATCGAAAGGAATTTAGTAATATCCTTAATACAGAAAGTAAAAAGAATCAAGCATTAAATGAAAAACAAAATCAAATAGAAAAACTGTTAAAGCAGAAACGTTTTGTTTATAAATATGTGTTCCTAAAAGGTACTAAAAAATTGTATTTGTATGATACGGTATCAAACAAAGGATATTGTTTTATACTAACCATTTGATTTTTGTCGTATAATCATTCATGTGATTGTAAAATGATTAAATGAAGGAGATTTTATAGTGAGATACATCCTTTTATTACGTGGAATAAATGTTGGTGGTAAGAATAAAGTAGCAATGAGTGAACTGAAAGCATTATTAGAAGGGTTAAATTTTCAAAATATTCGTTCATACATTAATAGTGGGAATTTATTTTTTAGTAGTACTGATACACTCGATACTTGTGTTTGCAAAATAACAGATTTGCTAGAAAGTCATTATGAGTTTTCAATTCCCTTTGCTTTATTGACGAAAGAAGAATATTTAAAAGAAAAAGTAAACTTACCAGAGTGGTGGAATGAAGAGTTGGCAAGAAGAGATGTATTATTCTTTTCATATCAGTTAGATAAAAGTTCTATACTAGATTTTCTACGTAAAGCAAACTTTCATAATGAGATTGTCCATATAGGAAATCATGCTGTGTTTTGGGGGAAATTCGATGAAGCAGAGTATTTAAAGACAACTTACCATAAACAGTTATTAAAGCAAAATTTTTATAAAATGATTACGATTAGAAATGGAAACACGTTTGAAAAAATAGCTCAAATTCTAGAAACTGAAAAATAGTTCTAATTTTCATTGCAAT
>CAUSAK010000058.1:0-5121 GCA_963529535.1 uncultured Granulicatella sp. | reverse complement strand
TGTGCGAAAGCTGTTGAAAATGCAGTGAGTGCTGTTGAAGGTGTTGAGAAAGCAAGTATTGATTTCGAAGCTAAAAAGCTGATTGTAGAATTTCAACAAGATAAAGTAGAAGAACAAAAAATTATAGAAGCTGTATCAAAAGCAGGATATCAAGCTGAATTAGTATAATGGTAAGAAGGTGTTGTTAATTATGAAGAAAGAAGAATTTGCATTAGAAGGATTACAATGTGCAGGTTGTGTCAGTACGGTTGAAAAAGTTGTCCGAGATCTTCCAGGCGTTAAGGAAGCCAATGTGAATTTAGCGACTGAAAAAATGATGGTGCAATTTAATCCAAAGGAAGCAGATGTACAAAAAATTATGGAAACTGTTTCTCTAGCTGGATATCAGGCTATATTGATAAATGATGAAGAAGATGTGTTAGAAAAAACAGCGATAAAAAAAGAAAAACAATTACAATCACTTAAAGTAAGAGCATGGGTATCAGGTGTATTTGCCATTGTATTATTATATATAGCGATGGGTGAAATGATTGGACTTCCTCTTCCACAAATCTTACAGCCGATGGAACATCCAATTGTATTTTCTGTAACGCAATTGATTTTAGTAACTCCTATTTTATGGGTGGGTCGTAGTTATTTTGTGAATGGATTTAAGGCATTGATTAGAAAGCATCCGAATATGGATTCGTTAGTTGCAATGGGAACGAGTGCTGCCATTTTATATAGTGTATGGAGTACCATTCGTATTTTTGGTGGAGAGTATCATTATGTGATGCATCTCTATGTAGAATCTGCAGCAGTCATTTTAGCTTTTATTACCGTAGGAAAATATTTTGAAACGTTAACAAAAGGAAGAACTTCTCAAGCGATTCAATCATTAGTCGCTTTATCACCAAAAGTGGCGACAGTCATTCGTGATGGAAAAGAAGTCGAAGTTCCAGTAGAGGAATTACAAGTTGGAGAAGTAGTCTTTGTTCGACCAGGTGAAAAAATTCCTGTGGATGGGGTTATTCTTTCTGGAGAAAGCTTTGTTGATGAATCTATGATTACAGGCGAAAGTGTACCAGTCTTCAAAAGAGAAGGAAGTAAAGTTGTCGGTGCTACGTTGAATACAACTGGTTCATTCCAAGTTGAAGTGAGCCAAGTTGGGAAAGATACAACATTATCTCAAATTATTCGTTTAGTAGAAGAAGCACAAGGCTCTAAAGCACCAATCGCTGCCATTGCAGACCGTGTAGCAGGAATTTTTGTTCCAATCGTGATGGGATTGTCTCTCTTAGCAGGTCTTTATTGGGGATTGATTGGTGGAGAATCTTTTGAATTTGTCGTAACCGTGATGATTTCTGTATTAGTCATTGCTTGTCCATGTGCATTAGGATTAGCAACTCCAACTGCCATTATGGTAGGAACAGGTTTCGGTGCTAAAAGAGGTATTTTAATTAAAAGTAGTGCAGCTTTAGAAGAAGCTGGACATGTAGGAGTTGTATTACTAGATAAAACAGGAACAATTACAAACGGTAAACCTAAAGTAGTCGATATTCAAGTATTCAATGATTATTCAACAGAAGAAGTCCTAAACATAGCAGCATCAATCGAAAAACATTCGGAACATCCATTAGGAAAAGCCATCGTGGAAGAAGCTGAAAAACAAGAATTTGACGTTTTACCAATTGAACAATTCCAATCTATTTCTGGTATGGGAATTCAAGGAATTGTGGATGGAAAAGAAGTGTTACTAGGAAATCATTTATTATTACAAAATCAAGGAATTGCGGTAGATGAATTTAATGCGGTGATTGATGTAGTCGCTTCTAAAGGGCAAACAGCAATGTTTGTAGTCATTCAAAAACAAGTAGCTGGAATTATTGTAGTTGCGGATACGATTAAAGCAACTAGTAAAGAAGCAATCCGACAAATGAAAGCATTAGGACTTCAAGTTCGAATGGTAACAGGAGATCATGAAAAAACAGCCAAAGCAATTGCGAATGAAGTTGGAATTGAGACGGTATATAGCCAAGTATTACCAAATGAAAAAGCAAGTGTCGTTCAACAATTATTAGACGAAGGCTATCAAGTAGCCATGGTTGGAGATGGGATTAATGATGCACCTGCACTTGCCAAAGCAACAGTAGGAATTGCGATTGGATCTGGAGTAGATGTTGCTATTGAAACTGCCGATATGGTGATGATGCAAGATGATTTAAGATTAGTGGCTAAAACCATTCAATTAAGTAAAATGACAATGATGACGATTAAAGAAAACTTATTCTGGGCATTCATATATAACGTGATTGGAATTCCCGTAGCAATGGGTGTCTTGCATTTCTTTGGAGGACCATTATTAAGTCCAATGATTGCAGGAGCTGCGATGAGTTTCAGTTCAGTCTCAGTTGTGCTAAATGCATTAAGATTAAATCATAAATTATCAAAATTGGAAAAGTAAAAAAGATGAAGCGAGCCCAAAAAGTCTAATTTTTTGGGCTCGCTTCAATTATTCATTTTTAAGGTTTATGTTTGATTTTTTTGTACACAAATTTTAAAAAAGCATACAGTAAAGCTAAATAAAAACAAATCGTCGATAGATGAGCAAATAATAAGAGAAAGTCAGGCAAGAAATAATATATAAGTAGTACTGTTGCTACGCCCAAAACAGTACCGTAAAATAAATAATTACCAACTAAAAACTTCCTCATTTTGACTCGTCTCCTCTCACATTAGGTGTCTAGTTTTCCTTATCTTATCCATATTCTAAACTATTATTTCAGCAAAAAATAGACTTATATTTCTAAAATAATTAGTGTATAATTAATTTTTGTAAGGGTTTTATAAAAGAAGTACACGCTAAATAATCTCTAACAACCAAAAAAGTCTGTCTCAGGAGTAATTCTCCTAGGACAGACTTTTTGTCATATTCAATAAAAATCAACAATGATTAGTCTTCTAAGTTTACATTGTGGTAAACTTTTTGAACATCTTCGTTATCTTCTAATGCGTTAATCATACGTTCGAATAAACGTAAGTCATCGCCTGTTAATGTTACTTCTGATTGAGGAATCATTTCGATTTCAGATACTGTGAATTCAGAAATTCCTAATCCTTCTAATGCTGTACGAACTGTGTTGAAGTCGTTTGGTTCAGCATAAACGATTGCTTGGTCGTCTTCTTGTACAACGTCACGAACGTCTACTTCTGCTTCCATTAATTGTTCTAATAATCCATCTGCATCTTTGTTTGCGATACCGAAGATTGCTGTATGGTCGAATAAATAAGTTACAGAACCTGGTGCACCCATGTTTCCGCCGTTTTTGCTATAAGCAGCACGAACGTCTGCAGCAGTACGGTTTACGTTATTTGTTAAGGCATCTACGATAATCATAGAACCGTTAGGACCGAATCCTTCATAACGTAATTCTTGGTAATCGCCATCGCCGCCACCTTTAGCTTTTTCAATTGCACGTTCGATAATATGACGAGGTACATTATAAGTTTTCGCACGGTCAATTACGAATTTTAATTTTTGGTTAGAATGTGGATCTGGTTCACCTTGTTTTGCTGCTACATAGATCTCAATTCCGAATTTTGCATAAATTTTACTGTTGTTAGCATCGAGTTTAGTTTTCTTTTCTACGATGTTAGCCCATTTACGTCCCATTTTCTCACTCACTTTCTAAAAATATCTATAAGACATTCTTCATTATACAGATGGAAGCTAGGTTTGTTAAGTATTTTCTATTCAGAAATGCATTTTACAAGAAAATTTTTCTAAAAATGGTACACTATAAGGGAGGTGAGTTTATGAAAAATATTCAAGTAATCTATTTAGAAAGCGAAACTTGTGGGGTTTGTCATGCCTTACAGCCACGAATAGAAGAAGTTACAGAACAAGAAGGAATAGCATTAGAAGTCATTAATGTAACGCAGCATCCTGAAGTGGCTAGTCAGTATCAAGTGCTAACAGTTCCGGTTGCGATTGTTTTTGTAGGAGAGAGAGAATTTACCCGTCAAGCGAGATTTATTGATATGGAATTGTTCGAAAAACAACTACAACAAGCGAAAGAATTTGCTCAAATGGAAGACTATCCTTCGTAAAAATGGTGAAAGATTTAATGCTTTGAATTTAATAATTTCATAATAATTATTCAGTTGTATTTAAAAAGGAAAGTGCTATAATGATGGCAACGAATGGGGGTGGTCTTTTGTATGTAGACTTACTATTACTGTTAGTAGCTGTCATGGGTGTTTTCATTTCTTTGTTCTCCAAATGGAATATACTTGGTAGTGTGATAACAGTAATAAGTTTTACAACCTACAGTTTCCTTCATCCATACTGGAACTTTTTCGTCATCATCCTATTTGTATTTGGATTTCTATTTTTAGGATTTGAAGTGTTAATTCCAGGAATTGGGGCTTTAGGAGTGTTAGGGACAGTATTTGTATTAGGAGGGATGTGCTGGGCAAACCAGGCTGTCATGGATTTAGTCGTTTTAATCTTAATGTCACTATTGTTGGCAATAGTCTTGTTAGTTCTATTGGTGAAAAGGGGAAATCATTTTTCCCATAAGAAGGGATTAGTATTACTTTCTTCTCTAAAAAAATCAAAAGGCTATTCAACCTCAAAAGTATATGATGATTTAGTCAATAAAACAGGGAAAACATTGACGATATTACGTCCAAGTGGAAAGGCTGAACTAGACGGTGGAATCGTTGATGTGGTGAGTACGGGATTTGTCATTCCAGAAGATACAAGGATACAAGTTGTTAAAGTAGAAGGAAGTAAAATCGTCGTACAAGTTTTGGAGAACAATAATGAGTAGGAGGGAGTAAAATGTTAGAAAAAGGTTTATTAAATAATCCAACAGGAGTCATTGGACTAATTGTGATACTATTTCTAATTTTAACAGTTGTCATGTTATTTTTTAGATTTGTACCGATTGGATTATGGATTACAGCATATTTTTCTGATGTAAAAATTGGAGTAGGCACATTAGTGGGGATGAGATTACGTCGAGTAGCTCCTCAATATATTGTGCGTCCAATGATTAAAGCAACAAAAGCAGGATTAAAAATCGATATTAATGAATTAGAAGCCCATTATTTAGCAGGTGGGAATGTCAATGTAGT
>CAUSAK010000057.1:0-5226 GCA_963529535.1 uncultured Granulicatella sp. | reverse complement strand
ACTCTAATATAGCACCTTTATGAAATAGTTTCTATGAAAATATCATAATAAACTGATTAGTTTTTTACAGCATCTTTCAAAGCTTTACCTGCTTTGAATGCAGGAACTTTGCTTGCTTCGATTTGGATTTCTTCACCTGATTGAGGGTTACGTCCTTTACGAGCAGCACGTTCACGTACTTCAAAGTTACCAAATCCGATAACTTGTACTTTTTCACCTGCTTGTAATGCTTCTTGAATTGTTTCGAATAATGCATCAACTGCTGCTGAAACATCTTTCTTTGTTAATTGCGTTTTTTTAGCTACGCGATCTACTAATTCTGCTTTATTTGCCATGTTAGATTCACCTCCATCACACAAGAATTAATTCAGTGATTATTGAGTGGTCCAATAATACTGGAAACCTTACTGTTGATTTCTAAACAAGTATACCATTTGATTAACGTACTTTCAACGAATAACCTATGATTTTATCATTTTCTTTGATAAATTATATCCTTTTTATCATTTTCTTTGACGAACAATCATATGAATTGGTGTTCCTTCAAATCCGAAGGCCGCACGAATTCGATTTTCTAAGAATCGTTCATATGAAAAATGCATTAATTCTACATCATTGACAAAAACTACAAAGGTAGGGGGTTGTACTGCTACTTGTGTCATATAATAAATCTTCAAACGATTTCCTTTATCTGTTGGTGTTGGATTCATCGCAATGGCATCCATTAAGACATCATTTAAAATTGATGATGAAATACGTTTCGAACGAACTTCATGAATTTCTTTCAATAATGGAGCAATTCTTACTAATCGTTGTTTTGTTTTCGCTGAAACGAATAAAATCGGTGCATACGATAAATATAAAAATTCTTTACGAATATTTTCTTCAAATTCTTTAAACGTTGAATTATCTTTTTCAAGCGTATCCCATTTATTGACTAAAATAATGACACCTTTTCCAGCTTCATGAGCATATCCTGCAATCTTCTTATCTTGTTCTTGAATTCCTTCTTCTGCATTCAAGACAACACAGACAATGTCGCTTCGTTCAATTGCTCTTAATGCACGTAAAACACTATATTTTTCAGTAGATTCAAAAACACGTCCTTTTTTACGAATACCAGCTGTATCAATCATTTTAAAGATTGTACCTTCTTCGTCCGTAAAACTTGTATCAATCGCATCACGAGTGGTTCCAGCAACATTTGATACAATTACACGTTCTTCCCCTAACATTGCATTAACTAAACTAGATTTCCCAACATTTGGGCGACCAATAAAGCTAAAGCGAATGATATCTGCATCCTCTTCGTCCTGTCCATGTTCAGGAAATGCTTTTACAGCTGCATCTAATAAATCTCCAAGACCTAATCCATGACTTCCTGAAATTGGGAATGGTTCTCCAAATCCTAATGCATAAAAATCAAAAATATCGGATCGTAATTCTGGATTATCTACCTTATTTACAGCTAATAATACGGGCTTATTCGTACGATATAACATTTTAGCAATATGCTCATCTGTTGATGTTACACCTTCTTTCACACTTGTTAAGAAAATAATCACATCTGCTTCTTCCATTGCAATTTCAGCTTGCATACGAATATTCGACATAAATGGCTCATCAGTAATATCAATACCACCTGTATCAATAATATGAAATTGATGACCTAACCATTCCCCATCTGAATAAATTCTATCTCTCGTTACTCCAGCAATATCTTCTACAATCGAAATTCTTTCACCAACAACTCGGTTGAAAATTGTAGATTTCCCAACGTTTGGACGACCTACAATCGCAATAACTGGTGTTGACATCAAAATTCCTCCTTTCTCAAAAAATGAGGCTGGGAGTTTTTCCCAACCTCACCCTAATTTAATATTTTTTTGATTAGTCTTCTACAACTAAGTCAGCTAATTGTTCCCCTAAACGATCTGCTAATGAAAATGTCACATCTTCTTCAGGTAAGACATATTCTTCTTCTACAACTTCTTCTACTTCAGGTTTTTCAACAACTGGAGCTTCTTCTAAAGCTTTAATACTTAATGAAATACGTTTTTCAGCTTCATTTACATCTAAAACTTTAACAGTTACTTCTTGTCCCACTTGAAGAACTTCTTGAGGAGTTGCAATATGTTTATGAGCAATTTGAGAAATGTGAACTAATCCTTCTACTCCAGGGAATAATTCAACAAATGCACCAAATGCTGCAAAACGTTTAACAGTTCCAACTAATGTAGAACCAACTGCTGCACGTTCTGTAATGTTATCCCAAGGTCCAGCAAGAGTTTCTTTAATCGATAGAGAAACACGACCTTTTTCAGCATCTAATCCAATTACTTTTGCTTCCACTGTTTGACCAACTGCTAAGAAATCGCTTGGTTTTGATACATGTTGATGAGAAATTTCAGAAACATGAACCAATCCATCAATTCCACCTAAATCAATGAAAGCTCCAAAGTTAGTTAAGCGAGCTACTTTACCAGTAACAATAGCTCCTTCATAAACTGCTTCTAAAGCTGAAGCACGTTTTGCTGCTTTTTCATTTGCTACGATTTCTTTACGAGATAAAATTAAACGATTATCCGCTGGTAAAATCTCAACGATATCAAATGCGAATGTTTTTCCTTTAAATTGTTTTAAATCTGACACAAAATGATCAGAAATCATTGAAGCTGGAACAAATGCCCGAACCCCTGCATCAACTACTAAACCGCCTTTAACAACGTCTTTAACAGTTCCTTCTACTTGTTCATGATTATCTGCTTTAGCTTGAAGTTCTTCCCAAACTTTACGAGCATCTACACGGCGTTTTGAAAGTAAGAAACTTCCGTTTTCTTTATCTTTAATAGGTTTAATGACTACTAAATCTAATACATCTCCCACTTTAACGACATCTTCAACTTTTTCAAATGGAACTGCTGATAATTCATTAAAAGGAATGACCCCTTCAACTCCACCACCAATAATACCAACGATAGCTTGTTTATCTTGTAAAACTAAAACTTCTCCTTGAACTAAGTCTCCAACTTGAATATCTTTTACAATATCCAGTGCATCTTGCATTGTTTGTAATTCTGACATTTGACTTCCTCCTATTACGCAACCATTCATTTGAACGAAAAAATCATTCTAACTTTCCTTAAAATTTAATTTTTTATCCTTTTTACATCATATCACTATTTCTTTCACAATTCTAGTCATATCCCTTAAAGATGCTTATTCTATTGGTATTTTCGAATGAACTCTGAAACTGTTTTCACAACTTCTTCAATCGTCATTGTTGTTGTATCGATTTCAATCGCATCTTCTGCTTTTCTTAGCGGAGATTCCTTACGAGTAGAATCAATATAATCACGACGACGAATATCTTCTACTAATTCTTCATAAGACATCTGAATTCCTTTTTCCTGATTTTCAATAAAACGGCGTTTCGCACGTTCTTCCACACTTGCAACAAGGAAAATTTTTATCTCAGCTTGTGGTAAAACAACGGTCCCAATATCTCTTCCATCCATAATAATCGAATGATTTTCAGCAATCTTTCGTTGGAGATGAACTAATCTAGTGCGAACTTCCTTAATGGCAGAAACAGCTGAAACATTACGCGTCACTTCTAAACTTCTAATTTCATCTGTTACCTCTTCACCATTCATAAATACACTTTGCTTTCCATCTTTCATAGAAAATCCAATTTCAATCGTTTGAACTAATGCTTGAATAGCATCATGATTTTCCAATGAAATGTGATTGCGTAATACTGCCAATGTAACAACTCGATACATGGCTCCTGTATCTAAATATACAAAGTGATTCGCCTTTGCAATTAGTTTTGAAATTGTACTTTTCCCAGATGAAGCCGGTCCATCAATTGCAACTTGCATAAACATATCTCCTTTAATTTGAACTATCGATTGATTCTAAACAACCTAAAAGGCTGGACTTGTTGCCCAGCCTTTAGCTGTTATTGTCTTGATTGCAATACTTTTAATTGCATTCCTGGCGAAATATTGTTCGATGTTAATCCATTAATAGATTTTAATGTATCTACATCCATGCCATGATTTACAGCAATTCGATATAATGTTTCACCAGCTTGAACAGTATAGCTTCCATAAGCCCCATTTTGGGTCGTTGGTGTTTCTACAGTTGTCTGTTCTCTTTGCCCATTATTTTGTTGTCTTGAAGCTGTTGATGAAGTTGAAGCTCCAGCTTTTGTTGTAGAAGCTGTTGATTCAGTAGTAGTTGTTTCAACCGTAGTCGTTTCTGCTACTTTCGTTAACATCACTTCATCTGCAGTTCGAGGTTTTACCTCAGCTTTAGAACTAGACCAAGAGAACCACATCATAAATAATAATGGAGATACAACCACTACGATAAACACAAACAATAATACACTTAATAGTGGTGCCGTTGGTTTTCCGTTTGAATTACGAGCACTTCTTGAATATGGACGTGCTTTCTGAGTATCTTCACCAAATTGGCGATCCCATGGTTGTTCATCTTTTGGGTTTGTTTCGTTATTTAAGTTATCTGTCATTAAAAATCCTCCTAAATTCAACCACTGTCGTCATTAGACTTTATTCAAATAAGACTATAGCACATTTCCCTAATAATATGCAATCTTTTCAATCTATATATCGTATTGTAGCATACTTTTTATTATTTTCATTGCTTTTTTAAAAATTTTTAAATGTTTTGAAAATTTTTTTAAAATATGAGAAACTGATAACACCTAAATGATGATACAAATGGAGGATTTCAGATGAACGATAAGATCCATCACACTCTCTATGGCAAAGTTGACTGTGAAAGTTGCATCGCCTGCGGAATTTGCCAATTAAAAGCTCGTAATCTTTTTGAATACGACAACGAGGGCATTGCTTTTATGAAACATGATCAAAACACTGGAAGCATTCCAATTCCTGAACAAGAAATATCAAACTTTAAAGAAGCCTACACGCATTGTCCAACTGGTGCAATCAAAAGAAATTCATTACCATTTTCTAAACGTTCATAAGCTATAGTTCACTAACATTTTGGCATGTTACACTATTTTTTTCTAATTGAGAAACACTTGCTAGGCGATACGTACTCCTCGCTATCGGAAAATTGTTTTTCTATCTTAAAATAAATGGTTCTATAATTTATAGGGTTGATGGAGAAAATCTACCAACCCTATTTTAGTGTATACAAAAAGGGCTTCATCCCTTATATTAAAAGCGT
>CAUSAK010000056.1:0-5542 GCA_963529535.1 uncultured Granulicatella sp. | reverse complement strand
AGAAAGAATCTTCAGAGCCAGCTCCTGGTTCTGGAAAACAAAAGAAATCAAAAAAGCGGAGAGTCAATCAAACGGTCGACCGGTACCATGGTCCGTTAATTACGAATGAAGTGAGTCTAGGCTACATTAAATTCTTCCCTTGGCTTATGCTTCCATTTACTGCGTTTCTATATTTTGTTGCAGGGCACAATGATCCTATAGGGATTATAAAGGTTCTATTCTTGAGTGCGACAATCATTAATATCGTTAGCCTTCTCTTTGGACTTTTTACGCCTTTAATCAATCGCTTTAAGTCTCTAACTTATATTCTAGTGGCCTTAGTTGTTTGGACCGTCACACTCACCTTTACCTTTATCTTCCTACTGATGGTTACCGATGATAAAACACCCTTCAGCGCGTTAAAGCTCTACGAGTCCAAGTTGACGCTATTTTATGTCATTCCAATAGTACTTCTATTTGTAATAATGACCGTCATTTACGCATGGTATTACCTTCCTCAAAATCAAGGAAAAATTTGGAAGATCAATCGATGGGAAACGTATGAGGAGAATAGTAAGAAGAAAGAACTTCTTTTCAATATTGCTAAAGTCCTGGGCTTTATTCTATTGGTCATTGCCGTGATTACAGACTACATACAAATGATTTTCGGCTTTTTCTCTGGCGCTTTAATGGCCTTCGCTTTCCCAGCCGTTTTAGTAGATGCCATTTACGCAGCAATCTATATCAAAGACCATCCCGATTATGAAGAGTTGTGATTGCACAAAAAAAAACAAAAAGTTATTGGAGGAATCGTTTTATGGAATTTACTCATAAAATTCCCAGCGTTGAAGCCTATAATCAATTAAGAGTAAACGCTGGAATGAATAGCACTAAACCTCATTCTGAAGTGAAAAAGGCACTTGAAGGAACTCTTTTCTTAGTTTCTGTTTATGAAGATGATGAACTCATTGGTCTAGGAAGAATTGTTGGCGATGGCGGTGTCACTTTTGTCGTATCCGATATTATGGTAGATAAAAAGTTCCAAAGACAGGGGATCGCAAATAGAATAATGGAAATGATTGATCAGTGGTTTGATGAAAACACACATGAGAGTAGTTTTATCACTTTACTAGCTAAAGTTCCTGCAGATAAGCTCTATCGTAAGCATCATTTTTCCTATCTTGACGAAAAACGAGTGGGCATGATTCGAGAAAAATAGACGTGAATTTCACGGAACAAATACGGAACAACAAGTACAAAAACAGAGCCAGCAGCTATTTCTAGTTGCTGGCTCTTTCATTTTATTTTACAGTTGCTAACTTCACTTTAGGGACAAGGAAGTATAGTGGAATGACATTCAAGATAAATACTCCAATGAAGAGTGCTACATCTTTGACATCAATACTCGTTGAAGCAGTTAAAGCATTCACGATATTGGTGTAATAGTATCCCGGGAAAATCATTTGAACTTTTCCAATAAACTCCATGAGTCCTCCTTCGGCACCAAGAGAAGCAAATGGAATAATCGTCATAGAAGCTAAAATAATTACTGGAAAGCTGACCGTATCAATAATTTTCTCATCGAGTCTAACTCCAATCACAAAACCAATAATGCTAAAATAAATCCCCATAATGGTTAATAAGAAAAATTGAACGACTAATTGACTGTTTAGTGGGAAACTAAAAAAGAGAACCCCAACAGCTAATACTACGACAAAAATTAAAGTGTTAAGCACCAATTGTACGAGAGTTTGGTCGAGCAAATAATTTTTCACTGTATATTTAGAAAACTTCGATTCGAATGAGTAAAAATCGATATTTGACGAAATTCGTTTACTAAAGGTAGCCAGACTATTCCCGATAATCCCAATAAACACTGCAATCCCCAGCATTATATTGGGTGTGATTCCTTGTTGAATATTGTATAAAAACACATACCATGCCACTGGAATAAAAATTGTAAATAATAAAAATCTTTTATTATCAAGGACTTGTTTTAATTGAATGAGTTTCATAATCATTATCCCTCCATTTTCACTTGTTCTCTATAGAACTGTTCGATTGTTTGGCCCTTACGATGAATCTCTTCCACACTTTCCTGAGCAGCAATACGGCCATCTTTTAAAATCAGTACTTTCGTAAAGAAATGATCAATTTGGTTAAAATCATGAGTCACAACCACCGACGTAAACTTTTGCTCTTCTAAAAGATGCCAGAAATTATCAACAGACTCTAAATCCATTCCGGTTGTTGGTTCATCAAGAAAGATTAGTCGTGGTTCATTTAAAATCGTTAATAATAATGAGAGACGTCTCTTTTGTCCGCCAGAAAGCCCCAACACATATTGATTCTTAAATTCCTCTAATTCCACCATTTTCAGTAATGCATCAATATCGATATCTTCTAATTGATTCATATAGCATTTGAGCAATACTAAATCTCCCACTTTCAAATCATCAATCAAAATATCTCCTTGTGGCATCATGCCGATTTCTGTTTGAAAATCTAGGGTTGTTTCGATAAGCCCTGCATTTGCTTGCAGTTGACCTGCAATAATCTTTAGTAGTGTACTTTTTCCTGCCCCATTATTCCCAAGTAAGGCAACTTTATCTCCTTCTTCTACTGTGAAGGAAATACCTTTTAAAACCTCTTTATTCTTAAATGACTTTTTGATTTCTATTACTTTAAACATATAAGCCTCCAGGTGTTTGTTTTATTGATGAATTTAGTTTACTGCACCTGTTCCCACAAAAAATCAAATTATCAAAAACGGTCAACGAAATGTCGCGAACGGTATTTTTTATCATGAAAGCACAAAAAAACTAAATAGCAATCGCTATTTAGTTTAATTTGATTTGTTTTATTGGATAAAAGTAATCGTTTGAGAAAACTGATAGTTTGTACTTCTAGTGCTGATTGAGCACTTTGGATAACGATCCATGATTTGTTGCACATTATAGAGTCCAAGGCCTCGACCTTCACCTTTTGTGGATACACCGTGTTCAAATAAATGCGTCACATCCACCTTCTCAGCTTCGGTCGTATTTTCCATCACCAAAATCAATGTCCTTTCACTCTTAATCAACGCCACAGAGAGTTTTTTCTGTTGGGCTTTTTGACTTGCTTCAATCGCATTATCACAGAGAATGGATAAAATCGTTATGAAATCTAAAATTTCTACCTGGAAATCATCTATCGGTTCTTCCACCTCAACAGTAATATCAATGGCTTTATTTTGTGCCTCTAACAATTTCGCAGACAATACACTTTTAACGGCATCATTTTTAATATTGCTAAGTCGTGCGATATCAAATTTTTTATCGTAAAATGATTTCCCACTTTCTTTGAGAACATCCTCATAAATACGTTGAATCGCATGCAAATCTTTATTCTCAATACCTAGCTTCAAACTCGTTAAAATATTGAGATAGTCATGTCTAAAACTGCGAATTTCACTGTAAAGAGATTCCACATGATGACTATAATTCGATAATTCTTTTAACTGACGGTCTTTCTGCGCTACAATTTCTTGTTCGAGTTTTTCTTTCGAAGTTGCATTGACATATAAGAGCATAATGAAAAATAAAATAATATATAGATTATTAAGCTGCCCTCTCCACATATCTGCTTCTGACAATTGATTTCTTAAAACAACAAACAAAGAAACCAGTATGATATAAAGTATCATCGATAGATTAATCATCAGTAAAATCGTATTAAAATATTGGCGTTTAAATCCTTCTTTTAAATATTTAAAGTCAATTTTTAACGAATTAATAATGAGTAGATATGCTGGGAAAATGAGCAATTCAATCAGAATATCATATCCACTAATCGCCGCTTCATTAAACACGGTAATTCCTAACATCGGAAATACATTATAGCCTAGCATACGTCCAAATAGACTTTCCACAACGACTGGATACAATCCATAAAACAGATTCATCATCCGACTCTGATTTTTATTCATATAAAAGCAATATGCAATATACATAATAAAAGAACCAAAATAAGCAATCGGTGGCACTACGCTAAAGAGCCCCACAAAGACTGCTGGTATTATCAAGAACCATTTCCGTTTTATCGGCAATTCACTAATCTGTTTAAAAATCAACATCTGCGCCAATATTTTTAAATAAACATTCGCTACATTTAAAAAATATTCCATAAAATCATCCTAACAATTTAGTGTCTTTACTTTTTCAAGAAGTCCTTTATATTTCATACGGGAAACCAAGCAACTATCATTATTTTCGAATAAGGCTACCTTTTCTTCTTTATCGATTTTCACAATATTAGCAGGATTTACCACAAAAGACCGGTGACAACGATATAAGCGAGGGTCTGCTTTTTCTATGTCTGCAATGCTCGCGTAGAACTCTAATCGTTCATCCTTGGTATGTAAAATCACCTTATGTATCGTTGGCGAAGTCTCAAAGTACAAAATATTGTTGAAAGGTACTTGAACATGAGCCATCGCGGTTTCGAAAGTAAAAGCATCTTCAGAAACTGTTGTTCCAGCTTTTTCAATCGTATATTCGATAGCGGAACAAATACGCTCTGCAAACTCATCTTCCGAAAGTGATTTATCAATAAAATCAAGTGCAGCTACCTTGTACTTGAAGGTAATCGGCATAAACTCTGAATGGGTCGTGACGAACACGATTGTCGCATTTGGATCTTTCTTCCTGATTTCTTTTGCGATATCCAGACCTTTCTTTTCTTCCCCTTTAATTTCAATGTCTAGGAAGAATAATTGATGTGATCCTCTTTCGGTGATTGCTTCCACTAGTTGATGAGGTTTTCCAAAAATCTTCGGAGGTTTACATTGTAATGATTTTTGAGCAATCAGTTCTTGAATCACATTCTCGATACGAGATTGCTGCAACAACTCATCTTCTAATACGAAAATACTTAACATTGACTTTCCTCCTTTAGGATAGATGCCGAATATGACAGATTTCTATCCTTTTATGACATTTTTAAAATGAATACTTTCACTCCATGTACAATAAATTCGATTGGAGGAAATATATGATTCAATGGATACAATATTATTGGTTACTTTTGGTTCTGAAAAAATATATCAAACAACATAAACTACCTGTAACCATTCATTCTACATTCCCAATGATACAACTTCACACCAACAGGAATTGGTTTTATTTTATCACAATTACTGCTCCTTGTAAGTTGTCAACCACGGTAAATCGAATTCGACGACAGCATCTTCATGCAAAAATCATTCTAGTTTCTCCCAACGTTAACTACTCTGAAATCTTCGAAGCTCATCTAGAACTATTTGGAATTGTGGATACAAAACAATCCCTATTGATGGTGATTGATGAATTGAATGAGTATTTAGAGTTTTTATTTCAACCTAAAATTGATTAAATTATTGAAAAAGTCATGAGGAATCTAAACTCTTTTCTAAAGACTTTTCATTTTTGGGGTATAAAAAAATTGAGAAACATTGATAAATCAACATTTCTCAACTTTAAAAGCAATAAAAAATGCCCCCTACAGGGCTCGAACCTGTGACCCATAGATTAAGAGTCTACTG
>CAUSAK010000055.1:0-5923 GCA_963529535.1 uncultured Granulicatella sp. | reverse complement strand
GATATTAATTTACCATAGCTAGAGTTGCTTTGCAAGTCCTTTTTAAAACTTTTTTTATATTTTCTTACTTTTCTCTTCGTTTATTCTTCAAGCCCTTTTATCTAGTTACAAACTCGCTATTTACTTCTTTTTTTTACTGGAGTATACTATATTTAGTCAGCCGAAATAGCTCAGTTGGCAGAGCAACGCACTCGTAACGCGTAGGTCGCAGGTTCGACCCCTGTTTTCGGCATTTTTTTGTTTTTATTAATTTTAGCTTTTTAGAATGTTCTAAATCAACATTTTACTTTTCGGAACATTTTAGGAATAACTGAATAATATATGAAAAGACCTCAGATTTTTCCATCTGAGGTCTATTTTTTATTTGATTACATTTTGGATTATCTTCAATACGACTTCTTTAGCTTTTTCCATACTTTCTAATGTTACAAATTCATATTGCCCATGTAAGTTTTCAGCGCCTGTAAACAAGTTTGGCGTTGGAATTCCTTTAAAGGTAATAATACAACCATCTGTTCCTCCTCTAAAAGGCTGAATATCTGGTTCGATTCCACATTGGCGGTAGGCTTCTTTTGCTACTTCCACGGCAGTCATATCTTCTTTTAACACTTCATACATATTAAAGTATTCATCATAAATCTGACATTCAATTCTTGGAACATCATAAGTTTCATTTTGTTTTTCAACTATGTCAGCAAAATATTGTTTTCGTTCTTGGAATTTTTCCATTGAATGATCTCGAATAATGTACTCTACTTCTACCATTCCAATATTTCCAGATTGCTTTGTTAACATATAAAAGCCTTCATATCCGCTCGTTTTTTCAGGAACCTCTTGCTCGGGTAATTTGGAAAATAATTTTGCTGCTTCTGCTAGTGCGTTAACCATGACATCTTTTGCTTGTCCTGGATGAACACTTGTTCCATTAATTTTTACTACTGCTCTTGCTGCGTTAAATGTTTCATATTCTAATTTTCCTACTACTCCACTATCTAATGTATAAGCAAATGTTGTTGGCATTCTCTCTGCTTTAAATCGATGTGCGCCTTTTCCAATTTCTTCATCCGGCCCAAAAGCTACCCATATATCTCCATGTGGTATTTCGGGATGTTCTAATAAATCAATAGCCGCTTCTAAAATAGAAACTAATCCCGCTTTATCATCTGCTCCTAATAAAGTAGTCCCGTCTGTCGTAATAAGAGTTTCTCCGATATAATTTTTTAAATTTGGAAATTCGTCTACTCGCATCATTAAGCCTAAATCACGATTTAATAGAACATCTTTTCCATCATAATTCAAATGGATTTGCGGTTGAATATTTTCTGCGTTAAAATCTGCTGTGTCAACATGAGCAACAAACCCAATAGCAGGTGCACTTTCTCCCTTTGGTAAATTACTTGGGACACAAGCTACTAAATAAGCATCTTCTAAATCCAAAGATATTTTTGAAAATCCTAATTCTCTCAATTCATCTTCTAACATTTTTAAAAAATCTAATTGACTTTTTGTTGTTGGAATCAACGTTGAATTCAAATCACTTCTTGTATTCATTTTGGCGTATCGCACAAAACGATTTAACATACTTTCTCTCATTAGTATGAGTCATCTTCTTTCACTTGATGAAACTCCAGTTCAGCCACAGTTTCACGACCAAACATTTCGATTGCTACTTTAATCTTTTGTTTTTCTTCATCAATTTCTGTTACTTTACCACTCATACCATCAAAAGCTCCTTCAGTAATAATGACATAATCTCCAACTTTGGCATGTAACTCAACTGATACATGAGTTTGAACTCCCAATCGTCCTAACAATGTCTCAACTTCTTCTGGCAATAAAGGAGATGGCTTAGAACCCGCTCCATGAGATCCAACAAAGCCAGTAACCCCTGGAGTATTACGAACAACATACCAAGCTTGGTCAGACATAATCATTTCTACTAATACATACCCTGGAAATGTTTTATTGATGGTTACTTTTTCTTTTCCATCTTTCACTTCAACTTCTTCTTCCTCTGGAACAATTACTCTAAAAATATTTTCTTCCATTCCCATTGAACTAATTCTTAATTCAATATTCGATTTTACTTTATTTTCATATCCTGAATAAGTATGTAGTACATACCACTCTTTTGCTGTATTACTCATTTGATTTCCTCCTATTATTTATTCATACAAAAAAACCTTCTTTTTGAAGGTTTTTGATTACATTTATTATACCACTATTTTCCAACTCTTGCGAATTATTTAATAATTAATTTAAACGCATTAGAAATGGCAAAATCCACAACTGTAAAAAATCCTAATGCAATCAGTACTGCTATTATAACTGTTAATGTATATTTATTCACTTCTTTACCAGTTGGCCATGTTACTCTCTTCATTTCTTTAATTACATTTACTAAAAAACGCATCCGAAGCTACTCCTCTCGATTATTTAGTTTCACGATGTAGTGTTTGTTTATTGCAAAATTTACAAAATTTTTTTAATTCTAAACGCTCGACACGCTTATTTTGTCCTAAAGTTAGTGTATAGTTTCTCGAACCACATACACTACATGCCAAAGCGGCTTTCTTTTGTGCCATATTTTCACTACTCTCTTTCTTCTACTGTATATATCTATTCAATCATAAAAGCATGGACAACAATTGTCAAGTATTAGCGGAAAAATATCACACTAATAGCTAATAATAAAATTTGCGTAACATGAATCATCACCATATTTTTAATGGCTAATGCAAAAGTCGTTCTTTTTTCTTGTTTTTGCATAAATTTTTGAATGTTTTGATACACCGGAAGCATCACTACGATAGTTCCTAACATTAAAATAGGAGCTACTCGGAATACAACTGCTATAATGATTGCTACGAAACTCATGATATATAGGCATTGATATAATTTTAATGCGGCAGTTTTTCCAATATAATAAACTAAAGTGTAGCGATGATTCGTAATATCCGTTTCTAAATCACACAGATTATTACTTAACATAATATTTGCAATCGTACATACTAACGGCAATGAGAGCAGTGCTACTTTGAAGTGATCTAACAATGCTAGTCGAACGACCAACATTCCTTGTTCTAATCCCATCCATGCAAAAGTTGCTTCTGGAGAGTTTAAGAAAATGACAATCCAAAAAATCCCAAATCCCATAGTAACTCCAGACAACACTTCCCCTAATGGCATTCTCGAAATTGGAATCGGACCAAAAGTATAAAAAATTCCGATTATAAAACAAAGCATACCTACAAATAGTAAAATAAGATTTGTTCTCCACACTAGAATTAATCCCACAACTGTTGCCACTCCCAGTAAACCTGCAAAAATTATCGTTGCTTGTCGCACAGTTATCTGAGACCTACCAATAATATTTTCTTCTTGACGATATGTTTCATTTTTTGCTTTTACATAGTCCATCAAATTATTCATGACAGTCGTTGCCATATCAAAACACAACATTCCAATAAAAAACAATATCATATTCACCCCATTAAAATTACCAAATGTCCAAACCGAATAGAGTAAGCCAACCACAAAAGGAATAACACTCGCAAGTTTCGTTCTTAATTCGACTAATCCAATGATATCTTTCATAATTAACGCGTCCCTTCCCATGTATATTGATTATTCGTTAGTTTAAACGTATTTTTTATGGAATTCGAAACATAAACTTTCTTATCTTTCGTCATAAATACTGCATCTACATCATCTCTTTGATTCACATATTTCAATCCTGCTTCTATACCGATTGAAAACATCGAAGTCGACAACGCATCTCCTCTTGTAGAACTTGAGACAATAATCGAAACTCCTGCAATATCATTTTCATATGGATAACCCGTTTTAGGATTTAAAATATGATGATACGTCTTACCATCTACTTCTAAATAACGTTCATAAATTCCTGAAGTTACAATTGTCTTTTCCTTTTCTAATATCGTTCCTAATGTTGTCCCCCGACTTTCCAACGGATCTTGCAATCCAACATTCCACGCTACTCCATCTCGTGCAGGGGAGCCACCCATTACGACAATGTTCCCCCCTAAATCAATAACTGCTGTTGTTACCCCTTCTTTTTTGAAGAAATTCCATAATTGATCCGCAATAAATCCTTTCGCAATTCCGCCTAAATCTAATAACATTCCTTTTTGAGTTAAATAAACACTTTTTTCTTCATCATTTAAAACGACATTTTTATAATTCACTAAAGGTAGTGCATCATCAATTTCTTTTTGGGATGGTTTTCTGGCATCTGGGAAACCAATTCTCCATAAACTTGTTAAAGGTCCTACCGTAATATCAAAGCTACCATTAAATTCTTCACTATAAGCTAAACCTTGTTTTACTAAATCATACACTTCATCACTAACAGCAACCGGACGTTCTCCTGCCGCTTCATTAATCGCATCCACTTCAGAACCGCTTGCATTAACAGTAATTCGAGCTTCCAAATCTTTCACCATCGCAAAAGCACGCATTAATAATTCTTCAGTATTTGGATGATAAACGGATAATGCTACTGCAGTTCCTAATAAAAAATCTGTTTTCTTAACGGGAGATTTAATAATTTCTCTTGGAGTTTTTATGGAAGCCGATGATACAGTATCGACTTTTTGACTGTTTTTTTGCTGACAACTCACTAATCCAATTAAACTGAAGGCAAGAATTGTTACTAGCAACCATTTGTTGATTTTCATATATTTCTCCTTATTGTATAAATTCCATTCAAATAGTCTACTAGATTTTTTACAATAACTCAAGTAATAAAAAAACCGAGCATAAACCCGGTTTTTGAAAAATAATTTTTAGCCTTTTGGTGCAGCAACTTTGATTTCTTTTGTGTCGCCTTTTTGAGCTGCTTCAATTAATTTATTAGCATATTCTACAAAAGAAGTATGTGCATTTGTAGCGCCTGCGACCGCTTCAACATCTGATGGATTTTGTTTATCTACCAACCCAACATTATAAGCCTTGAAGTATTCAGCTGGTCCAACTTTAACTTTATCTTTCATTTGTTTTTCATACTCAGCATCTTCTGATTTACGTTTTCCATCTTTATTGAAGTTGTCGTAATCTGAAGAAGTAATTTTTCCACCTTCAACTACAACAGTAAATTCTACATGCCATCCGCGTTTGTCAGCTTCAGACACTAATTTATAAGTACCATCTTTTAATTCTACTGGAGTAGCTGATGTGCTTGTTTTAGCTGCTTGAGTAGTTTTAGCTTCTGTTGTTTTTTCTGTTGTTGTAGTATTTGATTTTGAACCTCCGCAAGCTGTTAAAACAACTACTGATGATAATAAAACAGCTGCTGTTGCTAATGATTTTTTTAACTTCATTTGATTCATCCTTTTCTATTTATTTAGAATTTCGATAAATTCTTTAGGTATTATTATACCATGTTCTTATTTCTTTGCAAACTCAAAGGGAAACCATCATAAAAAACGTGTCAAACACAAGAAAAACATCCCAATAGTATGTCATTTTCTTTTCAAAATTAGACCATAAAAACTCCAAAAGACATGACTAAGCACTATCATTGAAAATTTTAGTTACATCATTCGTTCTAATAATTGTTTTGTCACTTGCATTAAGATTAACTTCATGTCACTCTCTGGCAATCGTTCGATTTGAGATAACGCTTGATTCGTATATTTTTCTGCTAATTGTTGCGCTTTTCTCAAGCCGCCAGATTCATATACTATTTTTTTTAAAAATACTCTTTCCTGCTCAGAAATTTTTTGTTTTTTCTCTAACAAAGGAAGAATTTGTTTCGATTCTTTTTCTAAAGCATAAATTAGCGGAGCCGTATAAATACCTTGCACAACATCTTCTAAGACTGGTTTTCCAAATTCTTGAGGGTTCACTTGATAATCTAAAATATCATCTAAAATTTGAAACGCCATTCCAATTTGTTGAC
>CAUSAK010000054.1:0-6252 GCA_963529535.1 uncultured Granulicatella sp. | reverse complement strand
TAGTTAAGAACAGATGGATATTGAATGTTATAGAGCGTTTTAGAATAATGTATGAAAAAAGAGTTTGTAAAAATATAATTCCGTGATACTATAGAGAAAAAGGAGGAGAAATATGTCAGAACAAAAGAAATCCATTACGATGAAAGATGTTGCCATTGAGGCTGGCGTTAGTGTTGGTACAGTTTCTCGTGTTATTAATAAGGAAAGTGGAATTAAGGAAGTAACGCTAAAAAAAGTTGAACAAGCGATTAAAACTTTAAATTATATTCCAGATTTCTACGCTAGAGGAATGAAGAAAAATCGTACAGAAACGATTGCATTGATTGTACCTAGTATTTGGCATCCGTTCTTTTCGGAGTTTGCGATGCATGTGGAAAATGAAGTATATAAAAGACAAAACAAGCTACTTTTATGCTCAATCAATGGGACAGATAGAGAACAAGATTATCTTGATATGTTGCGTCATAATAAAGTAGACGGGGTAGTGGCGATTACTTATAGTCCAATCGAAAACTACTTAACTTCAGGAATTCCGTTTGTGAGTATTGACCGTATGTATTCGAATATTGAGATTGCTTGTGTATCTTCAGATAATGAAGCAGGGGGGCGTGAAGCTGCGAAACAACTCATTCGAAGAGGGTGTAAGCATTTAGCTTTCGTTGGGGGACATAATACGACCATTAATGAAACAAAACGTCGTAGAATTGCATTTGAAAACTATGTCCGTGAACATCAGTATCCTTTCAGTGTCTTTGACTTAGATGAGACAGAAGAGGACTATAATGGTAAATTGGAGAAATTTTTATCGGAGAATCCTGATGTGGATGGAATTTTTACAATTAATGACTTATTTGCTCTAGATGTCATCAAAATCTTACAAGCTAAGGGAAAGAAGATTCCTGAAGATGTTCAAATTATTGGTTATGACGGTATTAAGATGGCAGGGAATACAGATTATTTATTGTCAACGATTGCCCAACCTTTAGAGGAAATGGCTAGGGAAGCTGTTCGAATCTTATTTGATATTATTGATGGAAAATCTGTTAATATGCAGACAATGTTACCGATAACATTTATCGAAGGAAATACAACTAAATGTATTGACAGAAAACGCTAACACTGTTAGAATGAACTCAAATTTAAAAAAATTATTTTTTTGATTTAAAATTGAAACGTTTCAAATAAAGAGAAGTGGCGCATAGCGCTCCTTTTTCTAGGCAAGAATTGAAACGTTTCAAAAAAGGAGATTGTTATGATTAAAACAGAAAAACAAGTGACCTTATGGGAACGAATTAAGAAGCAAAAACTTTTGTTATTAATGACAGTTCCTGGATTGGTATTAACATTCATCTTTAAGTACATTCCTATGTATGGCGTTTTAATAGCTTTTAAGGATTACAATCCTTTAAAAGGTATTTTAGGAAGTGAATGGGTTGGATTCGAGGAATTCACTAAATTCTTATCTTCTCCAAACTTTGGAATTTTATTAACGAACACTCTAAAATTGAGTATTTATGGCTTATTGCTTGGATTCTTGCCACCAATCATACTTGCAATTATGCTAAACCAATTGTTAAGTGATAAAGCTAAGAAACGCATTCAGTTGATTTTATATGCGCCAAACTTTATCTCAGTTGTAGTTATCGTCGGGATGATTTTCCTCTTCTTCTCAGTTGGAGGTCCAATCAATGGTTTCCTTTCGATGTTTGGAATTAAAATCGATTTTCTAACAAATCCTGATTTCTTCCGACCACTCTATATTCTAAGTGGTATCTGGCAAGGGATGGGGTGGGCTTCTACTCTATATACAGCCACATTGGTGAATGTAGATCCATCATTAATTGAAGCTGCTCGATTAGACGGTGCGAATATTTTCCAACGAATTTGGCATATCGACATCCCAGCATTGAAACCAATCATGGTCATTCAATTCATTTTAGCTGCGGGTGGAATTATGAACGTTGGTTATGAGAAAGCATTCTTGATGCAAACATCTCTTAACTTACCGACATCTGAAATCATTTCAACTTATGTATATAAGATTGGTCTTGTGTCGGGAGATTACTCATACTCAACTGCTGTAGGTTTATTCAATGCAGTTATTAATGTAGTTTTACTAATCTCAGTAAATCAAATTGTAAAACGTATGAATAATGGTGAAGGGATTTAGGTGAAAGATATGAAAAAATCATATATGGATACGCAATTTGATAGACGAATTTTAGTATTAAATAAGATTATCATTGCTTTTATTGTTTTAATCACCTTGGTTCCAATGATTTATATTATTGTAGCGTCATTTATGGATCCAAAGGTCTTAGCGACTAGAGGGATTAGTTTTAACCCTGAAGACTGGACAGTAGAAGGGTATAAACGAGTTTTTAGTGACCAGTCCATTTTAAGAGGGTTTCTAAACTCTCTATTATACTCATTTGGATTTGCAACTTTAACGGTTCTTCTTTCTGTATTTACAGCATATCCTCTTTCTAAGAGAAATTTAGTAGGGCGTAAATGGATTAACTATTTCTTAATTGTCACAATGTTTTTCGGTGGTGGATTAGTTCCAACGTACTTATTAGTTAAAGACTTAGGAATGTTGAATACACCTTGGGCAATCATCGTACCTGGTGCGGTGAATGTATGGAACATTATTCTTGCTCGTGCGTATTTCCAAGGATTACCAGAAGAGTTAGAGGAAGCAGCCGTAATTGATGGAGCAAATGATTTACAGATTTTCTTCAAGATTATGCTTCCATTAGCAAAACCAATTATGTTTGTACTTTTCTTATACGCTTTTGTTGGTCAATGGAACTCATACTTCGATGCAATGATTTATATCAAGGATCCAAACTTAGAACCGCTACAACTAGTTCTTCGTAAAATCCTGATTCAAAGTCAGCCTGGCCAAGATATGATTGGTGCACAAGCTGCATTAAATGAAATGAAGCGATTAGCAGAATTAATTAAATACGCAACGATTGTTATCTCAAGCTTGCCATTAATCGTTATGTATCCATTCTTCCAAAAATACTTTGACAAAGGTATTATGGCCGGCTCACTTAAAGGTTAATAAATATAAAAAAATAAATTATTAAAGGAGTTTTATTATGAAATTCAATAGATTTACCAAATCAGCACTTGTTTTGACAGCTAGTTTAACTGTCCTTGCAGCTTGTGGCTCAAGCAATAAAGCCTCAAGTCCAGATTATAAATTGCAAGATGTGTCTTTCCCTCTAAAGGAAACTAAGACATTGAAATTTATGACAGCAAGTTCACCATTAGCACCAAAAGATCCAAATGATAAACTAATTTTACAACGTTTGGAAAAAGAAACGGGTGTTCATATCGAGTGGACAAACTACCAATCTGATTTTGGTGAAAAGAGAAACTTAGATATCTCAAGTGGAGACCTTCCAGATGCTATTCATAATGATGGTGCATCAGATGTTGAATTGATGAACTGGGCTAAGAAAGGTGTGATTATCCCTGTTGAAGATTTAATCGACAAATACATGCCAAACCTTAAGAAAATTCTAGAAGAAAGACCAGAGTACAAATCATTAATGACGGCTCCTGACGGACATATCTATGCCTTCCCATGGATTGAAGAATTAGGAGAGGGTAAAGAGTCTATCCACAGTGTAAATGACATGGCATGGATTAATAAAGATTGGTTGAAGAAACTAGGTCTTAAAATGCCAGAAACTACTGATGAATTAATTGCTGTGTTAGAAGCCTTTAAAAACGGAGACCCTAACGGAAACGGTGAAGCTGATGAAATTCCATTCGCATTCATCAACGGAAACGGAAACGAAGACTTCAAAATGTTGTTTGGAGCATTCGGTGTAGGGGATAACGATGATCATATCGTTGTTGGAAATGACGGAAAAATTGACTTTACAGCTGATAATGATGATTACAAAGAAGCCGTTAAATTCATCCGTACATTACAAGAAAAAGGCTTAATCGATAAAGAAGCTTTCGAAAATGATTGGAATAGTTATATTGCTAAAGGACATGACCAAAAATTTGGTGTTTACTTTACATGGGATAAAAGCAATGTAACTGGTAGCAACGATAGTTATGATGTATTACCAGTTCTTGCTGGACCAAGTGGTAAGAAACATGTTACTCGTACAAACGGTATGGGATTCAACCGCGATAAAATGGTTATTACTAGTGCAAACAAAAACCTTGAGTTAACTGCTAAATGGATTGATGCACAATATGCACCACTTCAATCTGTACAAAACAACTGGGGAACTTACGGGGATCCGAACCAACAAAATATCTTTGAATTTGACCAAGCAACAAACAGCTTAAAACACTTACCATTAAATGGAACTGCTCCTGCTGAACTTCGTCAAAAAACAGAAGTTGGTGGACCTCTTGCAATCCTAGATTCTTACTATGGAAAAGTGACTACAATGCCAGACGATGCTAAATGGCGTTTAGACTTAATCAAAGAGTACTATGTTCCTTATATGAGCAACGACAACATTTATCCACGTGTATTCATGACACAAGAAGACTTAGATAAACTTGCTCACATCGAAGCAGATATGAAAGATTACATCTACCGCAAACGTTCTGAATGGATTGTTAACGGAAATATTGATCAAGAGTGGGATGCTTATAAACAAGAACTTGAAAAATATGGGCTTTCTGAATACTTAACAATCAAACAAAAATATTACGATCAATATCAAGCAAATAAAAAGTAGAGGTTAAATATGAGTGGTAAAAAGTATACTGTAGAAGACGCGAATCTTTTCATTGAGAAAAATAAGCATTTAGTAAATACTCAGTACAAGCCAGAAGAGCATTTTACCGCTGAAATAGGATGGATTAATGATCCAAATGGATTCGTTTATTTTAGAGGAGAATATCATCTCTTTTATCAATTCTATCCATACGATAGTGCCTGGGGTCCAATGCACTGGGGACATGCAAAGAGTAAGGACTTGATTCATTGGGAGCATTTGCCTGTAGCACTTGCTCCTGATCAAGACTATGATCGAAGTGGATGTTTCTCTGGTTCAGCGATTGTAAAAGATGATCGCCTCTGGATTATGTACACAGGACATATTGATGAAGAGGGAAGTATTCGACAATTACAAAATATAGCCTATTCGGATGACGGGATTCATTTTACAAAGATTTCAGAAAATCCGGTGCTGACAGGTGCCGATTTACCAGAAGAATTGATTGTATCGGAATTCCGGGATCCAAAACTCTTTGAGAAAGATGGACGCTACTATTCCGTAGTAGCTAGTAAGCATAAAGACAATGTCGGTTGTGTGGTGCTATTTGGTTCAGACAACTTAGTCGATTGGAAATTTGAGTCTATCTTCTTAAAAGGAGAAGAGCATCAAGGATTTATGTGGGAATGTCCTGATTACTTTGAGTTAGATGGGAAAGATTGTTTAATCTTTTCTCCAATGCGCTATAAACGCGACGGAGATTCGTTCCATAATATTAATTCATCCGTTTTTCTTTCAGGTAGAGTAGATTGGGAAGAAAAGAAATTTATTCCTGAAACTGTAGAAGAGATTGATCACGGTCAAGACTTCTATGCTCCACAAACATTAGTAGATGATGAGGGACGTCGTATTATGATTGCTTGGATGCAGACATGGGGACGTACGATTCACTCTCATGTTCAACAACATCAGTGGGCAGGTGCGATGACATTACCAAGAATTCTTCACTTGAAGGATGGTAAGCTCATTCAAACACCTATCCCGCATGGACAGTATCAAATTCAAATTGAAGGCGACTGTCAGTACCGCATAGGAAATGAAACTGACTATCTTGAGTTTGGATATGATAGTACAGCACAACAGGTATATATTGACCGTAGTACTCTTGCTAAAAAAATTGTTGGGGAAGAAGAACAGGATACAAGTAGACGATACGTAACGATAGAGGCTAAAGAACTTGAGGTCTTCTTAGACAAAAATTCAATTGAGATTTTTGTAAACCAAGGGGAGTCAACTCTGACAGCTACCTTTTATCTAACAGTACCAACTGTATTATCTAAAATTTAGAAAACATGATTATTTTTTCTTAAAGGATCAAAAGCAACGGATATTACTTCCGTTGCTTTTGTTTTATTTTAGAACTCATGAATCCAACAGGAATATGGTATAATCATTACAAATAGTTTCTAAGGAAGTGGCCAGATGAAAATTATAGTCGATCGCAATTCGGTTTGTGCCGGAGATGATGTATACAATCATGAGATGACAT
>CAUSAK010000053.1:0-6383 GCA_963529535.1 uncultured Granulicatella sp. | reverse complement strand
ACTTCCTTGATAGTAGTATTAGGACGCCAGCAGACCTAGCGGTCTCATGGCTAAAATTTGAGCCTAATGTCTCAAATTTTCCTGCAGTATCAGCCGATGTGGCTGATACTGCTCATACTACTATAGGAAGTCTATTCTCATTTAATGGATGTATAATGGGGTACGTCTGTGAGGAGACTTCCTTGATAGTAGTATTAGGACGCCAGCAGACCTAGCGGTCTCATGGCTAAACTTCGAGCCTAGGGTCTCGAAGTTACCTGCAGTATCAGCCGATGTGGCTGATACTGCTCATGCTATTATAGGAAGTCTATTCTCATTTAACGGATGTATAATAGGGTACGTTTGTGAGGAGACTTCCTTGATAGTAGTATTTGGACGCCAGCAAACCTACGGTTTCATGGCTAAAATTTGAGCCTAGGGTCTCAAATTTTCCTGTACTAGAAGCCAGAAGAGTGGCTTCTAGTACTGCAGCTACTATGGGAAGTCTATTCTCATTTAACGGATGTATAATAGGGTACGTTTGTGAGGAGACTTCCTTGATAGTAGTATTTGGACGCCAGCAAACCTTTCGGTCTCATGGCTGGTACTGCTACTTTGGGAAGTCTTTTCTCATTTTATTCATCAAAAAAACACACTAAATTTTTAGTGTGTTTTTTTGTGTTAAAATTAAATTACTGATCCGAAATTTTTGAGTTTAAAGTTGTTCCCCAGTGTGTAATGGTACGTTGTGGCGTATCAAATACTAGAGTATTATCGTAAATCGGTTTCCACCAATTCCATGCTAAACCTGTTGCTTTTTCAATTTTAACACGGATATTTTTCATATTCTCTTTTAAAGGAAGATTTAGAACATAGCCACTTGTTCGATTTTTTTCATTGCCTTCCCAAAAACGTGATTGTATGGTTTGATTGCCATCTTTATCCGTATTGATTTCATCCCAACTTATCGTATAACGAGCTATATAAGCACCTTTATGTTGAATTGTTAAAACTTTATCTTTAGAGACTGAAGAGTTGACTGGTTGATGAATAGGAGTGATTTGAATATTCTTATCTTTTACAGGCGTATGTCTAAACACTTCTACCTCAGCTAAACTTAGCGCTTGGTATTCATGATGTAATTGAACGCGAACATAACGACCAATTTTACCATTGAATTGAACGTCTAATTGGTTAGAAGTCAGTTGTTTAATAAATTGTTTTGAAATTTCTTGTCCTTTTTCATCGTATAAAATTACATCGAAATTTGATAAACGCTTCGCTAATTCGCCATCTCCACGATTGAATAATCTTACTAATCCTACTTGTTCGCTTCGACCTAAGTCAACTTGCCACCAAGCTTGTTTTTCAAAATTAGTATGCGTAACGGAATTTTGAGCATAATTATTATTTGTATTTCCATCTAATGCACGATTCGCATCTCCTCCGTAAGCTGTTGAACTTTGAGTAGCTTGTTTTTTCCATGCGATATTTTCAGCACGAAGCACTTGAACTTCGGCTAAACTTAGTGCGTTGGTTCCTTCTAATTCTATTCTTACATAACGAGCTTTTTTATAATCAATCGCAATTTGAGCAAAAGTATCTGTTAAAGAAGAAATACGTTTGCGGTCAATTTCATTTCCAAAACTATCTAAGAGAATAACATGGAAATTAGATAGACGATCAGACGCAGTATCGGTACGATTATAAATATTAATTTGACGAATTGTTTCTTCAGAATCTAAGTCAACTTGCCACCAAGGTTTCGATTGGAAATCTGTATGGGTAACAGATTGATTTCCAAAATTTCCATTAGTATTTCCATCTACAGCTTTACTTGCAAATCCATCATAAGCAGTGGAACTTTGAGATACACGTTTGCCTAAGGCGATATTTTCTAGAGGATCAACACTTGGTACTGAAGAGTTTTCAGGTGTAACTGTTTTTTTAATAAATTGTATCGTGTCTAATTTAGGATCACGATATCCTTGCTGATCTAGAGTTGAACGTTTACCAATATTAAAGTTAGGAATTTCATTCATTCGGCTCTCAAAATATCCACGAGAACGATGTTTGTGTTCAGCATTTCCAGTTGAAGTAGTAATATCACTATCATTTTGAAGAATAGGTGTAATCAGATTATCGTTGTCAGTAACATAGTGTTTGATTTTTCCATTTAATGCTAACTTTCTACTCTCTAATCCAACATCCCAAAATCCATTATGAGCATTCCAAACTGTACGTGATGTAATGATTTTAGGAGCATTAAAAGTAGTGACTTTTTTAAGAACGTTCTCATAAAATAGAGGATATCTTTGATAAGCTTCGACAGCTGCAATTTGTGCTAAATATCCTCCTAGGGAATGTCCAGTAATATAGAGGTTTGTCACACTAGAATCCTTAGCTAATTCTTCAATGACTTTACGGATGTCATTCACTTGTGTAGGTTGATTTCCACCAAATAGAACAAGGTCATTTGTTAAATCGTTTATCTCGTTTGAATTTGTTCCGCGAATTGCTAGCATTTGAACAGTGCCATTTTTAAGATATGGGAAATCACTTTTTGTTTCAAAAAGAACAGCATCTAAACCATTGTCGGTGTGGAAAGATTTTTTCAATTTCCAAAATGGAGCTAATTCATTATGCATCATCTTATATTCTTGACGTTCTCTATATAGATAAGGGAAGAGATTTTTATGGTCTAAAATTTTTTTAATATATTCATCATTACGATAAGATAGTTCCATAAAAAGAACGGCATCCCGATCTGTCATATACCATTTTGTTTTGTTGTCATCTTCGTTATCTAATAAGCCATCTCCATCGCTATCTTCTAACAGAGGATGGCTGTAATAACCTAAGTATTCTTTTCCATTTTTGGTATAAACATAAAGTTCATCTTTATTTTTGATGTCATCATGGTCATCATCGCCTTCAGGCTCTAAAGGTTTTTCGCCATAAAGAGATTTATCAATTAAGTTATCTTCAGAATGAAGTTCTCCTTTAGAAACTTTCAATGCATCTTGAGAGGTGAAAGAACGGGTAGTTTGATTGGAGTTGACGCTTACATTATTTTGAGTAGTTGCAAATATTGCAGACGTATTCAATAAGATTACTCCTACTGCGATAACTACTGTACTTGTGATAATATTTTTTTTACTTGGGTGAGTTTTCTGTCGTTTCATTTTTTGTTCCTTTCTAAAGTTCTCTTAAATGATATTATACAAGAAATAAAGGAAACTCACAAATTTTATCATTATTTACAATCTTTTATATTTGAAAATGAATAATAGAGTAAAAAAGAGACGACCAAAGTCGTCTCCTAATCATTTGCGATTATACCATTTCTCCACTAGCGTTAACTTTATATCCATCAGGTGTAGTTGTATTGACTGCTAAAGCGCCTGAAGCATAAGCGTAATACCATTTACCATTTACTTGAATCCAACCAGTTTTCATAGCTCCAGAGTTATCAAGGAAGTACCATTGCCCATTGTTAAATAACCAACCTGTTTTCATGGCGCCTGAACTTTCTAAATAGTACCAACTTCCATTAGAAGTTATCCAACCTGTTTGCATCCAACCATCACGGTCGAAGAAGTACCAATTTCCGTCAATTTGTTTCCATCCATTAGAAGCGAAGGTTCCATTTGAATATTCATACCACCAACTACTTCCAGATCGTTTCCAATTACCAACGGGTGCTTTAGTGGAAGGTGAACTAGTTTTAGAAGATGAATGAGTTCCTATTGCGTTATAATTTTGATCAAATAAATTTGCTTTTGAAGCAAATTCTTGAAGTCGAGAAGTTGTTGCTTCTGTAAATTGAATTGCCGGGCCATATCCACCTGTTAATTCTTCAGAATCAGATAAATTACCAAATACTTGTGCTGTTGAAATCCATCCATTTTTTTGAGCAGGATTTGAAAAAGCAGCAAGTCCCATCCGTGTATTTCCAGGATTAATGATATTTTTATAGTGTCCTGTTTGACCAGAAACAGGTTGTCCATTTTTTTGTTTAATAAAATCTGCTTTTTCAGAATACCATTGTTGAATGGCTGTTGAGAATCCATCATAATTCCATGCTAAATTTTCAGCAAATCTAGTATTACCACTTGGAAAAGCACTCCAAATCTGTTGAGAGGATAAGCGTTTGTGATGTATTGTGATAGAAGCTTCTGCCGCACGGGAAAAAGCAGTGTTTTCTAATTTAGTGGACCATTTGATTGGAACATAAGAAGAAACTAATCCTTCATCATATGCTTCTTTTCTGATGGAGTTAATTTGATTTAAAATATCTTGCTTGTCTGGCGTTAAAAATTCTCCTTGAATGCCTACTAGAGTATTTCCATTAGATGCAGTAGAAACTTCAGAGGATAAAATATTTACTTGATCTCCATTAATATTTTTTGTTCCAGTTACTCTATCATTGGCAGAAACTGGACTAGAAAGACTAGTTCCAAGTAAAGATAGTGTAAATAAGCTAGTTAATAATACTTTTTTCATAAAAATACCCCTTTACTATTTTATAGAACCAGTTTATCACAAAAAAGAAAAACATCAATTTTTTTATGATGTTTTATGGGGAATCGAAATTTTTGAGTAGCGATTCTATATATTTTACTGCGTGTATGATACAATAATCTGTGAGTATTCATAGAAATGAGGGATAAGATGGAAATCAAAATTATTGAAACAAGTGATATGCATGGATATGTATTACCAACAAACTATGCTGAAAGAAATTTAGATTTAGGATTTAGTACAGCAAAAGCTGCTACAATTATTAAAAAAATTAAAAAAGAAGCAAAAGGACCAGTTATTCAAATTGAAAATGGCGACTTTATTCAAGGATCACCATTAAGTTATTATGTTCGTAAACAAGGTCATCATGTAGCGCATGATTTAACAAAAGTATTAAATTATTTAGAATATGATTTAGGGATTTTAGGGAATCATGAATTTAATTATGGGTTAGAATATTTACGTGAAGCAATTGAATCTTATCATCATCCAGTTATTTGTGCGAATATTCTTTCTAAAACAGGGGAGCAAGTGTTTGGAGAACCGTATCGTATTATCGAAAAAGAAGGTGTTAAAATTGCAGTATTAGGATTAACAACTCCATATATTCCAAAATGGGAACAGCCTGCAACGGTTAAAGATTTAACCTTTATTAGTGCTTTAGAAACCGCACAAAAATATGTACCTGAAATGCGTGAAAAAGCTGATATCGTAGTGGTGACCTATCATGGAGGATTTGAATCAGACTTAGAAACGGGTGAACCAACAGAGTTATTAACAGGAGAAAATGAAGGGTATGCCATTGCGACTAAAGTACCTGGAATTGATGCTCTTGTAACAGGGCACCAACACCGTGTCATTGCGACAAAAGTTAATGGTGTTCCAGTCATTCAACCGGGATATCGTGGAGCATATGTTGGTGAAATTAGTTTACAGGTAGAAAAACAAGGTGATCGATATGTTGTTGTCAATAGTCAAGCTAAATTACATGAAACTGCCGGTGCAAAAGCAGATGGTAAAGTATTAGAGATGTTTAAAGAATTGCAAGCAGATGTAGAAAATTGGTTAGATACACCTGTAGGAACCGTTGTAGGAGATATGACGATTACAGATCCTCAACAAGCAAGATTAGTCGAACATCCTTATATTGAATTTATTAACAAAGTTCAAATGGAAGCAACAGGTGCAGATATCTCAGGAACAGCTTTATTTAATAATGAAGGACGAGGATTCGGTTCTAAAATTGCGATGCGTGATGTCATTACAAACTATATCTATCCAAATACATTAGCAGTATTGAAAGTTTCTGGAGAAGATTTACGTTTAGCGTTAGAAAGAGTAGCGACTTACTTTATTGTAAAAGACGGAGAAGTTCAATTTAATCCAAAATATATTGAACCAAAACCACAATATTATAATTACGATATGTATGAAGGAATTGAGTATACGCTTGATTTTACAAAACCATTTGGAGAGAGAGTGACAAGATTAGACTATCATGGAGCTCCAGTTCAAGATACGGATGAGTTAGAAGTTGTCACAAACCAATATCGTGCAGTAGGTGGCGGAAACTATGCTATGTTTAAACCAGAAAAAATTGTACGAGAAGTTCAAATTGATATGACAGAATTAATTGCGGATTATATGAAAAAACATCCTGTATTAGAAGCCACAACGAATCAAAACTTTAAGACAATTATTCAATAAGATTTTAAAAAGAATGGACGCCAATAGACCACTAGGTTTCATGGCGTCTTTGTTGTTGAAGAAAGGTATTTTTTTCTGGTTTATTCCGTGATACAATCAAAGTATATAGGAATGATTCGAAATTGAGGTGAAATGGATGCATACGGTGATGATTGTGGAAGATGAACCCATTA
>CAUSAK010000052.1:0-6430 GCA_963529535.1 uncultured Granulicatella sp. | reverse complement strand
CACCCCATTGATGAACAGGAATGTATTGAGTTAAAATCATCGTTAAATCCGATACTGGATCAGCTAAGCGAACCATTTCCCAATCAATTAAATATAATTTATCATTTGCCAATAAGAAATTCCGACGATCTAAATCGCCATGACAAACAGTTTTTCCTGATTCTAATACAAGAGGCAAGGTTTCTTTTAAATACTCTAACACTTCCGTTAAGAAACGATGACTTTGTAACCCTGATTGTAAATTTGCTACATAATCTTCAATAAAATGCTGAGCGGTATATTCTTCACCTTGAATTTTTTGAAGCATTAATAACAAATTAGGAGATTGATGAATTTCTTTTAGTAATTCAATCACTTCCATTGAATTCATTTCTTCAGTTGTTAAGGATCGACCATTTAACCATTCTTGAGCTGTTAAGACATCTCCGTTTCCAGCTCTTTTGGTCCATATTAATTTTGGAGCAATTCCCTCGCCTGATAATGCCGCTAAAAACGGGGATGAATTTCTCTTTAAAAAGACTCTCTCCTGCGCTCTCACTGCCATATAGGCTTGTCCGGTATCTCCCCCAATAGGATGTAATTCCCATCCTGCATCCATGTTTTGTTCCATATTTCTATTCCTACCGACCATTTCTTGAGTTTATTCGTTATCTTTCATTTTATGCTGTCCTAATGCTTCCGTCAAGTTTCATAGCGAATTTCTAATTGTTTTCTTTTTTCTATTTAAACGTGGCTTTAAATAACCATATAAGAAGGCTACCGATAAAACCGGATACCAAATTATTCCCGTTAATACAAAAATATTTTTTGAGACTACAGCTGTTAATAAACTAATGATAACACTTGCTCCAAACACTAATTGTAAAACAACACCAATAAAATCATCCATCATTTCTTTTGGGTCATATAGGGAATGAATATAAATGGCATGAGCTTTTGGATGTTTATATAAAGAAGCAAATTGAAAACAAATCACTAATATCATCATTGATTGAATTGCTAGAATCCAATACCAAACGGAACTCACAAATGATAATAAAACCGTTACTACTACCATTTGAACAAACACTGTTACATAATTGGAACTTCTGAATGTTGTTCGGACTAACAAATAACGATATGGATGAATACGATTCGGAGTTAATGGTCGAACAAAAATATCCAACAATTGATTGCGCTTTGCTTGATGTTTCTTTAAAAATGGTACATCTACGAATAAAGCAATTACTCTAAAAATTCTTTGTTGACGTGCTTGTTCCCATCGAACTAATTCATGCCACTGGTAATAACTTGGTTTATTGGAAGCAAAACGATTTAATCCAATCGAAAGAAGGCACAAGATTAGTGCTAATAAAACTGCAAATCCTTTTGAAATATACAAAAGTACGCCGAATAGTACAATACTGTTTACAAGATACAAAGCAACGATATAGTAAGACGATTTAGGTAACTTACCTTCGAAAATTGACTTTTGAATCATGAAATGTAATCCTTTTAAACTCACTAAAGTTACTAAGAGTGCCACAAAAGAAATCACTCCACTTCCATATGCTTGCATAAAAATCGGCAACACAAAAATCGTTGCAATCACATTCATAACTAGTGGGAAAATCCAACTGTAACGAATGGCTCGTTTAAAATAAGGAGTAAAATCTTCTCCAATTACACTTAAAAAATGTAAATCAGCCTCTTCGACATAGGTAGCTATTTCTCCAAATAGAGGAAAAACGGCTAATAATAGACTAATAAATAACAGCAACGGCCATTCTAAAATACGAATGGTTTTTAACCAGCTTGAATATTGAAATAATAGAAAACCAAATAAGAAGAAGACCACAATCATAAAATGATCATTCATCATATATTTAGCATATTTCATTACTTTCTTTTGATAAGTTGTAAAACGACTTTTCCATAATTGCTCACTATTCATGGTCGTCACCTGTATTCGTTGTTAATGCAAAATACACTTCTTCTAATGAAGAATTCTCAATTTGTACTTCTCCTTTAAGAGTTTCTAAGTCTCCTTGAGCTTGAACCATTCCATCATGTAAAACGATAAAACGATCACAATATTTTTCTGCCGTATCCAATACGTGAGTCGACATTAAAATAGCAGCCCCCGATTCTTTCTTTTCTTTTAACACTTTTAATAATGTCCGAATCCCCAATGGATCTAGTCCTAAAAATGGTTCATCCACCACATACAATGGAACATTTAACATTAATGCGCACACAATTAGCACCTTTTGCTTCATCCCTTTAGAAAAATATGCTGGAAACCAATCTAATTGTTTTGTTAAACGAAACTGCTCTACTAATTCCATCGCACGATGCATTGTTTCAGGTGTATCTTGTTGATAAGCACGAGCTGTTAATTCAATATGCTCTCTAAAGGTTAATTCTTCGTATAACACAGGTGTTTCTGGAATCACTGCAATCAATTTACGATAATCCCTTACACTTTCCGCTACCGTATGTCCATGAATAGAAATCTTCCCCGAAAATGGTTGAATAAAATTTGTAATACATTTAATCGTTGTACTTTTTCCTGCACCATTTAATCCAATAAGTCCACAAATTTCTCCTGATAACACTTCAAAAGAAACTTCTTTTATGACAGGCACTTGCGTATAACCTGCTGTTATATTATCTACTTTTAATGTCATAACTTTCTCCAATCTCACATCATTTAGCATTATTATATCAAAAAAACAGTTTTCTTCCTAGAAACTTTCCTTCAAAGAAAAAAACGATGGCTTTCATTGCATTCCCTCTTCACTCGTGGTACGATTTGACTATATACCAAGGAGGTTTTTATGATGTCAGATTGTATTTTTGATAAAATTATTTCTAAAGAAATTCCAGCACACATTGTTTATGAAGATGAGGTAGTCATTGCCTTTTTAGACTTAGGACAAGTCACACCTGGTCATACATTAGTCGTTCCAAAAAAACACGTGAAAGATATTTTTGAATATGATGAAGAATTAGCTGCAGCTGTATTTAGCAGAATTCCAAAAATCGCTCGTGCTTTAAAAGCCATGAACCCAGAAGTAAAAGGGGTTAATATTTTAAACAATAATGGAGAAGTAGCTTTCCAAAGTGTTTTCCATTCTCACATCCATTTAATTCCTCGTTATCAACATGAAGAAGGATTTGGATTAAAATGGGAAACTCATGACTATTCTCATGAAGAATTGGCTACTATTGCACAAAACATTTCAAAAAACGTAGAAAAATAAATCAGTCAATAACGGAGAATAGAACTATGAAAAAATTCGTAAAAGGATTACTCTTTGGAAGTATTGTTGGTGGCACTGTTGCTCTACTAACAACGAAACAAAATGGTAAAAAAAATCGTGAACAGTTATATGAAAATATCGTAAGTTTATCCGAAGATATTTCAACTTTAAGTAACGGCGTTCCTGTTCTTCAAAAAGGAACACAACACATACAATATCATGTCATTCCACAATTCAAAGAAATTTCTCAAGAAATCATGGAAGATGTTCAAAACTTTAAACATATGAGTCAACCTCGTATCAAAAGAATTCAAGGACATCTTTCATTGTTGAAACAACATATAGAAGATGCAAAAAAGGGAGTATCAAAATAAATGAAATTGCAATTATTTGCCAGTGATATGGATGGTACGATTTTACAAGACCATTCCACGATTCATCCTGACAATGTAAAAATGGTTCACTACTTGCAAGAAAGAAACATTCCTTTTGTGATTTGTTCGGGAAGAGATTTTTATCAGGCTTCTCTTTGCTTAGAACCTGCAAACATTCAATGCCCCGTCATTGGATTAAATGGAGCAGTTATTTATCAAGAAGATGGTACGATTATAAAAGAAGTTACACTTTCTCATAATGATACACGTAAACTTATTCAAAAAATTGAAAAACATCATAACAATTGGGATATGATGACTTCAAAAGGATTATTCTCCTTACATTTTAAAGAAAAATTTGCAAAAAGAGTGGCTACTTTTAAAGAAAATCATCCTCATCTTACTCCAGAACAATTAGAAGTTGAAATTGAAAAATTAAGAAAACTGTTTAATGCTATCGATGTTTCTAGCGTTGAGGAAGTTTTAGAAGACCCAACGATTAAAATTCATAAAATCTTAACTTCCAATTACGAAACTGAAGATTCATTAATGGAAATTCGATCTTTTGTTGAGAAAGAACTTCCTAATCTAGTCGTTACTTCTTCTTTTAAAACGAATATTGAAGTGACTCATAAAGATGCTCAAAAGGGAATTGCTCTTCAATACTATGCAAACACTTTAGGGATTTCAATGAACGAAGTTTTTGCAATTGGAGATAATTCTAATGATGTTTCTATGTTAAAAATTGCTGGATATAGTGTTGCAATGGGAAATGCCAATCAAGAAGCTCAAGAAGCTGCTCACTATCTAACAGATGATAACAAAAATGGCGGCGTAGCAAAAGCGATACAAAAATGTTTAGAACAACAAATTGATTAAATCCATTACCTCCGATTCGGGGGTAATTTTTTTATTTACTTCATTTTTTATAGTAGGAGGTGATTTCATGGAAACAGATATTCTTCAACCTCTTATCGCTTTAATTAGCAATATGGGGTTTCCGATTGCGATGAGTATTTACTTACTTCATCGAATGGAGCAAAGACTAGACAAAATGATTACACTTTTAAGTGAACTAAACCATCATTTAAAAAAGGACTAACCAACCAACAGGTCTCATGTCATAAAATCTAACATGACGTGAGACCTGTTTTTTGTTTTTTATATTAAAATTTATTAAAATAAACTCACATTAACTTTTAACAATAGGAGGCCTTTATGAAAACACTAATGAACATTCACAAAAAGAGCTTCTGGATTAGTTTATTTGGAATTTTATTATTCCTAATTTCTTCTCCAACTGAAGCTGCTACAAAAAAATATACCATTGCAACCGACACAACATTTGCTCCATTTGAATTTCAAGATACTTCTGGAAATTATGTTGGGATTGATATGGATTTAATCCATAGCATTGCAAAAAAAGAAAATTTTGACATTGAAATTAAAGCGTTAGGATTTAATGCAGCCGTTCAAGCTTTAGAATCAGGACAAGTGGATGCGGTGATTGCAGGAATGAGTATTACTGATGAAAGAAAACAAAAATTTGATTTTTCAGATTCTTATTTCGACAGCGGGATTGGTTTGGCAGTAAGTACTTCGAGCAATATTCGTACATACGAAGAGCTTCGTGGTAAAAATGTCGCTGTAAAAATCGGAACACAAGGAGCAAGTTTTGCTGCTTCGATTAAAAATCAATATGGATTTAACATTTCAACTTTTGAAGATTCTGCCAATATGTATCAAGATGTTGTCAGCGGAAATAGTGTGGCTACTTTTGAAGATTATCCAGTATTAGGATATGCGATTCGTAGTAATCATTTACCAATGACATTAACATCTTACAAGGAACAAGTAAATCAATACGGTGTCGCAGTCTTAAAAAATCAAAATACTGAATTTATCGAAGCATTTAACCATGGTTTAGCTACTCTAAAAGCCAATGGTGAATACGATAAAATTTTAAACAAATATATTGGAACCGATGAAGAAACAAGTAAAAACACTGAAGATACCAGTTTATTCGGATTACTAAAATCAAATGCTTCTACACTATTAAATGGTTTATGGAACACAATTTGGATTACATTTGTTTCTCTATTCATCGCAACAATTATCGGTGTTCTTTTAGGATTGATGCGAACAAGTCGTATGACTATTTTAGAAACTATCGCAACCATTTATGTTGACTTTATGCGTGGGATTCCATTAATTGTTTTAACATTCTTTATTTATTTTGGAATTCCTCAAGCATTCAACATTCGTTTAGATGCAACTGTTGCAGCTATTTCAACTTTAGGATTAAATGCTGCGGCATATATCGCTGAAATTGTTCGTGGTGGGATTAATGCGATTGATAAAGGACAAAGTGAAGCCGCTATGAGTTTAGGATTACCCTATTACAAATCCATGCAAAAAATTATTTTACCGCAAGCAATTCGTATCATGGTTCCATCCTTTATAAATCAATTTGTGATTACTTTGAAAGATACTTCAATTTTATCTATCATTGGACTTGTAGAATTAACACAAACTGGTAAAATAATTATTGCAAGAAACTTACAATCAAGTTCTATGTGGTTTATTGTAGGGATGATGTACTTAATCGTTATTACTTTATTAACAAAAATTTCAGCACGTTTAGAAAGGAAAGCATAAGATGGCAATTATCGATGTAAAAGGTCTTAAAAAGAATTACGGTGAATTAGAAGTCTTAAAATCAATTGATTTAGAAATCGAAGAAGGACAAGTAGTTTGTATTATCGGTCCTTCTGGATCAGGTAAATCAACATTTTTACGTTGCTTAAATCG
>CAUSAK010000051.1:0-6593 GCA_963529535.1 uncultured Granulicatella sp. | reverse complement strand
CGTACGACTGTTATGATTGCGCATCGTTTGTCTACGATTGTTCATGCGGATAAGATTTTCGTTTTGGATAAGGGTGAGATTATTGAACAGGGGAATCATGCTGAATTAGTCGAACAAGACGGAGTGTACGCGCAGATGTACCGCCTTCAGACGGAAAAGAATTAGACTTCCATATACAGTAGCTATGGACGCAAGCAGCCTCGCGAATGCGAGTCTCATTGCTAAAAATTGAGCCTAGGGTCTCAATTTTTCCAGTACTATCAGCCGTGTGGCTGATAGTACTCGAGCTACTGTAGGAAGTCTATTTTTTTCCTGACGGAAGAATATGAGAGTGCGTTTAGAATTAGACTTCTTACAGCGAAAAGAAATTTGAAAAAGTCGTCCGACTATGTTAGTATATACATAAGGAGATGATGAGAATGCCAGAAATAGCAAGATTTTACGGAATTATTATAAAAATTTACTTTAATGACCATAATCCACCGTATTTTCATGCTTATTATGGTGAATATGATGGTGCTTTTGATATTCAAACACTTGAAATGATTTATGGAGATCTTCCTAAAAAAGCTCAAGAACTTGTTAGAGAGTGGGCAGAACAATATCGTGAAAAAATTATGGAAATGTGGAAAACGAAAAAAATTGAAAAACTTCCTTCTTTATAATTTGAAAAAATAGATTGGAGAAAAATATGTTTGATATTAGAGTTTTATCTGTTAAGCCGTTAGAAAATTGTAAGTTATTTGTTAGATTTAACAATCGAATTGAGAAAGAATACGATGTAAAGAGATTATTCGAAGAGTTAGATTATATGACAGAACTTGAACATAATAAACAACTATTTGATAGTGTAAAAGTTGATGTTAAAGGGCATGCAATTTATTGGAACGAAGACCTAGATATTCCAGCATATGAATTATGGGAAAATGGTGTAACGATTATTGATGATATTAAAATAGTTGAAAGAACTTTATTTAAAAATGGTGATGGCAGATTTAGTTCTCGAGTGGCTATACCTCTTGCTTGGTTAAAATCAATTGGTGTTACTGAAGAAAATCAATCTGTAAATTTGAAATTTGACGGAGATAAAATTATTATACAAAAAGTTAAATGAATTAAAAAATCATATAAAAAACATGAGGTAGCTTTAGGCTTTTCTTCATGTTTTTTTAGTATGTTTGTAGTAAAATAAAATCAAGTGATTTTTAAGAGGTGATTGTTATGAAAGAAGAATGGATTCAAGAAGCGGTGAAAATGAGACGGACATTACATCGCTATCCAGAATTATCCGAACAAGAATTTAAAACAACTGCATATATTCAAGAAAAATTAACGGAATGGGGGATTTCTTATCGTCCTTTACAAACGCCAACAGGTGTTGTAGCAGAAATTGGAACGAAAGAAGGGTCAGTTATTGCGCTTCGAGCAGATATGGACGCATTACCGATTCAAGAACAAACGGATTTAGACTATCGTTCAGAGCATGATGGAGTGATGCATGCTTGTGGACATGATTTTCATACAGCTAGTTTATTAATGGCTGCGAAAATTTTAAAAGAAAAAGAAGAAACTTTAAACGGGAAAATTCGCTTCATTTTTCAACCAGCAGAAGAAATGAATCGAGGAGCTCGTGCTTTAATTGCTGAAGGTGTATTAGAGGGAGTCGATGCCATTATTGGTTTCCATAATAAGCCTGAATTGCCTGTTGGAACAATTGGCATTAAATCTGGGCCGCTAATGGCAGCTGTGGGACAATTTTCTGTGGAATTAAAAGGTGTAGGAACGCATGCGGCAGCTCCACATAATGGGAATGATCCAATTGTTACTGCCTGTCAAATCATTACAAATTTACAAGCAATTGTAAGTCGACATGTTTCACCATTGTCTCCGGCAGTGTTGAGTATTTCCCATATCGAAGGGGGAAATACTTGGAATGTCATTCCAGAGCGTGTTTTCTTTGAAGGAACGATTCGTACTTTTTATAAAAAAGATCAAGAGAAAATTCGTAGATTAATGGATCATATGGTGCGTCAAATGGCTGCTGTTTATGGGCAAGAAGCACATATAGATTGGATTATGACACCCCCAGTAGTAGATAATGATGAAGAAGTGACGGGGATTGTAAAAGAAGTAACAGAACAATTTGCGACAGTTGTGACTCCTGAATTAACATTAGGAGCAGAAGATTTTGCGAATTATATGGAATATGTTCCGGGATGTTTTGCGTTTATTGGAACAGGTTGTCCTTATGAATGGCATCACCCATCATTTGTAGTAGATGATGCAGCGTTGCAATATGCGATTTCTTATTTTGTAGAAAATAGTCAAGCTTTACTAAAGCAATATCAGAAAGGGTAAATTCCATGACTAAAACGCTAATTATTATGAGTCATCCTGATGTAGATCAATCAACTTCTCAGCAATTTTTATTAGCAGCTGTTAAAGGGGAAGAACAGATTCAGATTCGTCATTTAGAATCGATTTTAGCAAAACAAGAAGATAATCATTTTGATAAAACAATAGAACGAGCTTTCCTTCAAGAAGCAGATAAAATTATTTTTCAATTTCCACTTTATTGGTATCAATGTCCTAGTGTGATGAAGCAATGGATGGATGAAGTGCTGACGTTGAATTTATCTCAAAAAGATACGAAAAAAGAATTCGGAATAGTGGTAACTGTTGGTGCTAAAAAAGATCGATATACAGCGGGTGGTTCAGTAGGATTTGGAATTGAAGAGTTACTAAGACCTTATCAAGCTTTTGCCAATCAATTAGGATGGAACTATCAAACGCCATTTGTCATTTATCAATTTCAGTATTTACCAGAAACTCAAAAGCAACAATTATTAGTGGATTATCTGTACTATTTAGAAAATGGTTCGCATCATTTTAGTGAAAAAGAAAAATGGATGTTGGAGAGAATGGCGAACTATGAAAATATTCATACGCAACAAGTAAGAGAGTGGATTGTAGAGTTGAAACAAGAAAGAGAAGAATTAGTAATGATGCTTTCAGAAATGGGGAATGAAGCAGATGGATTCTAAATGGATGGAAGAGGAAATTGCTACTTGGCAAGAAGAATGTCAAGATTATAAAGAACGTGCTTTTTTAGAAGGTTGTAAACAATTATTGTTGGAACAGCAGCAGAGAGTGGATCATTATAAGGCACAGTTAGATGGACAATTATGGAGTCCGAAAGAGTGGTAAAAGTTATTTTGTTTAAGGGTTAGTTAAATATTACGTAGGAAAAAGTATATATTGAACGAAAAATGAAAGTTTTCACCGTAGCAAAGGTAAAAGACCAAGGCTTATTCAATGCTATAGTGATACGTTAAATATTACGAATCAGAATTTGGAAAAACTCTAACTATAAAAGACATCAGCTGTTTCTATGAAATAAAATCTTCAACAGCCATCCAATCAAGCATGTTTCATTTGGCTATACTCCAGAAGTAACATTAATGGAAGCTTTGAATATTGATGTTAAAGCAGGGGAAACAGTAGCGATTGTAGGTCCAACAGGTGCAGGGAAAACAACTGTGATTAATCTGTTGATGCGCTTCTATGATATTACAAGTGGAGCGATTGAAATTGATGGACATAATATTCAAGATTATCAAGTAGCTTCTCTCCGTTCAAAAGTTGGAATGGTATTGCAAGATACTTGGTTATTTAAAGGAACGATTCGAGAAAATATTCGTTATAGTCGTCCAGAGGCAACGGATGAAGAAGTCGTTCAGGCTGCAAAACAAGCATTTGCGGATGATTTTATTCGTAAATTACCGGATGGATATGATACGTATATTACAGAAGAGACGGATAATATTTCTGGTGGGCAAAAGCAATTATTAACGATTGCTTGTGCTATTTTAGCTTCACCGTCTGTTTTCATTTTAGATGAAGCAACTTCGAATGTAGATACAAGAACGGAAATGCAAATTCAAAAAGCGATGGATCATATTATGGAACATAAAACGTCGTTTGTAATTGCGCACCGTTTATCAACGATTCGTAATGCGGATAAGATTTTAGTGATGCAAAAAGGGAATGTGATTGAGCAGGGGACTCATGAAGAGTTGCTGGCAAAACACGGGTTTTATGCTGGTTTATACCGCGCGCAATTTGAATAAGAATGGACTTCTCTTGAGGTAGCAAAGGACGGCAGCAGCTTCGCTAAAGCGAATCTCATGCCTAAAAGTCGAGCCTAGGGTCTCGCCTTTTCCCGTGATAAAAGCCTGAGTAGGCTTTTATCACTACTGCTACAGCGAGAAGTCCTTTTTGTTCAAACGCAATTGAAAAATTACGTTTAGGATGAGAATGTCATCGTGAGTAAAAATGGACTTTTCTTGAGGTAGCAAGGGACGGCAGTAGCTCCACTATGTGAATCTTATGCCAAGTCTACTGTGGGAATTTTGTGTCATTCAAATATGGAATGATGAGTGTACCGACTTCAAAAAGCTGGACTGAAAGTTTAACCTTTGGAGTCGGTATTTTTATATATTATTTTAAATAAGTAGATATTTTTATGTCTGAAAATGTGAAGAAATGTTGAATTTTTCAAAATGTAACCGTTTTTTTTTTTTTTTTTCTTGAACTTACAATGCGGGGGAGTATAATGAAAATGAAGTAATATACAAATTAAAGGAAACAGGTGAATTTTATGAGAAAACAATGGAATAGCGTACAACGTTTTTCTTTGAGAAAATTTTCAACAGGATTAGCATCAGTCTTGTTAGCTACGATGTTCATGAGTCAAGGAGTCATGGCACAATCTCAAAGTGAAACAGAAGGAAATGTCGCAACAGAATCAGTAAAACCAAAAGCAGAGAAAGAATCTCCTGCACGAGGAAAAGATGCAGTTGTCACAGAAAAAGAAGTAGCACCATTGTCAGGTGTTGGTAATGTTGTAAATAAGAAAGAAACAATTAATAATGGATCGTTAGAAGAAAAAACGCCTGAAGTACCAATTGAAAAATCTGAAAATAAACTCAATAAAAAGAATTTAGAAGAACTTCTAAAAGAAATTGATCAATTAAATTTAAAGGACTATACAGAAGCTACTGTAAAAGTATTACAAGAAAAAGTTGCGAAAGCAAAAGATGCACTTGTTAATGCAAAAAGTCAAAAAGAAATTAGTTCTGCTTATAATGCGTTGGTTGGATATAAAAACACTGGTTTAAAACGTGTACCTAAACTAAAAGAAGTTGAGCCTCCTAAACTAGATACAACAAATGGTAAAGAAACAGTCGGAATTAGAGCTGAAAACACAGAACCAAATGGTACAAATATTGCTGGACATAATCATAGCTTGAATGGGACTACTCGAGCTGCAGGTAGTGGGTTTAGAGATGCTAATACAGAGTTACAAGATGTTGAAATTGGTCGTTGGAATGCCACTCGGAAAAAATTTGATGAAGGAAATGTTTACGGAGTATATCCTGGAGATAATTTGCGAAATAATTCGTTAAAAATAAAAGTTAAGTCCCCAAATGCCAATATTACAAAATTAACAGTAACCAAAAAAGAGGGACAGAACTTCCCTGGTGAACATACAACTGGAATCGGTGGGAAAGAAGCTGATTTATATTTTGAGGGGAATTTACCTAATAGTGGTAGTTGGTTAATGGAAGTAACCGCTGAAACGACAAAAGGTATTAAGAAATTTGAATTTGGAGTTTATACACATTTCCAAGCTCCAACAATTAAAACTGAAAATAACGCTTTGGTGGGTAAAGCAAATGGAAAACCTAATATAGACGTCGAAATTCCTTCTGTCCCTAAATTGCCTGAAGGAAGTAGAATGATGTTATATGTGGTAGGACGTGGAGCTGAAGACTATGGTCAAGGATTTGAACCAGATCCTGCATATTCATTAGTTAAAGCAAAAAAACAGATAGCATCTGGGAAAGAAGGAACCGGGGGTAAAAAGACTGTTACAATTACTGAAAATGATTATACTGTTGAGAAGCTAGGAACGGAACCGTTTAAAGTTTTAACGGTTATTGAGTTAATTGGATCTGATGGAAACTATAAAGAAGATCATAGACCAGGATTGCGTGGTTCATTTTATAGCAGTATCAGAAATGCGACAGAAGCCCCTACAGTAGATAAGAGCGGAGCAATAAACGCAATAACAACAGAAGCAGAGAAACAAAATGGAGTAATAGATAGTAAACAAAATGTGCTTACTTCTACTGAAGTAGCTGATTTTAAAGCGATGGTTACTCATGCAGCACAAACAGCGAAAGATAATATTAATAAGACAGATACTGATACTGAGACTAAGGTTAACACTGAGCGAGATAAAGGGATTTTAGCATTAGATAAAATAGGTGCAATAGTTGAAGTAGAAGCAGCCAAAAAAGCGAAAGATACAGCAATAGAAAATAATGCGAACATCACTGACAAAGCAGCAGCAAAAGCAGCAACAAAAGCAGCAGCAGATGCAGCGAAAGCAGCAATCAACAAGGATACAACAAATACAGCAGCTTTAGTAACAACAGAAAAAGAAAAAGGACTTCTAGGGTTAGAAAAAGCAGGAGCAATCGCAGAAATCGATGCAGCCCAAGCCGCAAAAGATTCCGCAATTGAAA
>CAUSAK010000050.1:0-6618 GCA_963529535.1 uncultured Granulicatella sp. | reverse complement strand
AGAGAGAATTGTATCATTTTTAAATTTATATGGTATAAGCGTGTAAGTTTTCACTGTCAAGCGCAAGTTAAAATGTCCCGAAAAAATTAGTTTAGTACAGGTGTGCGATACAAGTAAAAGCTGGATCGCTGCCCAAAAATAAAGGGGGTTAGTGTTTCTTAGTCAGTTTATTTAAATAATTCTGATAAGACTGTGCTTTCCACGGATGCGACATAGGTGGAATATAAGGCTTTTTAGTCTTTTTTTCTGTTTCTAAGTCAAGCTCCTTTGATACTGACTCAAGCTCTTCAATTACCTCTAAAGCATATAACTGATCATTTAAACTAGCGAATAATTGTTCATTTCGTGTTTCTCTAGAGTTTCGTAGTAAATAAACTTGTTCACCATTCCCATCCATGAAGCGATAAGAATGATTTTTATATTTAATAGAATGCCCAGCAGATACCGTTCTAAATGTATGTTTTGATAATAATTGATTAATCGATAATTTTGTATCTAGCTTTTCGAAAGCATTTTGTATATTCTTAATAGTGTAAGCAAATTGTTTATTAAAATTTTCAACAAAGGATTGTAGATAAAGATTTGCTTCATCAAGAGTTTGGATATTGTAAAGATGCAATTCGCTCGTGAGGCGGCTTTGTAAGGTACCAAAGAAACGTTCAACCCTTCCTTTTGCTTGAGGAACAGAGGTAGTATCTAAGGAAATACCTAAAGTTTTACACATATATCCATATTGAGGGGTTCTATAATTTACCCCAACAACTAAAAAAGGAATTAAGCAACCTGACGCTGCTTAATTCCTTCACTAAAATTGTTTCATCAATCCTATTTGACAAAGAGCCTAATTAAACCGATACATAATATTAAATGATAACTATCTTTAACACAAAATTTTTGAACGATAGCTATTCCTTCAACTCAAGTCAATCAAATAATTATTTACTAGATAACTTAAATTGCTCTTCTTTCTTATCAAAACTTAGTAAATAGTCTTTTCCTCTTTCAACATTAAGCTCCACTTTTGCAGGTCCCCATGTTGTAGTAACGTTTTTATATAATACTCCAGGTCTAGTATATGTGTAAGTTACTTCTAAAACAATATCTCCTGGTTCTGCACAAACTATATATTTTGCTTTTTCATTAAAAATAGCAGCTTCACCACTGATTACTCTAGCATATAATTGTTTTTGAGTGATTACATTATTTCCAGAAGAAAGCTCAATTTTCACCGCATTAGGATGTTCAGCTAACCATTTAGTCAAGGCTTTTTTGTTCATTTTAATTGACACAAACGAAAAAACAGCCGCTAATATAAAAATTGCAATCACAATATAGGCATATACTCCCATTGAAAAAAATGCTTCTAAATATTTATCCATTTTCATTCTCCTTTTTAATTATTTTTATTAACATCATTTAATTTAATTGTCTTGCTTTTTACTCCAACCACTCCTAAATCTTCAATAAGTTCATTATATTTTCTTTTTCCTAGCGAAGATAAATCAAACATTTCCTTATTACCATCTTCTGTATAAAGATATAAGAAAAACGAGTCATTGTTTCTTTGTTCTGAAGAAATATGAACTTCATTTAGATTATAGTTAAATTCCTTTTTCCCATCGTTTATCGATAAACGATTTCCATTTATAATTACTTTAGTTTTCAATTGCCTAAATATACTTATTACAACCAAAATAATGATGATAGAAGATATAATAATTGCAACTTTATATCCTCCAATTACTCCGGAAATTAAAAATGCAACAAGCACTCCAAAAATCATTATTATTAAATTATAAATAACCGCAACTAGGCTTCTTCTATATATTTTCTCCAAAATTAACCGTCCTTAAAGTACAATAATGATACTAACGTATATCTAATTTTAAAAACATAATTTCGTATAAATTATATATCTTTGTATACAAAATGTCAAGCTTCATTTTTCACCATGTACGCAATATTTATTCATATTTCTTTCACTCAAAAATTCGTTTAGTATCATACTATTATTTTAATTTTATTCGAATTTTATACTTCTAACTCTTTCTTCTTTACCTGTGTTAATCCTCTCTTTTCTTGCAGTAATTTATCTATACAACCTCTAATACTTTCAGCCTGTTCCAATTCTTTTCGTATATCTGTCATTTGAGAATATAGAATATCTTTTTCTTTCCTCAAAGTACCTATTTCTGATTTCCATTTGGATATATTTAGGGTCTTTCTTTCTCCTAAATGTTCTTTCAGATATTTCTTGGCACTTTCAAATAAATAATTCACACGCATATTTTTTTCTAGGTCGAGATGGATGAGCCTTTTCTAAACGAATGATAGTTTCTTCAACAAAGGAATCAGAACTATTACTATGGTTTTCATTCTTTTGTTTTTGTTCGAGTAATATTTTTTTCTTCAGCTTTCTTTTTGTTGCTTTACGAGCTTTAGGTGAAAGGCAATTCGCTTCTGCAAGAATATTTCTTAAAGAACTTAAAGAAACTGAAATATTCTCATGAGAACGTAAAAACTCATGAAAATGAATAAAATTAAATCCATTATATTTAGAACTATAAAGAGAAATAATATGTTGTTTTATTTCAGATGAAATGGCAAAGGAACATTTCCTACCAGTATTTTTATGTTTAAAACCAGGACGACCTTCAGCAGAAAATCGTTGAATATAACGATTAATTTGACGACGAGATAATCCTAATTCACATTCTGCTCTTTGTTTTGATTTCTTTCCTTCCACAACTTTCTTAATAACTTCATATTTTCATTTTTCATTCACGTTTAGATAATCCTCCATAATATTAGAATGAACTTATTGTAACATTACTTGGGACATTTTTACTTGTGTTTAATTGAGACATTATCACTTGTGTTTGACAATATGGTATAAGCGTGTAAGTTTTCACTTGCAAAAAATCTCATTTGGGTGTACGATGAGTGTGTTAAGCAAAAGTGTTTAACAAATAATATGAAGGAGGTAGTTGTAATGAACAACTTAAATGGAAAACATCAACAATTGAACAAAACAACTAAAATCTCCTTACAGAATATGACAATGTATTAATATACTCACTTTAATTATTTTTGGTTTTGCGAAATGAGGCTAACTGTCTGCTGTGGTAGGTGGCTAGCTTTTTTTCATAGATAAAAGTGGAGGGACTAGTTGTGTATACATATATACGGAACTAGTCTTTTTTTGTCAAATTTCTGTGGGAGTAAGGAGGATATATGAAAGTCATTATGAAACACCTAGGAGTTTATTTTAAAAAGCACTGGGTGAGATATGTCATTATTGTATGTAGTGCGATTTTAAATAGTTATTTATTAGTCGTTCCTGCAAAAATATTAGGACAAATTGTGAATGCGATTGTGGATCAATCGTTGACGCAAGAACAACTTTTGGGGTATATGGGATTCTTTTTCCTATCATTAGTAGGAGTTTACGTATTAGATTCTGCATTAATGTATTGGATTTGGTTTGGTCGTTTTGACTATATTACCAATTTACGATTAGGAACAATGAAGCAATTATTATGGAAAAAAGCTCCGTTTTATACGAAGTTTAGAGTCGGAGATATTGTAACCCGTTCTAGTGAAGACCTTGAAACAATTGGGGCTTTAGTAGGATTTGGAGTATATGCTTTTCTAAATGCATTCTTTATTACTTTATCGGTGTTGTCGAATATGGTGATGAATGTTTGGTGGGAGTTGACCCTAATTTCCGTTTTACCAATGCCGGTATTAGCTTATGCACTCTATCGTTTAACGGATAAAATTGAAATAGTATTTGGGGATGCTCAAAAGGCTATTTCTGATATGAATGCGGAAGTATTAGAAATGATTGATGGAACTTATGTCATTCGAGCTTATGGGCAAGAAGATAGAATGAGTCAAATTTTCCAGCAGAAAACAGAAGATTCTCTTCAAAAAAATATTGCAGTAGCTAAATTGGGAATGTTATTTATTCCATTAGCACAAGTAGTTGTAGGAATTTGTATGTTAATTGGGTTGATTTATGGTGGAGGACTTGTTCAAGAAGGGAAAATTTTATTAGGAAGTTTAGTTTCGTTTCCAATTTATATCGGTTTATTAGTCTTTCCATTGTATTTAATTGGAGACATTGTCGTAATGGTTCAACAAGGAAAAGTTTCGTTTGAAAGAATTTTTGAATTATTCGAAACAAGTGATGATTTAGAAGAAGATGGACAAGAAGAATTAGGGCAATTTGAGGAAATTCGTTTTGAAAATTTCTCCTTTACCTATCCCGGTGAAGAAAGTCCAACATTGAAAAATATTTCAGTCAGTATTAAAAAAGGACAAACGATTGGAATTGTTGGAAAAACAGGCTCGGGTAAAACGACCTTCTTAAAACAGTTCTTACATCAATATCCTTACCATCATGAAACAGTTTTACTGAATCAGAAGGAATTGGTTCATTGGAAACGTCAATCAGTGGATGCATTAATGGCGTATGTGCCACAAGAACATGTGTTATTTTCAAAAAGCATTTTAGAAAACTTAAAACTTGCTAATAAGGAAATTACAGAACAAGTTGTATGGGATGTGCTAGAACAAGCTGCGATAGCAGAAGATATTCGTCGAATGCCAGAACAATTGGATACAATGATTGGAGAAAAAGGGATTACTTTAAGTGGTGGGCAAAAACAACGATTATCCATTGCTCGTGCCTTACTGAGAAATTCTGAAATTTTATTACTCGATGATGCTCTATCAGCTGTTGATGCTAAAACAGAAATTCAAATTGTGGATCATTTAAAATCAGAAAGAGATGCTCAAACAAATATTATTACAGCGCATCGATTATCTGCGATTCGACATGCAGACTGTATTTTAGTATTTGAAGAGGGTCAGATTGTGGCAAGGGGAACTCATGAAGAGTTGCTCGAACAAAAAGGCTGGTATTATGAACAATACTTGAAACAAGAATTAGAAGAAGGAGAGGTGAGCGAAGAATGCTAAAAACAATTTTTTGGTTATTAAGCTATATTCGTTATGAAAAACGTTCCTTTTTTATTGGATTTATTTTATTATTACTCGCTTCAGCTTCAGGAGTTTATGCTCCGATTGTTGCAAAACAATTTATTGATTTGGTGATTACACCATCAGAAAATTCAGGTGTCATTAATTGGGGTCAGATTACTCAATTTGCCACAGTATATTTTGGCTTATTGCTCATTTCAGCGTTATCGGCTTATTTTGGGCGCTTTATCTTAAGTGTGATGTCGAATCGTTTAACAAAACGTTTAAGAGATGAATTATTTGATAAAATTCAACATTTACCGATTCGTTATTTTGATTCCTTACCAGCAGGGAAAGTTGTATCAAAAATTACGAATGATACGGAAGTTGTTCGTCAAAACTTCTTTGTTGCAGCAACTGCCAATGTTTTAAATAGTATTATCATTATTGTTGGAATATATGTCGTCATTTTTTCTCTTAATATTCGATTAGGAGCTGCTTTATTATTAGTCATTCCAGTCATTCTTTTATGGCAACTGGTATTTAGTAAAAAGGCAGGAGCTTTTACAGGTCCATTACGTGAGAGTTTTAGTAATATGAATGGGAAATTAAATGAAATCATTCAAGGTATGTCCATTATTCAAGTGTTTCAACAAGAGAAACTAGTGAATGAAGAGTATGAAGCAATCGTTCAAGATTGGGAAAAAATTGGTCTTAAAGAATTAAAGGTAGAATCTTTCTTAGCTTGGAGTGTCGTCGGTTTTCTAAGAAATGTTACATTAATGTTTGCTGTTTTATATTTAAGTGTGAAATATTTAGGAGGAACATTAGGATTAACGGCTGGATTTATTTATGCGATTGTGGATTATATTAATCGTCTATATGATCCAATTGATAATTTAGTACAAATTTTTGCGGGATTGCAACATGCTTTTGCAGCAGGTGGTCGAGTGATTGAATTAATGGAAACACCAATCGAAAAATCGGGAGATACTGATTTTGTCATGGAAGATGGAAAAGTTGAATTTAAAAATGTATCTTTCTCTTATGATGGAAAAACTCCTGTTTTGAAAAATATTTCCTTTACGATTGAAGCGGGTGAAACAGTGGCTTTTGTAGGGCATACTGGTTCTGGTAAGTCTACGATTATGAATTTGTTATTTAGATTTTATGATCCGACAGATGGAGACATTTGGATTGATCATCAAAATATTGCGTTATCGAATCAGCGGAAAGTGCGTGAGAAGATGGGGATTGTGCTTCAAGATCCGTACTTATTTGCTGGAACTTTAGGAAGTAATATTGGGTTGGAGAATCCTTCAATCACGACTGAAATGATGGAAAATGCGTTGATTCAAGTGGGTGGTCAGCATATTTTAGAGCGTTCTGAAGAAGGGTTGGATAAACTGATTCAAGATAAAGGGTCGGAGTATTCGTCTGGGGAACGTCAGTTAATTTCTTTTGCGCGAGCGTTAGCATTTAATCCAACGATTTTAGTGTTGGATGAAGCGACTTCTCATGTGGATACGCAAACGGAAGGGATGATTCAGCAGGCGATGGAAGTTCTGTCGAAGGGACGTACGACTGTTATGATTGCGCATCGTTTGTCTACGATTGTTCATGCGGATAAGA
>CAUSAK010000049.1:0-6740 GCA_963529535.1 uncultured Granulicatella sp. | reverse complement strand
AATCCTTTTGATAATCACCTTGATACAATTCCAATATAACCATCGATAACCCTCCATTTAAAGTTTACAACTCAAAACCATTTTCTTTCCAACTCGTACAAGTAACTAATTCTGCCCCATTAGAAAAGGCAGAGATAGTTACTTGTTAAAAATGTTTATCATGTAAGCTCATGATAAAACTCTTCTATAACTCAACTATAATCTGCCATTTATTAGAAATTATAAAAAATACGATTACTTTTCTTCTGAAGTTATATTTCCGATAATACATGCTCTAAATCATACTATTGGACTTAACTAACTTAGGTTTTCACACAATTTTTCTAGTTTTTGTCTGTACAACTCTCTCAATTGGATTAATTCTTTTTCTCGGTTTTCTACTTCAAATACCTTATATTGCATATTCTCCTCAGGTATTAACTCAGTTAAGATAGAATTATAAATCGAAAATTTATCATCAATTTCAATTTTTACTGTATTAACTAATGAGAACTCAACACTATTGTTTCTTACGTTTTCTAATACTACAATAATTGATTTCAACAGTAAACAACTACAAACTCCCTTTTCTCTATATTCAGGTACAACAGAAATATTTTTATATCTGAAACTATAATCAGCAGTTTTTTGGACGCTATCTTCAACTCCTATATTACGAAAACCAAAACTCTCCGATAAAACTTCATCTTCAAATATCAACTCCAGCTCTAGAGCACCATTCACTTTTAGAAGTGACTCAAAAGTCTCATTCTCCCAATTTTCATAGTATACCTTAAAACATAATCCCTTTTTTCGTTCTAAGCTATCATTAAACTTTGGATCGTACTCCATAGAATTAGGATTATTACCTATATCTATTGGTTTCATTTTTAAAGAATTTCTATTTAAAAGTCTCTTAAATTTATCTGATAAGTCACTAATATATGACATGTTACTAACCTCCTCAAAAAACAGCTATATTCTTTCATATTATACCACTCTCTAGACTACTGAGCACAAAAACAGCAACCCTCATCATGTCGCTTTCTCAATCTTCCGAGTATCGACAACCACGCCTACCAACTGGGTAAACTAGCTCTGTGAACAATCCTGTCTCGCTGTCAATGAAATGATGATTCTATGATTATCAGAAAATCTCTTAAAAGTTACCTCAGTATCAAGAAATCTATCTTTCAGATTTAAATAGGAACTTTGAAGATTCTTTTCTTTTCTCACTTCAATCCGAATTTCATGGTCACTTTTTCGATAGGCAAACTAAGTTAATTTTTTTAAGATTGATACCAAACGATTAAAGCATCTTCTTTGGTATCTATATTCTCATCCCCTTATTGGATTGGTTACGACAACCTGTGAAACAATTCTCATTTTCTTTTGAAAAGACTTAGTTGAATCTCTTGTTTCCACACCATCCGGTGCTAGAAATATAAATATTCTCAATTTCTAATTTGTTAATGTCTCAGCTCGTACAAGCACCACCACACAACCAACTGGTCCAGTGCGTTTTCTTCTATACTATAAGTTAAAATTTTGAGCTAAAATAATTCAGATTATAAGATATAACGATATATTTATGTTTATTGCCATCCAGATTTATTGATTCTCTCTACAAATTTTATGTACCCCTCAACTAATTTTTTATTGTATTCAATTGAAAATAAATCATTTTCAATAAGATATTTTACATCAATGATGTAGGCAAAAATCGTATCTAATTTATTTTTTACTGCATAATCAGATCTATGATTCCCATCAATGACCCTATAACTAATCGAGTCATTAACAACAATTATCGGTTCAGGGTTATAATCCAAAATATCACCAGGCTCTACATAGAAAATTTTCCCCTTAAGTTTACTTTTATCATTTACAACTTTTGCTTGTTGTAACGAAGAAACTTGAATTACTTGTGGATTTAGTTGATCTATCCTAATTTTTTCTACGGTTTTCCTTAAATCAATAAGAGGGTAAAAGGAAAAATACTCTGAAGCAAAACTTATCCCAAATTGACAATAGTTATAATCGTCTGGTGAATTTATCTCATCATAATATTCTTTAGGAATATTACTTATTAATCTCGAAAATTCACGAATTTCCTCACGGCTAAAAATAGGAGCATCTTTAACTTTAAAGCTCTTAAAGTGTTTAATACATTCCCAGCGTATATCTTGTCTCTTTTCCTGTTGTTTACTCTCAGGTAATAGATAAACTATGCCCAAAAAGTCAGCTAGTGATTCCATACAAATATCCTCCAAACTTTTCCCATCTACTAATCTTGAAAAACATAACTTAACAAACCTATTATACCCTTAAAAACACTAAAATAACAGCAACACTCATAAAGTTGCGGCTCCTACAATCTTACTTCAGCCCCTTCAAGGAGTTTAACACTAATTCCTCCTTCGAGTTCTATCATTTACCAAATACCGCTTCTATACAGTCAGCTAATATAAATTTTTATCGGATATCCGGCGTAGTGACATATCAAAATTAAATGTACTTTCAGAGTACCGACTTCATCTTGAACATTACATCAACAAGCCATTCAAACAGAGATTCCCATTGAAAAAATCTTTCAACTGCTACACTCTATTTACTTGTCAGGGGTCACCTTTGATATCAAAATTACCTCCACAACATGCTCAGTTATCGGAAATATATCCACAGGTTCCACCCGTTTCAAAGTGCACATTGGTCACCCATCAACTTCGAACATGTTAAGTTATTTTTCTGAGATTGATGGCAGCCAATGAGTGTACCTTCTTTGGTACTTATATTTTCAAACCCCTTATCAGATGGGAGGTGATAGTCTATTAACCCATTTTCATTCACTTTTTTAAAACGGCTAAGTTGAATCATTCGTTTCACCTCCATCTGGTCTTAGAAATTTAACTATTATCGAGCGCTAGCCTTATTTCTATAAATTCAGCCAACTTCCTTTTCCCATCGTCTGAGCACCTCTTTTAAAGGATCATCTAAATAGCTATAGGCCTTGTCCTTAATCCACTCAGGAATTCCATAAGCTGCCTCGGCGATACTTCCTGTGATTGCAGCAAGAGTGTCGCTGTCCCCACCAAGAGAAATCGCATTTCGAATCGCATCTTCAAAATCTGTACTTTCTAGAAAGGCAACGATGGCCTGAGGAACGGTATCCTGACACGTTTCATTGAAACGGTACGTAGGACGAATTTCATCTAACGTTTTAGAAAGGTCATATCCATACTCTTTCTCGATATGTTCCTTGATGCATCTTTTAATCTCCGCAGGGTTATCACTACCGAAGAAATAACGGCACATATAAATTGCATCCGCTGTTGCCATCGCGCCTTTGATTCCTTCTGGATGATTATGCGTCACCTCTGAAGAAAGTTGCGCCAAACGTTTCCCCTCGGACGGCAACTCGTCTGTTGTAGCCTCCATCACCCAAGCACACGGAGAAACGCGCATCGCAGAACCATTTCCAAAACTATTGTAAGGCTCACGGTTGTCGGTCATAAGCCACTGGTTAAATCTGGCACCGTAATCCGCGTTTGGATACATTCTGCCGTACTTCTTCATGGCATCAATGAAGTCATCCTTCTGTCCACCATTCATGATTGCTTCCGCCACAGCACAGGTCATCACCGTATCATCTGTGAAAAAACAATCCTTCCTAAACAAGGGAAAATCCTTCGTTTTAATATTGTTCCATTCATAAACTGAACCAACAATATCTCCCACAATTGCTCCTAACATATATATACCCTCCTTATAAAATATCCATTATAAATTTACTTTACTTATGAATCAGTTTTTGCGAAGTTCCATATAGATTGAGGTTTTCTCCTCACCCTCGGAAATCAGGTACTCCGGAAAGTCTTTCTGCTGAAAGCCAAGTCTCTCATACAACGCGATTGCTTTCATGTTTTCCGGATTCGGATCGACCCATACAATTTCTGCACCGTTTAGGAACGCTTCTTTGATCGCATGGGAGAGCCCGGCCGTTGCAATTCCACATCCCCGTGCAAATCCAAACAATTTTATGTCCAGAGCGGCGCTTCGATGCTCTGCGTCGATTTCATAGAACGATTCTCCGCAGTATTTCCCGTCTTCGAAAATTGAATAGTGGTTTAAAGTCGGTCTGTTCGATTTAATCCACCGAAACCAATTTTGCATCCCTTCATCTGTTTGATGTAAGCCGTCCGGAAAGCCGACGAACTTCATGACATCCCCATCAGCCCAAAGCTGTTGGACACATTTGATATTCTCAATCATTGTTTCTTTTATCTCAAGCATTTTAAGCCCCCCTCGAATTCGATTATTTCTTTGGTTTTGGTGCAGGCAACTCATCATACATCGAATTGAATAAGTTAGTTAAAAACTCTTTGTTGTCAACATCATCTACCAATAGCATTTCCTTTGCTCCATCATACGGCAACTCATATTTTGCATTTGGCATATATGCTATTGCAGATTTAACAGGCTTCACTAAAAACCTATCATCATAAATCCCACCAACAATTTTCCCACGATAATAAACAATATATTCGCCCATCATTGATCTATATGTTATTTCTTCCAACTCGGATAGTTGTTCTAAAATGAAATCTAAATACTCTTTACTTGAAGCCATAATCTAAACCTCCAAAATTTGCATTTGTCTACACCATTTTAATACTTATATTAGATTAATATGTTGGGCATTCCGGTTGCACTAGCACGCAGCCAATCACACTTCCCCTTACTCGTTTTCTTGGGTGTACATTGCATGCGCAGTCATCGGGAACATATCCACTGGTTGCACGTATTGCGCTACGTATCCGCGTTTTTTAACTTCTAAGTTGAATCACTTATCGTCACCCTCTAGTTGAACCTGTGTATGAGCTAGCAAATCTCCTAGATGCCTTTTATCTTTTCTAAAAATTGCCATCGCCAGTAACAACAGTGCAAGTAAGGTTGCTAAAGACGAGAGGATAATGGATATTAGATCAAAATCACTATAGACTCCATGAAAAGTTCCCATATGCCCTAATTGCCAAGGTAAAAATTTGATGAGATTTCTAATAAAGCTGGCCTGAATTGTCTTTTTCTGATAGACCAGACGAAGCCCTGCTTTTGATTTCCCAAAACTTCCATTTTTTGCATAATCCGAAAATGTGAAATAAAGCATGATTGGCAAAACACTGATAACAAATGTAAGAGTCTGCGCCTGAAATTCTGTCTGCATTGGTACACCATTAAAAACAATGTAGTAATAAGTTATAGCGCAAAGAAACAGAATACCCAAGTAAGTTATGATTAAAAGATAATCAAATAGGAGTTCAGTCATTCTTTTTTTAACCGAAATAGGATTAACTTCCAAAATCTCCATTATTTTATCCTCCTGTCTAAGAACGTACTAGTAGTGACATATCCTCAACATGAAACAAGTGAACCTGTCTATATGTGGAAACATAGCTATAAACTGAAATTTAACATCAATCATCATTACTGACAATTTTTAAGTTAACCCAAGCAAATTTCTACTTTAATCCTATCTGGATCTTCAAAATAGACTGCATAATGTTCTGCACCACCGGCATATGGATATTTATCATCATAAAGCAAAACTATATTTCTCTGAATAAGATTCTTCCTAATTTGATCGATTTTATCCTTAGTTTGACAACGAAAAGCAAGATGATTCAAGCCGATATTACATCTATTGTATCCGTTATTAAGATACTTTTCTTTTGTCTGTACAAAAACAATATAAAACTCGTCCTTTTTATAGGAAAATCCATATTCCCATTCTTGAAATAACTCAAAACCTAAAATGCTAAGTAGCCAAGAATAGAAATCCTTGGTTTTATCTAAATTACTTACATAAATCTCAATATGATGCATCGTTTCCCCTCCATCTGGTGCTGGAAATATCAATATATTCAATTTTTACTTCGCTGATACCTCAGCTCGTACAAGCAACGCCACGCACTCAACATGCGCGGTCATCGGGAACATATCCACTGGTTGCACGTATTGCGCTACGTATCCACGTTCCTTGAAGTGTACAAGATCTCGCGCAAGTGTTGCTGGGTTACAGCTTACGTATACGATACGCTCAGGTCCCGTTGCACACGCCGCTTCGATAAACGCAAGGTCGAGCCCTTTGCGCGGTGGATCCACGACAATCACATCTGGCTGGATGCCTTCTTCCTTCCAGCGTGGCATGATTTTCTCGGCCGCACCCGTTTCAAAATGCACATTCGTCACGCCATTCAGTTTCGCATTTTCCTTGGCCATCACAATCGCATCATCCACGATTTCCATGGCATAGACTTTCTTTGCATCGCGGGCAAAGGCCAAGCTCATCGTCCCGATTCCGCAATACGCATCCACGACCGTCTCGCCGCCCTTCAAGTCCGCAGCGTCGATGGCTTGTTGATAGAGCACTTCGGTTTGCACGGTATTCACTTGGAAGAACGAACGCGCGCTAATCTTGAACGTGAATTCGAACAACTTCTCTTCGTACACATCTTCCCCGAACAACACCTTTGTCTCACGTCCCATGATGACGTTCGTTGGCTTCGGTTGGATGTTTTGTACGATAGACACCACTTCCGGATGCGCCGCTGTAATATCTCTGACAATCGCCTCAGCTTGCGGCAACACCTTTGTTCTCGTCACGAAAATAATCATCACTTGCTTCGTACGCAACCCACGTCGTACGATAATATGCTTCAAGTCGCCAGTGTTGTTGGCCTCATCATACGCCACCACTGGAT
>CAUSAK010000048.1:0-6917 GCA_963529535.1 uncultured Granulicatella sp. | reverse complement strand
GACCACAAGCAGGTTACGATCTTATTGAACGTGATGGCCGCAAGTGGGTTGACCGCGACTAATAAAAGAAAGGATTAGAATATGAAAGGTTCTTTAATTGTAATACCAGCATTAAATCCTAATGAATTATTATTGGACTATGTCAGAGACTTAAATAATGCAGGGGTAAAGGATATTTTAGTAATAGATGATGGAAGTTCTGAAAAATTCCAACCAATTTTTTCAGAGTTAGAGGCATCTACCGAGTGTAAAATTTTCAGGCACGCAAAAAATTTAGGAAAAGGTAGAGCCCTTAAGAATGCATTTAATTATTATTTAACTTTATGTGAAGTAAATAATTTTAACGGCATCATTACAGCAGATTCTGATGGGCAACATCGTGTTGAAGATGTTTTAAAAATGATTGATAAAATGAATGAATGTCCTCATTCTTTAATTTTAGGCTGTCGAGATTTTGATTCTGATAATGTGCCACCAAAAAGTAAATTTGGGAACAAGTTAACAAAATTTGTTTTTAAGTTATTGTATGGAACGTCAATTACAGATACTCAAACAGGATTACGAGGATTTCCTAATTCAATTATTCCATTAATGGTAGATATCGATGGTGAAAGGTTCGAGTATGAAACAAAGATGTTGATTGAAGTGATTGATCATAAAGTGCCAATAGATGAAGTAACAATCGAAACAATCTACTTTGATAATAATGCGGAAACTCATTTTAATCCAATTAAAGATTCTATCAGAATTTATAAAGTGATTTTTGCATCGTTCTTCAAGTTTGTATTGTCTTCAGTTTCTTCATTTATTTTAGACATTGGCCTTTTTCAGTTGATGCTTACTCTCTTGTTAAGTATGGGGTTAGAAAGAGGAGCAGTATTAATTGGTGTAGCTACTACTATTGCACGTATTTTTTCATCATATTATAATTTTACGGTTAATAAGAATATCGTTTTTAATGGTGAAAAAAGAATTAAGAATACAATTTATAAATATTATTCATTAGCGCTTGTTCAGTTAGCTCTTTCAGCGACTTTAGTGTTTGCGATTTGGAATATGACAAATATGTCTGAAACCTTTATAAAAATAATTGTTGATACAGTGCTATTCTTAATTAGTTATCAAATTCAAAGAAAGTGGGTATTTAGCAATGAAAAGTCTAATTAAAGTTAATACTAAAATCTATAACGCTTTAGTTGCTTTAGTTGCCACTTTTGCATTGACGTTTAATAAAACTATTGTTGTTAAAGACTATGTTTCTTTTCTTCGTGTTTTTGAAGGTGACTCTGTTGTATCTTTTTTACTGTTTATAACTATTTATTATTGCTTGTGTAAAGAGAAAATCCAGGAATTTGACCGTAGAAAAAAAATAATTGTGGCTTTTTTCAGTTTACTTCTTTCGAACATGTATATAGTTGGAAGTGATATCTCATATACGCATCATCTTTTACGTGGCGCGTCAGGAAAATATGCGATATTGTGTTTTATAATTTTAATTATATTTTCATTCATTAGTATATTTCATTTTTGTTTGTTAATGATAACTAAATTTAATCAATCAACTAAAATAAGTTTAGATTTAGATAATATCACTTTTAATAAACAGGAATATATTAAACTACTTATTCCATTTCTTGCGATTCGTTTGGTCTTTTTCTTCCTATTTTATCCAGGTTCAACAACTTGGGATGGGATGTATATTATTAAAGAAGGACTGGGATATACACCATTAACTAATTCACATCCTTATTTGTATACTTATATCGTGGGACTATTTGCTAAATTTGGTTGGAAGTTTTTTGGTGGTGTTGGTGTTGGCGTTGCTATTTTAAACCTATTAACTATGATAATTACTTCGTTAATTACTGTATATGTGCTATTTGAAATTTTTGACAGATTTAAAGTTAATAAGAAATTAAAGATGGTAATTTATCTTTTCTATTTGATGTATCCTAATTTTATAATCACAAGTATCACGACTTATAAAGATACTCACCTCATGAATGCTTTAATGATTTATTTTCTATGTATCATTTTAATCCAATATTTTCCAGAAGAATTTTGGAGTAAGAAAAAATATCTTTTCGCGTTTGTTTTTTCTTTTTTCTTAGTATATATGTTACATAGAAAAGCAGTAATTTATCTTATAGTTGCTGTGTTAGCACTTTTGGTATATAACCGTTTAAATCGTAAGAAAGTTCTATTACTAACAGTGGCTTCAATTGTTTTTACTTTAGGCTTAAATCAAATTGGCTTATCTTTATTGAAGCCAGCTCCTTCGAGATTCCAATATGATTATCTTTCACCAAGATTTCAACAATTAGCTTCAGCAATGAAATTCCATAGAGAGAGTTTTACGGAAGAAGAAATTAAGTTTTACGATGAGACTTTAGGTCTAAAAAATTTAGATGATTTTGAGTTTGGAATTGCGGATCCTATTAAGCAAAAAATGAAGAATGAAAAATTTGCAGGACGGGAAAAGGAATTCTTCAAAATATGGTTAAAAGGTTATAGATTACATCCGAAAACATATATCGAGGCAGTTTTAAATTTATCGGTTTCTTATTGGAGCATATATAGTGTTGGGGATGTTGCCTACATTGGAAATTATTACTATTCGATGTATAACGGAGAAGAAAACTGGTTCGAAAATGATATCAAGCATGACAATAATTGGAATCAAAATCAAGGGAAAAATATGTTAGGAAAATTCAATAGATTTTTAGATTATTTACATTGGGAGTTTTCAAATTTCTCTATCTTTTCTATATTCTATAAATCTGGCATTTTTACAATGATTTTATTGTTAATTTGGTTGATTTCTATAGTTAGAAAGGATAAATTAATAGGTCCCGTGATCTTACTTATTGCTTCAGTAATACTAACGTGTGTATTTTCACCCGTGACGAATTATTTCAGATATGCTTATATTTATGTGATGCTCGTTCCTTTATTATTACCTCTAATTTTTGTGAATATTGATAGAAAGCGTAGTGACATAAATTATGATATACGACAACAAGACTAGGGTAACCTAGTCTTGTTTTACTTACTAAAAAGCGGGGTAGGGATTTATCCCGTACTCCGCTTTTGAATCTTCGAAGATGAGAGACAGAATGGCTCGAACCGGTGTAACGCTTTCGCAACTATAAAAGAATTCCCTAAGTCATTGTAGACAACACAATTATTCCCCCTTTTTCAAAGCGAAGAAAATGATGTAAAGCCATTCCTAAAAAGCCGAGGATTTCTTATAGTAGCAGTAACGTGAAAGACATCGAAAGAGAATTATGCGGAGTAGGGATTTATCCCGTACTCCGCATTTGAATCTTCGAAGGTGAGAGACGAAACGTTTCGAACCGGTGTAACGCTATAGCAACTATAAAAGAATTCCGTAAGACATTATAGAGAGCACAATTATCTCCCTTTTTAAAAGCGAAGAAAATGTTATAAATGGAATTCCTAAAAAGCCGAGGATTTTTTATAGTAGCAGTAACGTGAAAGACATCGAAAGAGAATTATGCGGAGTAGGGATTTATCCCGTACTCCGCATTTGAATCTTCGAAGGAGAGAGACGAAACGGCTCGAACCGGTGTAACGTTACCGCTACTATAAAAGAAATCCGCAAGGATTTTCAGGAATATTTTAGAATGTATTCTCATCGCGCAACCCCGTTTTCTTGAAAAGGTCGCCCTTTTTCTGTAAACTGTTCTCTATATAGGAGGCGCACATGACGATTAGAGACTTTATTCAATTAAGTATTTTAAAACCAAATAAAATTTGGACGATTTTACAAAATCCACTGAAGAAAATAAAAGGAATCTTTTTCCTACTCGTATTACTCGTTTCAATTCCTGGCTTTATTCGTGCCGGAAAAGATATCGCAAGCATGAATACGAACTTAGGCATCGTTGCAAAACAATTCCCAGACCTCTCGATTCAAGATGGTAAGTTATCGGCGGGAGACAATACAGGATTTGTTTACCGTTCGGATGTATTTAATATCGTCTTCGACCCTAGTGGAAAGTCTACGGACAATGATGTGACGTCTGAATCTAGTCAAGGGATTCCATCCATCGGGATTTTACAAGACCATATTGTTGTAGACACCATCATTAATACCTCAAAATTTTCTTATGAGGGCTTAAATGGATTCAGTAAAGAAAATGTGCAACAATTTATTAAAGAATTCCAGTCGAAACTGTGGCTAGTATTTATCGGGGTACTAGTATTTGGCTTCATTTATAATACTTTAATGATGTATGTATTGATGATTCTAATTAGTTTTATCGTACGATTATTAACAGCCTTATTTATGAGAGCCTATATTCAAATGCATCCAACTGTATCGAAACAGTTAACAATTGCTGCAATGTTCTTGCCAGCGACCATCTATACGGTGATTGGCGTGTTAGGCATTGGCGGAGGAGTAGGGATGTTTATGTACCTACTAGTAACATCTACCTTCAACTGGCTCCTTGGAATGCGAGAATTCATCGCTCAGCAAAATAAAAAACAATAAAAATAACTCTTAGAAACAAGAAAAAGTTTCTAAGAGTTTTATTTTTGAGAAAATCCATAAAAAATTAAATAGCAGAGAATAATTTACTATACTATACCGAGATTACGAAGAATCATACGGATTCTATAGTAATAGTGACGGGAAGTTGCATTAAAACGAGGGAGAAAGACAGAAATGGCCAAAATAGAAGACTCTATTTTGGCCATTTCGTTTTCTTTCCCCCACAAAGTTGAATAGGAACGAGTGAGTTACATGTAGCGAAGCTCGTTCCATTCAACCACTGTGCAAAGGGGACGTAGGAATATAATTCCATACGTCCCTTTTGAGGCTTTAAAGGCGAGAGACCTTAGGATCGAGCTGGTGCCTCGTCACTATTACTATGAAGATATCCGTAAGGATTCGAAGTAATCTGAAATAATGAAAATGTCAGTATTATTTATTTTTTGTACGATTTTGTCTACGCTGTTTTTGACGGATTTCCTGACCAAGTTTTTTCTTGTAGCCAGGTTTTACTTTTTTCTTCGCTTTCTTAATCATGCCTTTGAGGCGAGGATCTAAGTCTTTAGATTGCGTGTTTTTACGTTTTTCACGACGAGAGCGATCATAACTTTCGACAAGCTCGCCATTCTTCAATTCAACCGTTTCAAAAGAAATACCTTTTCCTTCTAATGTTTGAATGGCTTGTTCTTGGTCTGGTGTGTAGAAAGTGATGGCAGTTCCTTCAAGACCATTACGTCCAGTACGACCAACACGGTGAATGAAGAATTCTAATTCGCCAGGAATTTCTAAGTTGATGACATGAGAAACGCCTTCGATATCAATTCCACGTGCAGCAAGGTCAGTTGCGACAACGAATTGATAATCCATTTGTTGAATTTGTTTCATCACGCGGCGACGTTCTCTTGAAGGGATATCTCCGTGAATCGTTGCCACTTTGAAGTTATGGCTGCGGAGATCTTTTGTCACTTCGTCTGCTTTTTGCTTCGTGTTTACGAAAATAAGAACGAGGTAAGGATGACCCATTACAAGTAACTGACGAAGAACGTCCATTGGATTTTGAGCCTTTGTGACTAGTAATTGATTTTTAATCGTTGGTGAAACGAGTTGCGTATTCTCGATTTGAATTACCTTTGGATTTCCCAAGTATTTCTTCAAGAATGGTTTGATTTTATCTGGAATCGTTGCAGAGAAAACAGACATTTGTAAGTTTTCTGGCATACGAGACGCGATTTCATCGACAGTTTCTAAGAACCCTAAGTCAAATGTCATATCGGCTTCATCGACGACCATCATTTGAACGGTTTGAACGAAGAGAGCATTCTCTTGCATTAAGTCGAAAATACGACCAGGTGTCCCGATCACGATATGTGGTTGCGTTTGTGTCAATTTTGCCACTTGGCGTTTTTTATCTGTACCACCGATACATTTTTCTAATAAGATTTCTGTATCACTAAATGAAATAAGTTGTGAAGCTACAGCGGTTAATTGTTCTGCGAGTTCTCGACTTGGAACAGTAATCACTAATTGCAACTCTTGACGGTTAGGATCAATTTTGTTGATGAGTGGTAATAGGAAACTATGGCTCTTTCCGCTCCCGGTTTGCGATTGACCAATCACAGATTCTCCTTTTAATAAAAGAGGAATGATGCGTTCTTGAATAGGTGTTGGTTGTGTAAATTTTAAGTCAGCCAATGCTTTTTGCAAATAAGGCTGTAATGCGTAATCTGTAAATTTCATGTTTTCATCTCTTTTCTTTCTCTATGTAGCGGGATTATTATACCATAAATTAACACGCTTGGGGGATTTGGGAGAGTGGGCATAATTTTTGCGTATCGTGTTTGGTGGGTGGTATGATGATTGAAGAAAGAAACAGTTTTCATAACTGTATTTAATTTTAGGAGGAATTTAGTAATGACTTATGAATTACCAAAATTAGAATATGCGTTTGACGCATTAGAACCACATTTTGATGCACGTACAATGGAAATCCACCATGACAAACATCACAATGCATATGTTACAAATTTAAATGCAGCGGTAGAAAAACACCCTGAATTATTCGAAAAAACAGTTGAAGAATTAATTAGCGATTTAAACGCTGTTCCTGAAGATATCCGTGTAGCTGTTCGCAACAACGGTGGCGGACATGCAAACCACAGCTTATTCTGGACTCAATTATCTCTTGATGGTGCAAAAGCTCCAGAAGGTGATTTATTAGCAGCCATCAATGAAGCATTCGGAAGCTTCGACGAATTCAAAGCAGCATTCGCGCAAGCAGCAACAACTCGCTTTGGTTCAGGTTGGGCATGGTTAGTTCTTTCTAATGGAAAATTAGAAGTTGTATCTACTCCAAACCAAGACAGCCCTCTATCAGAAGGTAAAACTCCATTATTAGGAT
>CAUSAK010000047.1:0-7116 GCA_963529535.1 uncultured Granulicatella sp. | reverse complement strand
ACAGTAAAATGCGAAATCCCGAAATTCACTTATAAGTGAATTTCGGGATTTTTGTTTTTCAGACGAAAATGTTGTTATATCAACGAAAATCGGTGTTTCTGATCAAAAATAGACCTAAAAAAATTGAAAATAAGTTTTCTGAAGGAAATAAGAAATAATCCCAAAAATGAACTTGTTGAATATAAAGCACTAAAATAATATATAATTTATAAGTTAATAATTATTACTGGTGGAATTCCTGTAATTTATCAAATTTGCAGAGTAGATTGAATTAATAAGTTCAGTGAACGTTGATTTAACAATATCCCCGACAGAAAAAGAAGACTTGAAAAATCTGACTTATACATAAAACTATATATTAAAAACAGACGTTATTCATTAAATGAATAGCGTTTTTTTAGTGCAATTTTTTTGCAAAAAAAGTAAAAAGTAACATATATGCTACAGTAACAAATATGTTACTTTTCGGGAAATTAAATTTCATACATAAAAAGTGTGATTTATAGGCAGATACGATTTAATAAGGTATTTTTAGGTATATTTTTTGTTGAAATTAATTACAAAAGTTGTTCCTATATCGTATTGATAACGGTTTCTTTAGAATGTACTATCAAAGTAGAGGTTAACCTAAAACAAATAAACGAGGTGGTAGCTTGTTAAAAGACTTGATTGATAAAACGGCTATTATAAAAGATGATGAATCAGAAGATTGGGAATCAGCAGTTCGAAATGCATCAATTCCATTAATTAACAGTAAAAAGATTCTTCCAGAATATCCAGAAAATATTATAAAAGGAGCAAAATTGCATGGGCCGTATTTTGTCGTTGCACCAGGAATAGCAATTCCTCATGCAAGACCAGAGGAAGGAGCTCTTGAAAAAGCTTTAGGAATTTCAATTTTGAAAAATCCAGTTTCATTTCTTGATAGCCCAAATAATCCAGTGAAATATCTATTCACTTTATCAATGACTTCGAGTCAAGGTCATTTAGAAGCTCTTGCTCAACTAGTGGAATTGTTGGAAAAACCAGAATTTTTGGATTGCTTAGATAAAGCGGAAAATAGTGAAGCTGTTTATGAATTTATAACCGAATGGAGTAGATAAGAATGTATAACGCACTTGTTTGTTGTAGAGCTGGAATGGGTTCCAGTATGTTGTTAAAAATTAAAGCAGACCAAGTTATTAGTGAAAATAATCTTCCGATAGTTACTGAACATGGAAATTTAGATTCCCTTATTGGCTTTAATGGGGATTTAATTATTACTATGGAGGATTTAACTGAAGAATTAAAAGATGTAGTGCCTTATGCTGTTGGTGTAAGAAACATTATGAATAAAGCAGAAATTCTAGAAAAATTAAATGAATTTTTAGCTTCTAAGGAGGGGTAAAAATGATTGAAGCATTATTAGCACAATCAAGAAATACAGCGTTGATTGTTGGTATTATCTCGTTTGTAGGGTTAGTTTTACAAAAAAAGACTACAGAACAAGTGATTTCAGGTACAGCTAAGACAATTATTGGATTTATGATTTTTAATATTGGTTCTGCTGCTATTGGATCTATTGTTGGTAATTTTACTAAATTATTTAACAATGGCTTTGGAATTGATGGTGTTACTACTCAGGTAGAAGTTGCAACAGGTATGGCATTAAATACTTATGGTACAGAGGTTGCAATGGTCGTATTAGTTGGTTTTGTTGCTAACTTACTATTTGCTAAATTTACACCTTTTAAAGCCATCTTCTTGACTGGACAACATTTCCTATATTTTGCATGTGTTCTTGCATTAGTATTCATTGCACATGGATTTAATAGTTTGTGGACAATCTTATTCGGTGGTATTGTATTAGGTCTTTGCGGAGCAGCACTCCCAACAATTGCTCAACCATTCATGAGAAAAATTACTGGTGATGATTCTATTGCAATGGGACATTTCAATACAATTGGATATGCTTTAGCAGGATGTATCGGTAAATTATTTGCAAAATCAAAAGAAAAAGATGATGCGAAAGAAATTAAATTACCAAAATTCTTCTCATTATTTAGAGATTTTGTATTCTCGATTGCATTGTTCATGGTTGTATTATTCTATATCGCAGTATTTGCAAATGTGTTTACAGGACAACTTGAGTTTGTTACTAAAATGAGTGGAAATGATGTATGGTTTATCTACCCATTATTACAAGGATTGCAGTTTGCTGCTGCAATGAGCGTTCTGATTTATGGTGTTCGTCAATTTATTGCAGAAATTACGGCTGCTTTTGTGGCAATCTCTGAAAAATATATTCCGGATTCTAAACCAGCGGTGGATTGTCCAGCAATCTTCCCTTATGCTCCTACAGCTGTAGTTATTGGTTTTGTGGGATCATTTCTTGGTGGGTTATTCGCAATGTTCTTGATGGTTCTCTTTAAGAGTCCTGTGATTATGATTCCTGCGGCAGGTATCTGTTTCTTCTCAGGTGGAACATCTGGTGTGTTTGGTAATGCATACGGTGGATGGAAGGGTGCTTTAGCTGGTTCTTTCGTCGTTGGTATCGCTCTAGTAGCACTGCCTTTAGTTTTGTATCCAATGTTCTCTACGTTAGGAATAAGTGGAGCATCATTCCCTAATGTTGACTACAATGTGGTTGGAGTAATTATTGACTGGTTCTTAGGATTATTTAGATAAGTAATGAATAAGCAAGGTGGTTATACTATCTTGCTTATTCTTAAATGTAGGAGAAAATTATGGTAAACACTAAAGAAAAAACAAGAGATTATTTGAATAATCTATCTGAAGAGTTAAGAAAAAGCATTAGTTCTCTTTCGATAGAGGAAGTAGAAAAGGTTGCCAATAGTATTATTGAAAGTGAAAAAAATGGAGGTCGAGTGCATGTAACAGGTGTGGGAAAACCAAGTTATGTCGCACGTTATATTGCATCTTTGTTCTCATCTATCGGAACGCCTTCATATTTTTTAGATGCAACAGAAACAATTCATGGAAGTGCGGGACAAGTTGCACGTGGAGACGTAGTTATTGCCATTTCTAATAGTGGTAAAACAACAGAATTATTAAAATCAGTTAATGTACTTAATAAGAATGGAGCTATTGTTGTTGCGGTAACTTCAAACAGCGAATCGGAATTAAGCAGATTATCTAAGTACACTTTGGTGGCGAAAGTAGACAAAGAAGGGGATGATTTAGGATTACCTCCTAGAGCCTCTTACTTGAGTGAGATTATCGTGTTACAATTATTAAGTGTATATCTTCAGTACTGTAAAGAGTTGTCTTTAGGGACGTATTCTCAATGGCATCCAGGTGGGAACATCGGAAATATTATAGAAAATGAGGCGAAATAATATGTTAAAAGGTGTAATAACTGCGATGCTAACTCCTTTTGATGAAAATGAGAATATCGATTATGAATCAACAAAAAGATTGATAGATTCTCTAATTGATAAAGGAATAAATGGATTGTTTATTCTCGGAACTAATGGTGAGTTTACAAGCATGAAACGTTCTGAGAAAATTGAATATGCAAAATTTGTTTCGGAATATGTTTCGAATCGAGTACCTATTATTATTGGTGCTGGAGAGTGTAGTACAAGATCAACTATTCAATTGATTAATGATTTAAAGCATTTAAAACCATATGCATTTTCGGTAATAACACCATATTTTCACAAGTTATCCAATACTGAATTGTTGACCCATTATTTGAAAGTATCAGAAAGTGTTGACCAAAACATACTTCTTTATAATATTCCAGGCTTAACAGGAAATACGATTACTAGTGAGATATACGAAAAACTTTTAGAGAAAGATAATATTATTGGGATTAAAGATAGCAGCGGTTCTATTGATTTACTTTCATCATACTGCAAAATTACGCCAAAAAATAAAGCAGTTTATATAGGATCAGATTCATTATTCTTAAATGCTCTGGAGCTAGGCGCAGTCGGTGGAGTTTCTGGTCTTAGTAATGTAATTGCAGAAGACTTTGTAAAGTTATATGAACTATTTTTAAACAAGGATTTTATAAATGCAAAACTTTATCAAGAAAGAGTTAATGATTTTAGAATGAAAATGAAAGTTGGAACAGCTCCTTCGATGTTAAAATTTGTTCTATCCCAAGATAAAGTTATAGAAAAATATACTCGCTTTCCAATTCTACCATTTACGGAGGAAGACAAATGAAAAAATGGGAAATAGTAAAAGAAATTTTTGATTCAGGAGTTATGACTATAATTCGAACTGAAAGTATGGAACGCGCTGAGGAAATTGTTGAAGCTGGATTGACAGCTGGTATCAATGTGCTCGAATTCAGCTTCAATAGTAAAGAGGCGCCAAGTATTATAAAACATATTCATTCTAAGTATGGTGATGAAGTTTTAGTTGGAGCAGGTACAATTTTAGATGTAGTTGATGCGAAACTAGCTATCAGATCAGGTGCGCAATTTATTATCGCACCTAATTTTAATGAAGATGTCGCGAAAATTTGTAATAGAGAACAAATTCCATATTGTCCTGGCTGTACAACTATTACAGAAGTTATAACAGCAGCGGAGTATGGAGCATCGTTTATAAAACTTTTCCCAGCTTCTAATTTCTGGGGACCAGAGGCGGTTAAAGTGATTAACACACCTTTACCCCAACTACCTATTCTTGCTTCAGGTGGGGTTTCTCTTGAGAATATTGTTGAATGGAAAAAATCTGGTGTAGCTTGCTGTGGAATCGGATCATTATTAACCAAAGGTACTTCAGAAGAAATTCAAGAAAATGCAAAAGAAATTATTAGATTGCTAAAATCTACATGAGGAGGGGCATAAATAAATGGATTTCGAGTTAAAGCAAATAATTGAGTTTTTGGGTGAACAAAATATTTCTTCAGTACAAGAAATTCAGAAAAGATTAAAATATACAAGAAGACAAATAGAATATAGAGTAGAAAAAATTAATGATAAGATTGCTGAATCTAATAGTACTGAAAGAATCTTATTGGATTCTAAAGGGTATATATTTATTAGTTCAAATTGTAAAAAAGTAATTAGAGAACTACTTTCAAATAAATCTCTCGATGTAAACTATAGTCAAGAGGAAAGACAGGCTTATATTTACTTCAGTATCTTTGGTAGAAATTCTGTGATTGGAATGGCTGATTTAATGATTAATTTGAATATTAGTAAGTCAACGTTAATTAATGATCTAAAAGAATTAAAAAAAGTTCTTTATTTTAATAAAATTGAGATTGGCAACACTAAGAATCAAGGTTATTTTTTAGTTGGATCAGAAGAGGATAAAAGATATCAGTTTCTTCTTTTCTTGAATCAAATTTACTTAAGTTCAAAAACAGATTTTTTATTGAAAAAAATATTGAATGATTATAAATTAGCTGTAATTGAACGAGACTATTTAATAAAAAAACTGCAACAGTTTAATATTCGTTTTGTGTCTAACCGCACTAACCAATTCTATTTTGTATTTAATCTAATATTAAATCGTATAAATAAACAAAATAGTGAGTTTCTACCTGAAAAATTAATTCAATATACGGAGGAGTTACGCGAGTATAAATTAGCCGTTGAATTGACCAAAGAGTATTCAGTGAGTAAATCTGATTTGGCGTATCTTAGTGCATGGTTGTTATCAATATCTGTTGCAACTTTTTCTGAAAATAATAGTGATCGAATTTTAATTTCTAGTATGGTAAATACATTTATTAATAGATTTTTGGTGTTAAGTGGTTTAGACGGCATGCCAACAACAGATTTATTTGAGAAAGTCTATGCGCATTTCAGAGCAGCATTTTACCGTGTTAGTTTTAACATTCCGATAGGAAATCCTTACTTAGAAAGAATAAAACAAGAATATCCAGATTTACTAGTTTTCGTTGAACAAGCATTAAAGCCCATTGAAAGTAAATTAAACATTTATTTTAATAGTGATGAGGTTGCTTTCTTAGCCATTCATTTTGCGGGTATATATACTGAAGACAACGTTGTAGTCTCAACATATAAAGCTTTAGTGATATGTGACAATGGAGTTGGAATTTCCACGATAATGTATAATGAACTTTCTAAGCTGTTTGATAACATTGAATTTTATCCACCTATGTCATTTGCAGAATTTCAGATTTTCAATGCTCCTTTTGATATGATCTTTACAAATAAGATAAATTCAGATTTTTCTGAGTATCCAGTTCCGGTATATAGAATAAATCCAATTATGAATGAAGTAGAGAAATTACAGCTAAAAACAAAAGTAAATCATCAATTGAATCCGGATAAAGATGTTCTAACACGAGTAGATTTGTTGTTGTCTATTGCTAAAAAATATTCACATGTTGAAAATGAACTACTATTAAAAGAAGCATTACTAGAATACTGTATGGACGATATTTCTCAAGTAAAATTTGAGAGTTCTGTGAGCGAAATTCATTTAAAAGATATGATTAATCCAAAAATGATTCGAATTAAAGAAAAGGCTGAAAACTGGCAGGAAGCAGTTTCTAAAGCAGCACAATTATTAGTAGAAGAACAAGTGGTGGAACCTAGTTACTTTATGAAACTTTTAGTAGCTGATAATGTGACTAGATTCGTAATAATGCCAGGAATTGCATTGCCACACGCTACTCCTGAAACTGATGTGAATAAATATGGTATTAGTATTGTCACTTTAAGTAATCCTATTTCTTTTGGAGAGAACAAAGATCCTATATCGATAATTTTATGTTTAGCTGCAAAAGAAGGTAGAAAACATATTACAGCGATGAAAGAATTAGTTGAATTACTACAAAAACCTAACTTTGTAGAAAGGGTAAACGAAATGAGTTCATCTGAACAATTGTACCATTATTTAGTTGATGATTTAGAGGATAAATAATAAAATTTACTTCTTAGGAAGAGCAACTAATATCTATAAGATTCCGCTTTTCTCCTTCATAGAGAGATAGGTTTAACAGTTCACTATAAATTATAGTGAACTGTTTTTTATTTAGTTAAAAAGTTCACATTTAGTTTTTACACCGAACTTTGTCAGAAAGTTCACTGTTCTATCTCAATAAAGTGCCACAATAAGAATGAGAAACTTCCACAATGTTCTGGAAAAAAGTTGGTTTAATATTTGTTTCCAATAAAA
>CAUSAK010000046.1:0-7183 GCA_963529535.1 uncultured Granulicatella sp. | reverse complement strand
TTGGCAATACGAGGGGTTCCTCTTGAACGAAGGGCTACCTCTCTAGCTGCTTCTTCATGAATGTCACTTTCAAATACACTAGCTGTTCGCTTCACAATTTCTGTTAAGGATTGTTCATCATAATATTCCATATGAGACACAATTCCAAAACGATCCCTTAACGGAGCAGATAAAGCACCCGCACGAGTTGTTGCTCCCACTAAAGTAAATGGTGGTAATGGGAAATGAACAGGATGAGCTGTTGGTCCTTGTCCTACTACAATATCCACAAAGAAATCTTCCATTGCAGAATAGAGCATTTCTTCTACTACACGAGGTAAGCGATGAATTTCATCGATAAACAAAACGTCTCCAGCATTTAAATCATTTAATAATGCAACTAAATCTCCAGGTCGTTCAATGGCTGGACCACTCGTTGTTTTAATTCCTACTTCTAATTCATTTGCAATGACCATTGCTAGAGTCGTTTTTCCTAATCCAGGAGGTCCATATAATAAGACATGATCCAATGCTTCTTGCCTGCTACGAGCAGCTTGAATATAAATGGATAACTCTTCTTTTACTTTTTGCTGACCAATATATTGTTGTAAATTTTGCGGTCGTAATGATAATTCCGTTGAAACTTCTTGTTCATCTAAGGGACTACCATCTACAAATCGATGTTCTTCCACACACTTCTTCCTTTCTATTTCATCAATAATTTAAAGGCAATGGATAATGCTTCTTGTGTTGTTTGAGGAGCAGCTGCTTCTAGCTCTTTCCAAACTTTTGTAATTTCTTTTGCAGAATATCCTAATCCTAATAATGCTTCTCTTGCTTCTTCTAACTGTTTAATTCCAGTTGCAGTTTCTACTACTGGAGTGGCTACTTCTTCCACTACAATATTCGTGAATTTTCCTTTTAAATCTAATACAATTTGTTGAGCAGTTTTCTTACCCACTCCAGGGAATTTTGTTAAGTATGTAATATTGCCTGATTCTACTGCTTGAATAAAACCATTCACATCATCATTTGCTAAAATTGATACTGCACTTTTGGGTCCTATACCAGAAACACTAATTAATTTTTGAAATAATTCTTTTTCTTCATCACTTAAAAAACCATACAATGTAATCGAATCTTCTCGAACAATTTGTTGAAGCTCTACTCGAATGACTTCATTCAATTTTGATTGGATACGATAAGGATTAGCAAACATAATTTGATATCCAATCCCATGATTTTCTACGACAATATAGGTTGGCTGAATAGCCACTAATTCTCCTTTAAGATATTCGTACATCTCATACCTCCGTTTTATTTCATCTTAATTAGTGTATCACGAAAACGGTATAAATTCTAATAATCTACTGAGGAAACAGAATTAATTGTGCGCAAAAAAAGACGATAGATTTTTATTCTATCGCCCATATTCTTTGTTAGTAATTTCATTTTTCATCTATTTTATTTCGACGTATTTTTAATTGAGTCTGCCATTCTTGCATTTGATCAATAAACTTTTTACCTTTTAATCGAATTCCTACATATTCGTCCATTAATGAGTCACAAAGTCTTTTTAAATCAGCTTTTGTTTCTGAAGATAGACTCAATGATTGAATTTGCAAAGGAGATTTCATTGCAACAAGGAGCCTTGCAATATGCACTGCTTTTGGACTTAATTGTAATCTCTTCTCATCTTTGTCATAGTGTCTTGAACATAACAATCCATGATGTTTCAACGAAATATCAAACGGTCCGACAGACTCTTCGCAAAAACAACACTGTTGCCATTGAAATGCCACTCCAAAATATTTTAACATCTTCAATTCAAAATAATGCATTAAAATAAATGGATCTAAGTCATTTTCCACCGCACGAATACAATTTTCTAATAAATCATACAACTCTGTATTCACGATTCGATCTTCCATTACAGCATCGACTAATTGCATCATATACGTCATAACTGCTTGAACTTCAATTTGTTCATAAATCCGTCGATGATTTTGTACTTCAAGACATTCCCTAATAAAGCTAAATCCATTTTGATGAATGGTTCCGATAAAAACAGCTCTCGTAAAGGGTAACGTTGCTGCAGACAAAGGATGACTAGAACGTTGTAAATTCCTTACAAAAAACATTTGCTTACCAAATTCTCGAGAGAAAATCTTAACAATCATATCGTGTTCTTTATATTCTTGTCGAAATAAAACAATACCGGTAAACTTTTGAAAGTATTCCATAAAGTCACCTTAATCTTTATAGTCTGTTGTACGATAGCCAAAGTCTTGTAAATGGCTCTTTTTCTTACGCCAATCTTTTTCAACTTTAACCCATAATTCTAAATATACTTTATTTCCTAGTAATTGTTCGATATCTTTTCTTGCTCTGACACCAATTTCTTTCAGTAATTTACCACCTTTACCGATGATAATTCCTTTTTGAGTTGGTCTCTCAACAATGATATTGGCATAAACATGTACTTTATCAAATTCATCTTTTTGCATTTTATCTACAGTAACTGCAACTGAATGAGGAATTTCTTCTTTTGTTAAATGCAAGATTTTCTCACGAATCAACTCAGATACAACGAAATATTCTGGATGGTCTGTAATTTGATCACTTGGATAATATTGAGGTCCCTCTGGTAAATGATTCGTTAAAGTTGTCATCAATTCTTGAACATTATTTCCTTGTAAAACTGAAATTGGAATAATTCCTGCAAACGGAATCGTTTCTTGATACGATTCAACTCGGTCTAATAATTCATCTGGAGAAATTAAATCAATTTTATTCAACACTAGAAAGACGGGTGTTTTAATTTTCTTTAATTTTTCAATAATAAAGTCATCACCAGGACCTCTTTTTTCTGCAGCATTCACCATAAATAATACAGCATCTACTTCTTTTAATGCAGAATAAGCACTTTCTACCATGAAGTTTCCTAATTCATGCTTTGGTTTATGAATCCCTGGAGTATCTAAAAAGACAATTTGACAATCTTGATTCGTATATACCCCTTGAATTTTATTACGTGTTGTTTGAGCTTTATCCGACATAATAGCAATCTTTTGCCCTAAAACATAATTCATAAAAGTAGATTTTCCTACATTCGGTCTACCTACAATAGCTACAAAACCTGATTTAAATTGTTTTGACATATTTCTCTCCTTATAAAAACATTTGTACAATCTTTGGAATAAAAATTCCAGAAGCCATAATGAGTACAAATATAGCTCCCATTAATACGACGCCCGCTGCAACATCTTTTGCTTTTTTAGCAGCTAAATGATAATTATGTTCTACCATTAAATCCACTAATTGTTCTACAACGGTATTTAACATTTCTAAAATAAACATTAAAAAGATACAAAATACAATCCAGTACCATTCTACTCTTTCAATTTTTAATAAGAACCCAAGGATAACGACTACTATTGCAGCAACAACATCGAATCTGAAATTTCTCTCATCTTGAAATACCGTTTGAATGCCATTTACAGCATGCAGCATGGATTGTTTGAAATGATGATTTTTTTCGACTTGTTTATGCATTTCTCGTTAAACCATAGGCTGTCAAAATTTCTGTTTGTAAGCCTGTCATTTCTTTTTCTTCTTCTTCTGTTTGATGATCATAACCATTTAAATGCAAGAAACCATGTAACGCTAAGAAACCTAATTCACGTTCTAAACTATGTCCATATTCTTCTGCTTGTTCTTTTGCACGATCCACTGAAATAATAATATCGCCAATAGAAGTGACAAAATTTTCATCTGAAGCCATAAAGTTTTTAATTGGATCCATATCTTCATCTTCATCGTCTAAAGCAAAACTAATAACATCCGTTACTTTATCAATATTTCTAAAGTCTCGATTAATCTCACGAATTCTTTCACTTGATACAAATGAAATACAGCATTCACGATTTTCTGGATAATGTAAATAGTCACTTGCAAATGATACAACATCTTCTACTAATTTTTGATATTCTTCTTTGACTACTTCTGTTTCGTCTATTAATTCAATAAACATACTATTTCCTTTCTACTTCACTTCTTGTTTTTTAATTGTTGGATATTCAATTCTTGAATGGAAGGTACCATTTAAAGAAGTCACAATCATTTTTTCAACAATTGCTATTTCTTTCATTGTAATATCACACTCTACAAACTGTTCATCTTCTAGTCGGTTCATAATAATGGAATGGACTAATGCTTCAACTTTTTCTAATGTCGGTTCTTTCATCGCACGAGTTGCTGCTTCTGCACTATCCACGATATTAATAATGGCTGCCTCTTTTGTTTGAGGTTTTGGTCCCGGATAACGGAAATCTTCTTCTTTTACATCCGGATTATTTTTTAACGCTTCCGCATAAAAATATTTCATCAATGTTGTGCCATGATGTTGTGCACAAATATCAATGACTGCTTGCGGTAATTGGTGTTGTTTTAAAATTTCTACCCCTTTTGTTACATGGTTAAAAATAATATGTACCGATTCTTCAGCGCTTAACATTTTATGAGGCGATTCCATATGTCCAGGTAAGTTCTCAATAAAGAATAATGGATGCTCTAATTTTCCAATATCATGATAATAGCAGGCTACTCTTGCTAATTGAAAATCGCCACCAATTGCTTCTACACAGTTTGCAGAAATATTTGCCACCATTAGACTATGGTGATACGTTCCAGGTGCTTGTGTAATCAAATCTTTTAACAATGGTTGATTTGGATTCGATAATTCCGCCCATAACAATACTGAACTATCTTCAAATACATACGCTAAATACGGCATTAAAATGACTGGTATTAAAAATGATAAAAATCCACTTAATCCCAAAAATAGAAAGACAAACATCGTTTGTTGCGTTTGAAATTCATAATTACTATAAAATACAAATGGAATTCCTAACAATGTTGGGTAAAGAAGATATTTCATGAACTGTTTTACCCACGATTGCGTTTTCCAGATTCTCTCATGTAAAATTCCAATCCACGCAATAACAGAAAGAAATACCGTCGTTAATATTAAATGAATACTATTCGTCGATTGAGAAAAGAAATACCATGAAAAAATCGGTAGTAACACGATTGCAAAAATCGTTAATCTCAAGCTCTTCGTTAAACGATACAATAGATAAATAAATCCAGCTATCGGAAACACTAACCCAATGTGTTCAACACCTCGATATTGTACTAAAGCTAGTATTTTTAATACAAATACTCCAGCAACTAGTAATAAACTAAAGACCGTTAAAGCTGTTGCTATATCACTAAGATTTTTTTTCTCAAACGAAGTAGGATTATAAAAATAAACTGCTAAGAAAATAATGATTCCTGTTAAGAATAATAAATAACTCAATAATTCGTGATAGTTGGATTGTCCATTACTTAAGCCAAATAATTCAATCAGACGAATCTCTTGATTCGAGATAACGTGCCCTTCTTGAATCAGTACCTGACCTTGCAAAATTTTCACAGGAGTTACCGCTGCTTTAGCAGCATCTTTCGCTTTTTGAGTTGCTTCTTTATCAACTACATTATTCACAATAACAGAAACTGTTACTAATTGACCCAATAATTCTCTTTCTGTATCAGAATAGTCACTATAGAATAAAGTTTTCTTCGCTTCTTCTTGAGCTTTTGCCACTGTACTTTCACTAATAGGATTTTTCATTTGTGTCTCCACAACTGATTTTAAAGTATTCTCATAAGAAGCTAGCTGTTCATTATTCGCTTGTAATAATTGAGAAATATATTTATCCGGAATAAAAATCGCAAACTCTCTGATAGATTGATTCTCTTTTTCAAGTGATTTCTTAAAATATTGTACTCTTTCTTGTGTTGTCGCTACTCTTGTAACGGATTCTTCAGAAGTATTACTTTGATCTGTTTTAATAATTTCAGCAGATGCTTTGGATGCAACAGACTTAATAGCTTGAAAAAATTGTTGAATATTTGTCAATTGCTTTGTCATACGTTCTTGGTCAAAAACTAGTACATCACTAACCGCATCCATCGCTATTTGTTGATTTTTCTCTGTTTGAGCTTTATCTTCCAAAGTTCTTGGAGCACGAATCGTTTCTTTAGCAACTTGATTTAATTCTACGGTATAGATTGTTGGTTTGACACTTCCAAACCCTATCACTAGTAGTGTGATAAATGTCAAAAAAAGAAGCAAGGGCAAATAGAAAACGCCCCAAACTTCCTGAAATTTTCTCAGTTTCTGTCTCATTTTTCATTTACTCCTTACTTATTCACCTTGTTCTGAATAGGCATCAATAATACTTGATACTAATGGATGGCGAACCACATCAAATGCATCAAATTCTACAAAGGAAATACCGCTAATTCCTTTTAATTTATTTTCAGCATCTACTAAACCGCTCATATGACTTCCTTTTGGTAAGTCTACTTGTGTTTTATCTCCATTAATAATCATTTTTGAACCAAAACCTAAACGAGTTAGGAACATTTTCATTTGTGCTCTTGTGGTATTTTGTGCTTCATCTAAAATAATAAATGCTTCTTCTAATGTACGTCCACGCATATAAGCCAGTGGAGCTACTTCAATAACTCCTCGTTCCAATAAACGATTCGTATGCTCTACTCCATAAATGGCATATAACGCATCATAAATCGGACGTAAATATGGATCGACCTTTTCTTTTAAATCCCCTGGTAAGAATCCTAAATTTTCCCCGGCTTCAACAGCTGGGCGTGTTAAAATAATTTTCTTTACTTGACCTTTTTTCAGAGCTTGAACCGCCATCACAACTGCTACAAAAGTTTTCCCAGTTCCTGCAGGTCCAATTCCAAACACCATATCTGTTTTCTTAATCGCATGAATATATTGTTGTTGTCCAAATGTTTTTGCACGAATTGGTTTGCCAGAAAATGTGCGACCAATTTCCTCATTATATAAATTTAAGAAATAATCTAATGTACCTCTTTTTGCCATTTTAATAGCTGTCACAATATCTGTTTGAGAAATTGAAATACCACGGGAAATTAATTCTTGTAACTGTTCTAATAACATTACCGTTTGTTTTACAGACTCTTCTTCACCGGAAATTAACAATTGTTCTTCACGATGAGTAATGACTGTTCCAAACGTTTCTTCCAATAATCTCAAATGTTGATCCTGTGAACCAAATAATTGAACAAGTTGTGGATGATCTTGAATTTCTAACGCTTGTTTATA
>CAUSAK010000045.1:0-7423 GCA_963529535.1 uncultured Granulicatella sp. | reverse complement strand
ACGTTATGAGACCATTACAACAAAAAATTATCGAAACGCTTCGTGTCAAACCAACGATCAATCCGGAAGAAGAGATTCGTAAAACCGTTGATTTCCTAAAGGCGTATCTTGTGAAACATCCCTTCTTGAATGGGTATGTCCTTGGGATTAGCGGCGGACAAGACTCAACGCTTGCTGGGAAACTCTCACAAATGGCAATTGATGAATTAAACGAAGAACAAGACCAAAAAGTGTATCGCTTCTATGCTGTGCGCCTTCCTTACGGCGTGCAAGCAGATGAACAAGATGCCATGGACGCGATTGCCTTTATGAAGGCGACGGATGTGCTCCGAGTAAACGTGAAGGATGCGGTAGATGCGTCTGAACGCAGTATTGAAGCCTTGGGAATGGAAATTTCAGACTTCAATAAAGGAAATATTAAGGCGCGTGAACGAATGGTCGCTCAATATGCAATTGCCGGCCAAACAGGTTGTGCCGTAATTGGGACAGACCATGCGGCTGAATCGGTGACCGGTTTCTATACGAAATTTGGGGACGGGGCTGCAGATATCACTCCATTATGGCGTCTTAATAAACGTCAAGGCCGTGCGATGTTACAAGTACTAGGTGCTCCAGAACACCTATACTTGAAAGTTCCAACGGCAGACCTTGAAGAAGACCGCCCATCCCTTCCAGACGAAGTAGCACTAGGCGTTACTTACGAAGAGATTGATGATTATCTCGAAGGAAAAGACATCAACGAAAAAGCGGCTGAGACAATTGAAAATTGGTATCGAAAGACAGAACATAAACGTCACTTACCGATTACAATTTACGATGATTTTTGGAAATAAAGCTTAGAAGGCTATTCCTATCAGGCAACTGGTAGGAATGGCTTTTTTGTTTGAAAAAAACATGAAGAATACAGGGAGTTAGATTGACTTTTCAATCAAAAATAGGTATTCTCGAAATAGCTGTAATTATCTATAATTATATATTTTTAAAAGGATTTAGAATCAACAAGTTTCCAATGTGTTTAACAGTGTTAATCATTTTTTGGAGGCACAGAGAGGGAATGTTATATGGTAGAAATCAAGAATGATCTTTTAGCAGCAACCGAACAATCTTCAATGCTTGCTAGTGCTATTTCAGAATTGGATAATAGCAATTCGGTTACGAAAGATACGCAATCTAAGATTAGTGGAAACGATAAAGCTAAGGAATTAATTGAGAAATCTTTGGATATTTCCAAAGCTGTTAGCCAAGTGATGAAAACTATGTCCAATAATCTTTTGATGACTTCTCAATCATTTCATGAAAAAGACGTACAATTGGAAAATCAAATCGATAATCTTCAACTTGGGAATAATGAGGGATTTACATTAAATGGACCAATTAATTACTAACGTAAACAGATTGCAAAAGGAAAAGATTTCTGTTGAAAATAAAATTCGTGACAATCGTAATGCTTTAAATGAATACGAGCAAATTTCAAAAAAATCAAAACAATTGTTAGAATCAATTCTAGAAGTCTTTCACAACTCTTCAGATACTTCTACATTTCAAGAAATTTATCATTCGCAACTCCAAGAAGATAATAAGATAAAAAAAGAGTTTGAGAGTGAATACATTGCCTTACGTAAGAAAAACATCTTACTGGAAGAACAAATTAATGATATTAAAAAGGAACAAAGAGACAGGGAAGGGAGAGAGATTTAATGGGAATTGAAATGAACTTAGGGAGTTCAGATAATCAGGCACATAGTGTTAGTGATGTATTTTCAAATAGAATCCATTCATACGAGAATATACAAAATTCTCTTCATAGGTTTATCAATACGGCTAATTTACAGGGAAATGCGTATTCAGCTGCTAGGAATTATACTCATTATGTGCTGATTCCGTTGCTTAAAGGATGTGTATTGTTGGATGAGGCACTTAAAGAGAGCTGTGCAAAGTTGCCTGAAGAATATCGAAGCCGTGTAGACACGATTAGTTTAAGTGAAGATGAACTAAATAGGCAAATTATGAATGCTAATGATATGATAATAGACTATGAGAGATTAATCGATCAAGAAAATACCAAAACAACCCCTAACTCGCAAAATATTTATAGTTTGAAAATGAATAAGGGTAATTATGAAAGATTAAAACAAACATTAGAAAGAAAATTAGCAAAGCTTATTGAATTTAATAGCTATTCGGTACAAATCATCTCACATATTGATTTTTTGATGGATAATATTCATCAAGGCTTACAACATACAAAAAATGTATGGGATTCAAATAATAAAATGATTTCTGCTTCTGAAATCACATTAATGCCTTGGGCGAGTAAATTAAGTACAGAGTGGGCAAGAAGAAAAATAGCAACAAATCTTATGGACTTTTTGACGAATCCAGACTTCATAGAAAATAAACTAGCGGAAATTCATCCGTGGTTCAAAACAGCATTTACTGTCACTAAGAACTTTGGTAATGCAGTTACAAAAGAATATACGAAGAATATGTTTCTCAAATATGGAAATGCAGGAAAAAACGTCAATGAAGATTTTAATTCACTTTGGAGATTAATGAAAAAAACAGCAAGAGAACAAAATTGGGAATGGTATAATAAATTAGGGTCAAAATGGAAACAGGGCAGTTTCAATAATGTTCTGAATACTTTACAGCATACTGTGATAAATAAAATATCAAATCTTAAGATTGCGAATGTTACGGTTAAGCAAATTAGTGAATTTATTGGAACTATTACCGAACCAATTAAAACTACTTTTGAAAGAATTGGAACAGCAATTAAAAATTCGAAATGGTATTCAAAGTTAAAGTTTTTAGGGAAAGTTGCTAAAATTTCCGGGTGGATTTCTATGGGAGTTGATGCCAGCATAACTACTATTACAGAATATAATAATAAAAATAGCCGAGCATACAAGAGTGAAGGGAAGTCTCTCATGCATGCATCGCTTTCTCTGCTTAAGAATGCGGGACCGATTGAAGGAGCCGTTGCTCTTTCGCCAGGAGGGATAGTAGGAACATTAGTTGGTTTTACCTTTGGAACGATAAATATGCTTGCAGAGTGGTTTAAACCAAGTGAAAAAGAGTGGGTTTATAGAGTTATTCAAGATGGACTAGATGATATTTATGACAATGTTTTAGAATCTAACTAGAAAAGAGTCCCTAATTAATAAGGAACTAAAAATTTTTGGTTAGAAAGAGATATTATAGTTATATCTCTATTTTGTTTTTACATGAAGTTAGGAGATGTAATATGCATAAAAATTTGTTTGAAGCAAGTTTCAATCGATCTAAGAAAATTATTGACAAGAGTATATTGACTGAAGAAGGAGCACAGATGGGTGTTTTTTCTTCAATGAGTTTTTGGAAAAGATTATCGGGATTAGTAATGGCAGTATTTTCTATCGTGATTTATGTAGTTGGAGTATATATGCCTGATGAGTTCAGAAAGACAACTGAAAATGTAAGAGTAATTTCCAGTGAGACAGGATCTTTAATCGGAGAATTAGGATATTATGTCCGTTCATTGGTGATAATCTTACTTATCGCATTTGTAGTATTAACGATTCTTAATGTTTTGCCGAAAATAAACTTCGCCCATCAATTAATATATGGAACGTTTTTTTTATGGGTTATGTTGATGCTGACAATTGTTTCGACATTACCTTTCCTGATTGGTATTACAATCGGAGCATTTGGATGGATCGTGTTCGTTTTACAACTAGTTATATGTGTTTCTTTATTTAATAAGTTTGTTGTAAGTAAGATTGTTTATTTAAAAGATTGCTTATACGGTAGCAAAAAAGTACAAGGTGATGAATGGATAATTAGATTTTCAAGATTTATAAGAAAATACGGGGGAATCCTTATAGGACTATCAATTTTAAATCGCTGGACATTTAAATTTGGTGAGAATATTAAAGATAACCCACAGTTTTTATTTATTTTGTCAGGATGTTTATTTCTTTTTTTTGCAGCTATACTACTTTATTCTCTTGGAATATTAATTGTTATTTCTGTAAAAACTTTCTACTTCTATAAGTACCGAAAAGAATACAGAGAGTACTTTAATATTACCAATGAGCAGTGGTACGGGAAGTTTCGTGCGAGATTAATGTCAAAACAAAAATGATTAGTAGAGGAGAATGAATATGTCAAAAGAATTATTACCTTTAGGAAGTATCTTGTATTTGGAAGGAGCAACAAGTAAATTAATGGTAGTTGGTCGTGGTCCTGTGTTTGAATCGGATAATGAGCCAGTTTATAGCGATTATGTTGGAGTTGTATATCCGGAGGGAATCAATCCAGAGGATGCAATCTTTTTTAACCACGAAAATATTGACAAGGTAGTTTTTGAAGGGTTTAAGGATGAAGAAGAGGAACGCTTCATGGAAGTATATAAAGAATGGGAAAGTAAATTAGAAGTTAAGAAATTAAAAATGTAATATGTAGTAATTAGTATAATCTTCTGAAAACTGAAAGCTATTCCTATCAGGCAACTGGTAGGAATAGCTTTTTTTTGTTGGAAAATGAAGCGGATTACTGCGGAAAAACGTTGACATTTTAACAAAAACTGATATCTTAAGAACTATGAGAAGTTTGAGTTGATGATGGGGATTACTCAAATAAGAAAGAGAAGGATTTAAAAAGGGGATTTATGATGCAAGTGAAAAATAAACTCTTTGGGGCAAGTTTTGAACAATCGAAAAGAATTGTTCCAAGAAGGTTTGCAACTGAAGATGGCGCCCAAATGGGGGTATCTGTTTCGATGAATTTTTGGAAAAGAGTTCTTGGGTTAGTTGGGTTAATGTTTAGTGCGCTATTTTATTTGCTTGGCGTTTCGTGGCCAGACGGTATTAGACAGTCGGTTCAGAATCAACAGTCAGTTTCTAGTGCAGTAGTGGGCGACGTAGGTTATGTGTTGCAGCCGTTAGTATGGACTGCGATAATCCTATTTTCAGCATTAACTATTCTTAATTTGATTCCAAAATTAAATTATGCATTTCAGTTACTGTATGCAACTTTTGTATTAATTGCTTTTTTCTGCCTATGCTTTATTGGTTCGTTACCACTTTCTGTAGGATTGACTATTGACGCCTTTGGTTGGATTGCATTTGGTATTCAACTTATGTTTTGTATTTTTCTATTTAAAAAACTATTTTTAAATCAAGTAAAACGATTTAAGGATGAACTATATAATCGAAAAGAAGTTGAGGCTGAAGATTGGGAAGAAACTGCTTCGAAACTTTTAAAAAGATATGGTGGCATTCTTTTAGGGCTAGCAATCTTAAATCGTTGGACGTTTAAGATTGGAGAGAACTTTTCAGCCAATACAGATTTAGGTAATTTCTTATTCGGATTTGTATTTCTTGGTATGATTTATTTGTTCTTTCTCGTAGGTGGATTAGTATTCAAAAATTTTATTAGAGGTTTTTACTTCTTCAAGTATCGAAAAGAATACAGAGAGTACTTTAACATCACCAACGAACAATGGTATGGAAAGTTCTTTGCGAGATTTATGTCGAAATCATAATCGTTAGACTATCCTTTATGGGATAGTCTTTTTTTGTTATTCCAAGTAAACGCTCTATTGAATTTCAAATAAGGAGTGCTATAATGAAGGTAACAATAGTCGGTTAATAGTTTTCAATTTCATTGGAGGTGGTCTTTATGGACTTAGTATTACCAATGTTTCTGGGGACGTTTGCACTGATGGGAGTTGCTCTATATTTGTTCTACTGGATCATCCGATTAGCCGTAAAACATGGAGTAGAATCTCAACAAAGGAAGTCACATTAACGGCTTCAGAAAAAAGATATAGAGGTGGCGTGCCACCTCTATTTTCGTGGAGGAAGACAATGAAAGAAATGAAACACTTTGGCGTGTATGGAGTTTGTATTCGCGAGGGACGCATCCTTTGCATCCGTAAGACGCGTGGACCATACCGGGGGAGATTTGATTTGCCAGGAGGAACGCCAGAAGAAGGCGAGAGTCTGGTGGAAACATTGCGACGAGAAATGCTAGAGGAGACTGGATTCCAAGTGTCTGCCATTCACCAAAATACGATTCGTGATGTGTTTGTGACCGTTCCAGAAATCGCTCGCGTTCATCATGAGTTTGTCTTGTTTACCATTGATGTGGAAGAAAAGGGTGCTCAAACGGTAGAAGACTTCGTGACGAGCGAAGAGAAGAACGATTCGAAGGGAATTGTGTGGGTTCCACTTGAAGAAGTCAGCCTTACCAATGCATCTCCACTCGTAATCGAAGCCGCAAGCCCTTCAGAGACATTCGAGGCGAAGCATTACGAACAATGGATGATGTACGACGAAGATTTTATGAACTAAAATGAATTTAGCTATTTAAAGACTTCTGAATTTTTGTTACAATGAAGTTGGAGCATTTATTCATGTTTTTAAAACCCCTTTTTTGAAAGGGGATTCAGGGAGGTATTATTAATGGAAGTTATTGTTGTAAAAACTCAAGAAGAAGGCGCATTAGCCGCTTTTGAGATTTTTAAACGCGCACACGGTGAAGGAGCGCAAGTGTTTGGACTAGCGACAGGCTCAAGTCCAATTGGGTTATATGAATTACTAAGAAATAGCGATTTAGATTTCTCAGATCGTATCTCAGTGAACTTAGATGAATATGTTGGATTAGCGCCAACGGATGAACATAGCTATCATTATTTCATGAAAGAGCAATTATTCGACGCAAAACCATTTAAACATAGCTATTTACCAGATGGATTGGCTGAAGATGTAGATGCAGAAGTCGTACGCTATGAAAACATTCTTCAAGAAAATTCAGTGGACTTACAATTGTTGGGAATTGGAAGTAACGCGCATATCGGATTCAACGAACCAGGCACACCATTCACACAACGCACGCATAAGGTTCATTTAACAGAATCGACCATCGAAGCTAATAAACGTTTCTTCGAAAAAGAAGAAGATGTGCCACGCTACGCTTATTCAATGGGATTACAATCGATTATGGATGCTAAAGAAATCGTGTTAATTGCATTCGGACCTAAGAAAATCCATGCGATTAAAGGATTAGTGGAAGGACCAATCACAGAGGAAGTTCCAGCAAGTATCCTACAAAAACATCCCAAAGTAACTGTTATTTGTGATGAAGCAGCTGCAGCGTTATTAACAAAATAAAGAAATAGACAAGGCGTCTTTCGGGTAACGGAAGGCGTCTTTTTTGTATTCAACACCGCTGAAAATTAACATATTTGTTAATTAAAAAATATGTTAATATCTAGTTTTCAAAATTTTTTCTGAAAATTTTTGGGAAACCTAAAAAAGTACTTGACGAAATGACGTTTTTAGGGTAACCTAACAATTGTAGAATCTACATATTTTGAAAGGGTGAATTCATTGATTACGATTAAAAATGTTGGGGTATCGTATGCGATGCAACCACA
>CAUSAK010000044.1:0-7965 GCA_963529535.1 uncultured Granulicatella sp. | reverse complement strand
TCTCTTCTACGAATATCAAAATAATACGCTATTTTTATTAAAAATGCAAGTAGTTAAGTTTGAGGAAATAACTTTTCACAGCTGCTGGCATCCACCGCTACCTCAGAAAAGTCAATTTCTTTTCGTACTCTCATAAATACACGTACAAATAGAAATGACTTTTCGCTGTAGCGTAGGTGATAAAAACTGCAATCGCAGATTTTATCACTGGAAATTTTGAGACCTCAGGCTCAAAATTTAGCCATGAGATTTGCTTTTGCAAAGCTGCTGGCGTCCACCGCTACCTCAGAAAAGTCACTTTCTATCCTCTAACAGCCTCTTCACTAGCCCTTACATATTTACGGAAATTACTCTTATGGAAGAATAATGATATAAAAGCAATCGGCGCTGCAATCATATATTTTATGGCTTCAATAATAATCGTAAAAATTACAAACGAAAACAAATGAGACCAAATATCTTTCTTCATTTTCATTTTATAACCACCAAAAAATCCACGTTTAACTTTACCAGTACTATAATCCATCATCGAAGAAGCAGCATATCCTGCACGGATTCCACCATATGGTGTAAAGAACCAGCCTAGAATCCCACCTTTGAAACGACGATAATCAGCATACCAACTATAAGTATAATTAGACAGAAGAATATACCCAAACCAGAAGATTTTTCCAAAAAATCCCATTTCTTGGAAAGAAGCAAAATAATCTAACAGTGAAATGACTAAATATCCGGTTAAATAGAAACTAAAATCTTGCTTCGGTGTATCAAAATATCCATCATATCCAGAAAAAGGAATCGATTGAACTTTTTGTTCCTTTTCATATTCTGAAGATGGTTTTGTTTGAAAGGTCGGATTCTTTTTCCATTCATCTGAAGAACTTGATTGACCTTTCTTAGGTGGTGCTACATAGTCATCTCTTTTTGGAGGAGCTACGTAATCATCCTTTTTAGGCGGAGCTACGTAGTCATCTTTTTTCGGAGGTACTACATAGTCATTATTAGTATCCTTATCAGAATCTTTTTTCTTTTTTGGTGGTGCTACATAATCTGTCATCTTATGCCTCCCTCATTTTTTCTAAATCTTCACTTGTAATCGTATTAAAATCACTCGACTCATCTTTTGTCACACGGCGAGACATATGTGCCAATAATTTTTGGTTAAAGTTACGAATCCAACGTCCATTACTATGGTCATCAGTTGCAGCATAAGCTTCTTTCACAGCTGCCCTATAACTTTCAGCATCATATTGATACCCTTGACCTTGTAAAATAAATTCACCAATTTGTGCGATTTCATCTGGACTATAGTCTTCAAAATCAAACGTCGTTGGAACACGACTCTTCAATCCTGAGTTAGATTCTAAAAACTCTGCCATTTCTTTATGATATCCTGCAAAAATGACAACCATATCACGACGATGATCTTCCATAAATTTCAAGATTTCATCAATGGCTTCTTGTCCAAAATTATCACCCGAACCATGTTTTAAAGAATATGCTTCATCAATAAATAGAACTCCACCAAGAGCCGATTGTAACTGTTCCCTTGTTTTAATAGCTGTTTGACCTTGGTATCCACCAATTAAATCACCACGAGATACTTCTATTAATTTATTCGTAGCAATTAATCCTTTTTGGTACAATAATTCCGCAACAATTCTGGCAACCGTTGTTTTACCTGTACCTGGATTTCCTAAAAATAATGAATGTAAAGTTGTAACAGAAGTTGTAAATCCTTCTTGTTCACGTTTACGATTCATTTCAGCTTGAGCAATAAAGTCTTCAACTTGTTCTTTTACTTTATGAAGACCAATTAATTGATGTAATTCTTCCCATGCATCTTTCTTCGTACCATTGTCTTGATACTTACCAATCTCTAGAACAGCATCAATATCTGCATTTGTAATCAGAGAAATCTCTTCACTTTTCTCAGCAATAACACGAGCAATTAATTGTTTAATAATCTTTTCATTAAAATTACGAATCCAACGAGCATTGCTACGATCTAATGAACGATTATATTCTAAAGTCACTTTACGTGTGTAGTATTCTACATCTGCAATTTCATAACGATTCTTTTGTAGACCCTTAATTCCCATTTGAACAATTTGTTCTGGACTATAGTCTTCAAAATTTAATCGATTCGGAACACGTGAAGTCAACCCTGGATTAATTTGTAAAAATTGTTCCATTTCTTTTGTATATCCCGCAAAAATAATCATAATCTCATTTTTGTGGTCTTCCATATATTTCAGAATCGTTGTGATTGCTTCTTTTCCAGTATCATTTGTACTCTTCTTATCTAAGGAATAAGCTTCGTCAATGAATAGAACTCCGCCACGTGCTTCTTCTAATTTTGCTAAAGTTTGAGTCGTTGTTTGGTTCACGTATCCAGAAAGTAAATCTGATTCAGAAACTTCTACAAATTTAAACGTATCTCCAAATAAAGCTCCTCGTTCAAATAAGATTTTACCCATTAAACGTGCAACGGTTGTTTTACCTGTCCCTGGATTTCCCATGAATAAGGAATGCAACACTAATTGTTGAGGTGGTTCTCCTCTAGAAACACGTTGTTTATTATAATCAACCATTCCAATTAATGTATCAATTTCTTTTTTAACCGCTTCTAAGCCAACTAAGCTTTGCAATTCTTCATAACTGTCTAATTCTTTAGGTGTATTTTCATTTTCCTCTTCCCCAGTAGCTGTTGTATGACGAACATCAGCAGACATTTTTGAAAATTCATCCGTTTGAATAGTTAACTCACTTGAACTACCATTAGCATACATTAACTCACAAACATGAACTAATGAAGACGAAGTTGCTTCAATATTCACCTCGAGAGCTTTTTCAAATAACACTTGATCTGCAAAAATCGTTGAGCCATTATATAATCTCAATGGTATACTCGATTCACTCTCACAAAGGAAAGATAAAACCGTTTGAGCATAACAGTAAGTAAATGGTCCTAAGAAAAATGAATCCAAAATTTTACAATCTTCTAAAAGACAAATGCTTTTTCGAACGTCTAAGGAATGAGCTGTTACATTTGTTAGTGACACTTCACTCTTATCACCAGCGTATAACCCTTGTCCTCGTTTCATTTTACCAATGATTCCCATTTCCAATCTAAAATAAGAATCTTCTACCCAAATCATTGGATAAGATTTCAGTAAATCTCCTCCATAGAACTGACAATTTTCAGCTTCAAATTTTGTGTTTTTTTGTAAGTAGATAGCATTCCCAAAATAATTCTCGCAAGTTGTATTCGTAAATTTCAAGTCAGAACCTTCACAAAGGGTTCTCCATTGAAAGAAACAATTCTTAACTGTTAATGAACTATTTTCTAAATAAATACTTTGATTTCCTTTATCACTAACTAAACTTGTTTTACAGTCTTCAAAAGTCACAAAAGAACCCTTTTTAGCATATAATATATAATTATCATTATGTTCTTCTGTACATTCAAAAACACAATTTTTAAACGTTACGGAACAATTTTCATCAATAATCATCAATGTTGTATTTTGGAGATTCGTAAACCAAATATTTTCAAAAACTACAGAAGCATCACCAGCAATAAAAATAGTTCCTTGAACTTTATTCGTATAGAAAAATTCGCCATTTTCTTCATCTAGTAATCCTAAAAATGTAAGATTTTTATTGATTTCATATGCAGTATCTGTTGGAAATTTTAAAAAATACTCTTTTTGAATTTCTAATACATCTCCTGGTTTAGCGGCATTAATTGCATCATTGAATTCCCATGTATTATCATCATATCCCACTTGATAAGTCGGCATTTACTCACCTTCTTTTTAGTTTCAATCATCATCATTCTACCTGTTTTTCTTCTTTATTGTCAATTTATTCTCGATGGTTTTCAGACGTTTTTTTAGGAATGAATGAAATTAAAACGCAAATAAAAAAGAGACCCTATTGGTCTCACAAAAGAATGGAGAAAGACTCTTTATAGTAGTATGTTAGCCATGAGATTCGCTTCGCGAAACTGCTGACGTCCTTTACTACTATATCAAGAAGTCCACTTCTCATACGTACCTTCATATCCTTACGTAAAAATGTAGAAGGACTCCTTATAGTAGTATAAGTACTAGAATCCGAATCGGATTCTAGTACAGGAAAAATTGAGACCTAGGCTCAATTTTTAGGAATGAGACACCAAAGGTGGCTGCTTCCGTCCTCTACTACTATATCAAGAAGTCCTTCGTAATTTAAATCTCTGGATAAATATCTTCCACTGATTTATCTGGATCAATTACAATATATAAATGACCATGACTACCAATTGCTGAACTTTGATATTTATTATCATTACCATCTTCATCTACTGGGCTATAAGGGAAGTATACGCGATCAGTTGAAACAATCACGTCTGATTTTGGATGATCACTATCTAAATATAAAATATCCATTAATTCGATATCGCTATATTTTTTAACACGTTCGAACATTCCTAATTCTAATCCACCTAAGTTAATGTCTTCAGACATTACGTGGTCTGCTTCAGGAAACACTTCAATACGTAATGATTCACATGGATGAATTTCTTGGAACTCACTTCCATTAATACGACCAAACGATGTTGTAACTTGTTTAATCCACAAATCTCCAATTAAACGACGGTTAATCGTCCATGTTTCTCCGTTACGGAATACAAAACGTAATCCTGACATTACTTTTTTCATAAGAGTCTCTCCTTTTTCCTATCGTTCACCACTTTTTTATCAGTGAAAACACTTTTTTATTCTTTACTCTTCGAATTTTACCATTGAACTAGAATATTTTCAACGATTATACACTTTGCTTCCAAACTGTGAGAAAACAAAATCTTCCAACACTCTAGCCTCATTTTCAAGGTTTTTACCAAGAATCATTCCCTCCAAAGTTTGTAAAACTTGTCCAATAATCGGTCCTTTTTTCTTTAATTTCAAAATACGAATAATATCATACCCGTTAATCTGAATATCCTTCATCGAATGGATTGGCAAATTATAATACGTTTCCTCTAACGCTTGTAGCGAATCGCTTTTTTCATCTGCAATCAATAACTGCTCCACTTCCAAAGCAACATCATAAGAACAGTTATAGGCTAAAAAGAAATCCCACGCTTTCTCTTTCCTAGCTCGATACGTTTTATATCCAACTAATACATCTCGAATTTGTTCATTGGAAGACTTCCAAGATTTCAAGAGATGCGTTACTTCCTTATCCGTTAAACCTAGCTCATCTACCAATAAAATCCACGCTTGTAAAACACTCAATTCTTTCAATGGAAATGTTGCAATTTTCATCAAAAATTTTTCTTTCCCATCAAACAATGGACAAGCCTGATATAAGCCTGTTTCAACAAATAATTGCATAGCTTCTTTACGAAATGAACCTTGAATCATTTTTTCAAATTCCACTTTCATTCGTTCCACAGCAACTTTTGACAAATTCATTTTCAATATTGAAATAGCTTTTTTCGTTTCATCTTCAATTTGAAATCCTAATTGCCCCACAAAACGTACTGCTCGAAACATTCGCAAAGCATCTTCATTAAACCGTTCTTTTGCATCACCCACACAACGAATACATTGACGTTCTAAATCTCCAATCCCATCAAAAAAATCAATTAATTGATTCTCAATCCCTATCGCTAAAGCATTAATCGTAAAATCTCTACGTTTTAAATCTTCTTCTAAAGAGCGAACAAATGTCACTTTATCCGGATGTCTAAAATCTTCATATCCTTCTTCGGTCCGAAAAGTTGTAACTTCATAACCTTCTTTATGATGAATCACCATCACCGTCCCATGTTCAATTCCCACATCTACCGTATGAGAAAAAATCTCTTTTACTTCTTGTGGAGTAGCACTTGTCGCTATATCTACATCTGAAATTGGCTTATGAAGGAGCATATCCCGAACAGAACCCCCAACAAAATAGGCTTCGTAACCGGCATTCACCAATTGTTGCATCACGGGTAATGCTTCTAAAAATAAAGGTTCACTTTGAATGGACATTTACTCGCCTCGCTTTCTGTTAATTTTCTAGTTCCTTTAATTGTTCCGTTAACGAAATAAACAACTCTTGATTTCCCTTTTCCAAAGCAATATCAATTTGTTTTAAAATTTCCTGTTTTAACGCACTTGTTTGAATTTCAACTAATGCTTCGTGAACTTCCTCTTCCAAAGCAGCCTGTTTGGTTCCAAATGGATTTTTTTCTAACACTCCAAATTTTAACATCGTTAAATATGCATCTTCAAATTCCATTTCAATATAACATTCTTCTTTCCAATTCAAGCGAATATCATGAAAGGCTTGTTCTGGATTATTGAACCGTGTTCCTGCTTTATAAAAATAAAAAGACTCATCCGGTGCTTTTTCAGTAGAAAACCACATTCCTTTTGGTGTATCTTGAACTTGTTCTACAAAATGAATTTGATTTAACAGTAATTCATGATTTAATAAATAATTTAAAATCCATAATGCCTCTCTTCTTTTTAAAGCCTGATTCGATACAAACCATGAAATAAATTTTTTCTTATCCTCTAAACTTGGTTGAAACAATATCCTCACTCCTTATGCTTCAAAATATTCTTGTAATGCATACAGATCTTCATTTAATGGATCCATCGTTTGTCCATGTTTTAACCATTTCTTTGCTTCGACAATTAAGCCTTCTTCACGAAGAAATCTCACATAATCAACAATAAATTCCATTGAATTTTCTAATTCCAGACTAGCCTTTTGATAATAACTCAATGCTTCTTTAAATTCTTCTAATCCCTCTTTTACTCTCGCTAGCCAATAATAAACCGAACCATCATCCATACCTTTTTCAAGAATTTGTTCTAATAATTCCTGAGCTATTTCAAACTCTTCTTGTTGAATTAAAATTTCTACATAAGCTTGTAATGAATCAAATGATTCTGGAGATAACTCATAACATTGTTTAAATGCTTCTTGCGCTTTCTCCATTTGCCCAATCGAAGCATAAGATGCGCCTAACATAAAGTAAGGTTCCTTCTCATAAGGATAACTTTCAGTCATTTTTGATAAATGAATGATAGCATCCAAATAATTCCGTTTAAGCATTTGAAGATGACTAAGTCCAAGCAAAGCCTCATAATTTTCCGAATCACGAGATAATAATTCTTGATACAAAGATTGCGCATGAAGATAGTCTCCCGCTTGAAAATCATGTTCCGCAATACTTGCTAATAAATCACTAGAAGCCGATTCTAGCTTTGTATCTAATACAAAATCTTGTAAAGGCTCATCATTTCCAACGGCTAATGATGCTTCCACTAATAACTCTCTAGCACGTTGCTCTTCACCAGTTTCTCCCTCTGAATTTTTTAAAAATTTTTCTAAATAAAGAATACTTCTCTCTAATAACCCCGCTTCAAATAAAACAATTCCGATATAAAAATCCAAAATCGCTTCATCTGGAGCTAATTCTTTTGCGAGTAATAGTTTTCTTTCCGCTATATCATAATATCCTTGAACTTGATACAACTGCGATAACACTACCAAAACATTTACATAATTAGGATCCTCTTCGGGAATATCATATAAAACAGATAACGCTTGATCATATTCCCCTTGGCTCACTAAAATTTCCGCTAATAAAATCGTCCACGCAGATTCTTCCGGTTCAAATTCAGTTAAGCATAAATAGGCTTGCCTTGCTTCCTCAAAATATCCTGCATTAAAAGCAAAAGAAGCTACATCAATTAATTCTTCGATTTGATTTTCTGTCACATGATCCATAAATTGATGAAACAAAAAATAAACTTTTTCTACTTCTTGTTCCTCTAAGGCTGTTTGTATTTGTTCCACTATTGTTTTCATACTATCTCCATTTCTCTTTACAATAAAAAAGATGCTATATTGATTTTACTCTAATATAGCACCTTTATGAAATAGTTTCTATGAAAATATCATAATAAACTG
>CAUSAK010000043.1:0-9305 GCA_963529535.1 uncultured Granulicatella sp. | reverse complement strand
GATACGTGTGAAAGAATTAGAACGAATAAAAAGAAAAATAGAGATATTTAAGGAGGAACTTATGCGAGTTGGGATTTTTACAGACACTTATTTCCCTCAAGTCAGTGGTGTTGCTACGTCTGTGCGAGTGTTAAAGGAAGAATTAGAACGTCTTGGACATACGGTTATTATTTTTACAACAACCGATCCAAATGCTACGATGCCTGAGTGGAATATCGTTCGCTTGGGAAGTATTCCATTATTTTCATTTAAAGAAAGAAGAATTGCTGTTCAAGGTTTTATTGAAGCTTATAAAGTTTCTCAAGAATATGAATTAGATATTATTCATACTCAAACAGAATTTAGTTTAGGACTACTTGGAAAAATTTTAGGAGCTATGTTAGGGATTCCGACCATTCATACTTACCATACGATGTATGAAAAATACTTACACTATATTGCGAATGGGAAAATTTTAAGACCAAGTCATGTAGCATATATTTCTAAAAACTTCTGTAATCAAACTCGTGGAGTGATTGCACCAAGTCAAATGACAAAAGATAAATTATTATCTTATGGAGTGACTCAAGAAGTTCGTGTTATTCCAACAGGTGTTGAAATTCCAGAATTGAATCCACAAGTTGCTGAAGATTTACGTGAAAAGTTAGGGTATACAAAAGAAGATAAAGTATTATTATCGTTAAGTCGCTTATCGAAAGAAAAAAATATTGCAGCAATTTTAGATGCAATGCCTACAATTTTAGAAAATGATTCAACTGTGAAATGTTGTATTGTTGGTGGAGGGCCGGAAAAAGAAGAACTTGAAAAACAAGTGGAACGTTTAGGGATTACACCTTATGTACAGTTCGCAGGTGAAGTGGAGCATCATCAAGTGTCTCAATATTATCAAATGGCAGATTTATACGTGAATGCTTCTGAGTCTGAAAGTCAAGGATTAACTTATTTAGAAGCTTTAGTGAATAAAATTCCAGTTATTGCGAAGAAAAATGATTATTTACAACAATTTATTACTAAACCGGAATTAGGAATGTTGTTTGAAAAAGATGAAGATATTGCTTCTAGCGTGTTAACTTATTTGGAATGTAGCAATCAATCTTCTCATCAAGTTGAAGAATTACAAAATCAATTATTAGAAGAAATTTCTTCTGTAACTTTTGCGAAAAGAGTAGAAGCATTTTATCAAGATGCGATTGATACGTATCAACACGATAAAGAAAATACAAAAACATGGTTAGAAAAAATGAATTTCTTCAAAATCTATGACGATGATAAGGAGACTGAAGAATGAAGAAAATAGGATTTATTGGAACAGGTGTGATGGGGTATTCTATGGTGAAGCACTTATTGAATGCCGGTTATCCAGTTACAGTTTATAATCGTACAAAAGAAAAAGCACAAGCAGTAATCGATGCTGGTGCTATATGGGCGGATAGTCCAAAAGAAGTAGCAACTCAGTCTGATGTAGTGCTAACAATTGTAGGTTATCCAACAGATGTTGAGGAAGTTTATTTTGGGGAACAAGGGATTTTTCAGGGATTACAAGAGGGGATGGTACTGATTGATTTAACAACTAGTACTCCTTCTTTAGCGAAGAAAATTGCAGAAGAAGCTGAAAAATTCTCTTGTGAGGCGCTAGATGCTCCAGTTTCTGGTGGCGATTTAGGAGCTAAGAACGGAACATTGTCAACAATGGTTGGTGGTAAGGAGTCTGTTTTAGAAGAAGTACGTCCAATTTTAGAGACTTTTTCAAAAACAATTACGTTACAAGGAATCAATGGAGCTGGTCAACATACTAAAATGGCGAATCAAATTATGATTGCTGGTACAATGACAGGCTTAGTTGAAATGTTAGTGTATGCAAAAGCTGCTGAATTAGATTTAGAGAAAGTACTTCAAACAGTTGGAGCGGGAAGTGCAGCGAACTGGTCATTGTCGAATTACGGGCCAAGAATTTTGAAGAAAGATTATAGTCCGGGATTTTTTGCAAAGCATTTCTTAAAAGACTTAAGAATTGCAGTGGAAGAATCTGAAAGAATGGGATTATTTTTACCAGCCACCTTACAAGCAAGAAAATTATATGAAACAGTTTGTGATGATGGTTACGGCGATTTAGGAACTCAAGCTCTTATTCATTTATATTGGACACTTCCTGAATAAATTTATAAAAAAGTATGTTTTTTAAAGGGATTTTCATATAATCTAAAAAAGTTTTATGGTAGAATAGAAATTAAGAAAGCTGAAAGGGGTAAAGCAACATGAAACCTTCACAACTAGTTGCGATTGTGCAACGTCTACAAACAATGGCGGATCAAAGCACGGATATTGAAATTCGTCGTTTTGAAAAAGATGGTGTTGAAAAATGTGTTGTGACATTTAATCAAGAAGCAGATAGCTTTGAGTTAGAAGATTGTGAGACAAAACAAACATTCCAATTTGATGATATCGATTTAGTCGCAATTGAAATTTTTGAACTATTACAAGATTAATGACTTTGTGATAAACCACGGCGCCTATAAAATGTGTGCTGTGGTTTTTCAATATTTATACATAAAGAAAAAGTGGGGATTACGATGAAAGTAGAAAAAATTGGTTTATTAGGATTTGGGACAGTTGGTAGTGGTGTTTATCATATTTTGACAAAAAATCAAATGTCTATTGAAAAGAAAACAGGAGTTTCATTGCGAATTGAAAAAGCTCTTGTAAAAGAACCAGAACTATTTGCCGATAAAATTTCAGGCATTACATTTACTTCGGATGTAGACTATATTTTAAATGATGAAGAAATCTCTATTATTGTAGAAGTTTTAGGTGGAGTGGATTTTGCTTATAACTGTGTGAAGAAAGCTTTAGAATCAGGAAAACATGTCGTAACAGCGAATAAAGATTTATTAGCAAAACATGGTGTTGAATTATCTCAAATTGCTAGAGAAAATAATGTGTATTTATATTATGAAGCTAGTGTTGGGGGCGGAATTCCTGTATTACGTCCTTTAGTAGAACATGTTTCAAGTAATGAAGTAGAATCGATTTACGGAATTGTAAATGGAACAACAAACTTTATTTTAACTTCTATGAGTCAACAAGGATTATCTTATGAAGAAGTGTTAAAAACAGCACAGGAAAAAGGATTTGCAGAAGCAGATCCAACAAGTGATGTAGAAGGTTATGATGCTACTTATAAATTAATCATTTTAACAAGATTAGCTTTTGGAACTAATGTTTCATTCGGTGCGATTCCTAAAAAAGGTATTACACAAGTAACTAAAACAGATTTACAATTAGCTAAATTTTCAGGATATACGATTAAATTATTAGTAAGTGTTGTCGCAAATGGTGAGGAAGTATACTTAGAAGTACGTCCTTATTTTGTAAGTTTAAACCACTTATTAGCTCAAGTTGCTTATGAAAATAATGCCATTTCTATAACAGGAGATGCGCTAGGAGAAATTTTACTATACGGAAAAGGAGCAGGTTCACACCCAACTGCAACAAGTGTGGTAGCTGATATCATGATGATTGCAACGCAACAAAATCGTAATGCTAAAGTAGTTCCATTTGAACCATTAACGGAAGCAACGAAAGTTCATACAACGACAGCTCCATTAAAAGATTATGCTGTTGTGATTGAAACAAGTAAACCTGAAGCGTTTGAAGGAGTAGTGTTACCAAATCAAGCAGTATTAACAAGATTCGCTCAAATTTCAGTAGCTGAGTTAGAAGAAAAAGTGTCAGCATATCAACAAGTAGATGGTGTAGAAGCAGTTAGAATCTATCCTGTGTTGGAGGCGTAATCAATGAAAATTATTGTACCCGCAACAACTGCTAATATTGGATTAGGATTTGATTCCATTGGGATTGCAGTTGATTTATATTTAACATTAATGGTTGTAGAACCTAGTAATGAATGGAAAATTGAACATCCATTTGGAGAAGCTGTACCAAGCAATCAAGATAATTTAATCATTGAGACAGCTTTAGCAGTTTGTCCAACCTTACAACCTCACCATTTAGTGTGTGAGAGTGATATTCCAATGACAAGAGGATTAGGAAGTAGTTCTAGTGCGATTGTTGCAGGAATTGAATTAGCAAATCAATTAGGGAAATTAAACTTAACACTACAACAAAAAGTTAAATGGGCAACAAAATTAGAAGGGCATCCAGATAATGTAGCTCCAGCTATTTTAGGTGGATTAGTCGTTGCGACTTATGATGCAAAAAGTCAAGAAGTTGACTATTTACAAAAAGAAATCCAATCTGATATTCAAGGAATTGCGTTAATTCCAGATTTTGAATTATCTACAAAAGCAAGTAGACAAGTGCTTCCTAGTGAATTTGTATATTCAAAAGCGGTACAAGCAAGTAGTCGTTCAAATGTATTAGTTGCAGCACTATGGCAAGAAGATTGGGAAAATGTTTCTAAAATCGTAGAAAAAGATTTATTCCATGAACCATATCGTGAAACATTAATTCCATTTTTAACACCGGTACGTAAGCTTGCAAAAGAAAAAGAAGCGATTGGTACGTACTTAAGTGGCGCAGGCCCAACGGTGATGGTGTTATCTTCAAAAGAAAATGCACCAAGTATTGCCCAACATTTACAAGAACATTTACCAAGTGAATTAGGAAACTATAATATTCAAGTATTAACCGTCGATCAATTAGGCGTTCGAGTTGAAAAAAGATAACAAAGATAGAGGAGAAATATGTCCATTAAACTAACACCAACGTGGTTTATCAAAGATTATTTATCCATTTCCATTGAGTTTTTAAAAAAACAATCGATCAAAACAATTTTTGCAGATATTGATAATACATTAGTGGATTGGGATGAATTAGATACAAATGATACATTACAAGCATGGGTTCAACAATTAAAAGAAAACCAGATTGAAATGATATTAGTATCTAATAATCGAAAACATCGTATTGAACGAGTAGCTGAACAATTAGGCGTTCCGTACGTTTTTCCAGGATTAAAACCACTGCATAAAGGATTTAAAGAAGCACTGAATCAAACAACTGCAACAAAAGATGAAATTGTGATGATTGGAGATCAGTTATTGACAGATATTTTAGGGGCAGGAACTTTTGGAATTAAAACGATCCTTGTTAAACCCTTAAAATTATCAGATGCTAAGAAAACAAGAGTGAATCGCTTTTTTGAAAATCTAATTTTAACGATATTATATGGAAAAAATTACTCAGAGAAATGGGAGGAGAAAATCCGTGAATGAAAACCACTACTTTTGTATGGGATGTGGCGCCACAATTCAAACAGAAAATCATGAAGAAATTGGCTATACTCCAACAAGTGTATTGACAAAAATGTTAGAAAAAGAAGAACCCGTTTATTGTCAACGTTGTTTTAGACTTAGAAATTATAATGAATTACAACCAGCTTCTTTAAGTGATGATGATTTCTTAAAAATGTTATCTTCGATTGCAGAAGAAGATGCACTAGTTGTTTATGTTGTCGATTTATTTGACTTATATGGCAGTATGATTTCAGGGCTGAAACGTTTTATTGGAAATAATCCAGTATTATTCGTTGCCAATAAAGTGGATTTATATCCAAAATCAGTAAATCGTAATCGTTTGAAAAACTGGATTGAACGTTTTGCGAAAGAATATGGTATTCGTCCAGTCGATACAATTTTAGTGAGTGCGAATAAACGCATTCAAATTGACGAATTATTGGATAAAATTAATGAATATCGTCAGGGGAAAGATGCTTATGTAGTAGGAGTAACGAATGTAGGAAAATCTACTTTAATTAATAAATTAATTCAAAGCATCGGTGGAACAAAAGATGTGATTACAACTTCTCAATTCCCAGGAACTACATTAGGACAAATTGATATTCCATTTGATGAAGAATCAAGCTTAATTGATACTCCAGGGATTATTCACCGTCATCAAATCGCACACTATTTAGCAGAAAAAGAAGTGAAAAAGGTATTACCTCAAAAGGAATTACAACCAAAAACTTTCCAATTAAATGCAGAACAAACGATTTTTATTGGTGGACTTGTTCGAGTGGATTATACAAAAGGAGAAAGAAATTCCTTAACATTTTATACTCCACAAACGATTGAATTACATCGTACAAAATTAGAAAAAGCAGATGACTTTTATGCAAGACATAATGGAACGATTTTAACACCTCCTACAGGAGATAATGTGAAACAATATCCAGCTTTACAGAAGACAGTCTTTTCAATAAAAGAAAAATCAGATATCGTGATTGCAGGTTTAGGATGGATAACGATTCAAAAACCAGGGACGATTGAAGTTTGGAGTCCAAAAGAAGTAGACGTCATTAAACGTCCATCGATAATATAAGAAGGAGGGATTGGATTGGAATTAAAGGGAAAAGAAAGACAATTTTTCAAAAAAGAAGCACATAGTATTAAGCCGATTTTTCAAATTGGAAAAGGCGGTTTAAGCGAAGAAATGATTCAACAAATCCAATTTGCGATTGAAAAACGTGAATTAATTAAAGTCAGTTTATTACAGAATACAATGGAAGAGCCTCAGGAAGCTGCTGAAGTATTAGCAGAACAAACAGGTAGTACGATTATTCAAGTGATTGGACATACGATTGTATTGTATAAACAAGCTAGAAATCAAAAAAATCGAGATATTTCGATTCGATTTGCGGAATTTGTAAAAAGAGGGCGATAATATGATGCAATCCATCAAGCTTTGTCCAAAAGTAAAACAAAATGATTTTAGTGGAAAACAAAAGCGTGTTGGAATTTTAGGAGGAAGTTTTAATCCACCTCATGTAGCACATTTAATTATGGCTGAGCAAGCTAGAGTTCAGTTAAATTTAGACAAAATATTCTTTATGCCGAGCCATATTCCACCTCATGTTGATGAAAAGAAGACGATTGATGCCAATTATCGAGTAGAAATGACCCAATTAGCGATTCGAGATAATTATCATTTTGCACTTGAAACGATTGAATTAGAACGTACTGACAAAAGTTATAGCTTTGATACGATTCAACTATTAAAAGAAAAGAATCCTGATGTGGACTATTACTTTATTATTGGTGGTGATATGGTCGATTATTTACCGACTTGGCATCGAATTGATGAATTAGTTCATGAAGTTCAATTTGTAGGAGTTTGTCGTCCAGGTTATCCAAAAGAAACTCCATATCCAGTATTATGGATTGAAGCGCCTCAAATGGAAATTAGTTCAACACAAATTCGTAAAAATGTGTTATGGGGACAAAGTATTCGTTATCTTGTTCCTGAAAGTGTGGAAGAATATATCTTTGAAAAGGGGTTGTATCAGGAATGACCGTAATCGATTTTTCTCCTTATGCTTCTTTAAGTCGTGATGAGATTTTAAAACAAGTACAATCTCAGATGAGCCAAAGAAGATATGAACATTGTTTAAGAGTGGAAAAGAAAATCATCGAATTAGCAATATTATACGGAGTAGATATCACCAAAGCTTCTTTAGCAGCGTTAATTCATGATTATGCAAAAGAAAGACCCTTAGAAGAATTACAAGAATTAGTGGTCAAAAAACAGTTGTCAGAACAATTACAAAATCAATCTTCTGAAATTTTACATGGACCTGTAGGGGCAGAAATTTTAAAAGATGAATTAGACATTCAAGATGAAGAAATTTTAGACGCCATTCGTGAACATACAATTGGTGGTACTTCTATGACATTACTATCAAAATGTTTATTTGTAGCAGATGCCATTGAAGATGGAAGAAATTATCCAGGAGTAGAAGAAGCCAGACTCATTGCTCATCATAGTATTGATGAAGCAGTTCGATATTTAGTAAGACATACCTTACAGTATTTAATTGAAAAAGAAGTGTATATTTATCCTGGAACATTAGAAGTTTATAATTATTTAGTAATAGAAAGAGGAAACTTATGACAGAAAATCGTAGTAAACAATTATTAGATGTAGTATTAAGAGCAGCAGATGATAAATTAGCTCAAGAAATCGTTGCACTAGAAGTGGGACACTTAACACCTGTGGCAGATTACTTTGTTATTACTCATGGGAAAAATGAAAAACAAGTACAAGCCATTGTCGATGCAATTGAAGAAGAAGTACACAAAGAAGGCTTTGAAGTGAAAAGTATCGAAGGAAAAGACAACGCACGTTGGATTTTAATGGACTTAAATGATGTCATTGTACATGTATTTTACTATGAAGACCGTGAATATTATAATTTAGAAAAATTATGGAATGACGCACCAATCGTCAATATTGCGAGTGAAAAAGAATGACCTATCAAACGTTTGCACATATATATGATGAAGTGATGGATCATGAACAATACCAATTATGGGTGAAGTTCACAAAAGATTCTTTTAAAACGTATACGAGTCGAAATATTCAAAAAGTCATGGAATTGGCTTGCGGAACGGGTGAAGTTTCGACTTTACTAACAGAGGCAGGCTATCAAGTTACTGGAGTTGACTTGTCGAGCGAAATGTTAGACATTGCCAAAGAAAAATATCAACAAGATTACCCTTCGATTGATTGGGTTCAAAAAGATATGCGTGATTTAAAAGGATTAGAGACTTTTGACGCGATTACATTATATTCTGATTCACTTTGTTATTTAACAGAGTTTGAAGATACAATCAAAGTATTTAAAACTGTTTATGAGCATTTAGAAGAGCGTGGATTGTTTTTATTTGATGTGCATTCTCTGTATCAAATGCAAGAAGTATTTCCAGGATATCAATATCATTATACAAGTGAAAATTTAGCGTTTTTATGGCAAAGTTATGAATTAGAGGAACCTGGAAGTGTAGAACATGTCATCGATATGTTTGTTCGTGATGAATCTCAAACGAGTAAAGCATTATTTGAGCATTTTCAAGAAGTACATGTGGAGCAAACTTTCCCAATGGAATGGTATCAAGAAGCACTTGAAATGGTAGGATTTAAAAAAGTATGGATAAGAGCCAATTTTGGTGAATCAGAAGTGGAAGATACTTCTCCACGTTGGTTTTTTATTGCAGTGAAATGAGGGATTGAATGAAAGCTTGTGGAATTATTGCAGAATATAATCCATTTCATAAAGGTCATCATTATCAAATCGAACAAATTAGAAAGCAAACAGATGCGGATGTTATTGTTGTTGCGATGAGCGGAAATTTCGTTCAAAGAGGAGAACCAGCCATTGAGAACAAATGGCATCGTGCAAAAATGGCTCTAGAAAATGGAGCAGATCTTATATTAGAATTACCAACACTTTCAAGCGCACAAGCCACAGATTGGTTTGCAGCTGGGGGCGTTGGTATTTTGCATGC
>CAUSAK010000042.1:0-9424 GCA_963529535.1 uncultured Granulicatella sp. | reverse complement strand
AGCAGAGTATATTAAAACATCAACTGGATTTTCAACAGGTGGAGCTACATTTGAATCAGTAGCTTTAATGAAAGAACATGTAGGTCCTTCAGTGAAAATTAAAGCCGCAGGTGGAATTTCTAGCTTAGAAGATGCAGAAAAATTCATCTCATTAGGTGCAAGTCGTTTAGGCACAAGCCGTATTGTAAAAATTATTAAAAATCAAGCTGTTGAAGAGAATAGTTATTAGTGGAATCAACTAAATAAGATAGGATAAATCCTGTTAGTAAGAAATTACTAGCAGGATTTTTTGTATGATAGGGTATTGAAAAGGAAAAAAGAAAAGTGTAGAATAAAACAAAAGTTTAGGTGAACCTAAAAAGGAGTTGGTATAATGGGAGAATTATTTGAAAATAAAGTATCTAAAACGATGCTTATGACACTTCAAGCAAAAGCGTTAGAAGGAAGTCAAAAAAATCGATTATTTATTGATCAAAAAGCAGAAGAAATGATGAAGCAAGTTCCGTCAATGGTAAATGTTTCTTTTTTTGATCGAATCGGAGTTTGTTTAAGAACGAAATATTTTGATGATTGCTGCAAAAATTTTATTAAGACACATGAACATCCAGTCATCATTCAATTAGGTTGTGGTTTAGATGATAGGCAAGGAAGAATTGGAGCAGAAGCCATTCCATTTTTCAGTGTAGATTTTTTAGATGTTATTACATTAAGACAAGAGTTTTTTGAAGAAACAGCTACTTCACAGATGATTGCTGACTCGATATTAGATGATAAATGGATTCAGATTGTTAAAGAACAATATCCAAGAGGAGATTACTTATTCATTGTTGAAGGCGTTCTAATGTATTTTAATACAAATGATATAAAGGAATTAGCGATAAAATTAGAAAGAGAATTTCATCAATATGAATGTTATTTCGATACATTACAACATCATATGATTGCTACTAAAAATAAACAAAAAGAATTTAGAGAACAAGGGGTTAAAATGTATTGGGGACTTTCTTCTAAAGAAGAATTGTATGATTTATTTGGTAAACATGCAGAAATATTGAAAATAGACTATACAATGGCACAATATCCAAATCGATGGAAAGTAGTACATCGTATCGTTTCATTTATCCCGTTTATCCAAAAAGCCGCCATCTTAATCCAGTTGGGAATTAATAGATAGAAATATTTTGATATATTTTTATAGTAGTAAAAAAACAAAAAATGGAAATTTGAGACTATAAGCTCAAATTTCCATTTTTTTACTAATTATCTCTTCAACTATGTCAAGTTCTACAGAATCGGTTAAATGAAGTTTGTTTTCTAAATCCATAAATCCTTTCCTTACCCTTTCTTCGCTAACAATGTCGCAAATCTGAATCGAAGACGATTGCCGTTTTTGTCTGTTTTGTGGAGTTCACCAAAGTCTTCATTATATTTTAAAATTTCCCAACCGGCATAATATTCTAGTAATTCACCTTCTTTGAATGTAAATGGAAAATTCACAGGACAAGGTGCATCTTCAGTAGACATGGCAGCAACGATTAAATGATACCCACCAGAAGCTGTGTGTGATTGCATATTCTCAATAACATCTGGAATTACTTCTTCGTGTAAAAACATCAAGACAACTGTCGAGATAATCCAATCATATTGTCTACCAGGAATATCCGCACATTCAATATCGTACGGTTCAACTTCCAGAGAAAGTCCTTCTTGAGAGGCTACTTCTTGTAATTTTTGTAGGCTTGGAACATTCCAATCAAGTGAAGTAACATCATATCCTAATGAAGCAAGGTATAAACTATTACGACCTTCTCCACTTCCTAAGTCAAGTACACGTCCTTTTGGAATAAGTGGTTGAGCAGCTAATACTTCGGAGTGAGTTTTTGTATAGCCATATTTTTTGGAAAAATAATCTTCTTTTTTACAGAAAAATTCTAAATAACATTCAATATCGTCACTTGTTCCTGCAATTCTATGCCACTGTTGTGGTTCAACTAGTGGAATAGGAGTTGTAGCATTTAACAGAACAGTATCACTAACACTGCCATCTTCGTTTAAAAATTCAAACGTAATTTCGCCTTTTACAATATGAAGTTGCGCCCAAGTTCCAACCTTTGTATTATGCATTTTTTTAAAGGGTTCTGGTAAAGTATCCACCGTCCATAGGGGCATTTTTTTATAAGAAATTAAATCATTCATGTTTATCACCTCGTATCATTATTGTAGAAAAAAGGAGTAAGATATGCAAGAAAAATCATATAGGTAAAAATTATAACAAGTGATAGTAATCTAGAAATTGACTGTAACAACCTTTGTTGGTATTCTAGTTTCATAGAAATAACGCACTGTGACAAGAAGAGTAAAAGTGAATCTATTTTAGAGAGTCTCGGTTTGGTGAAAAGAGATAATAGCTGAAACTTTGAAGATGGCCTTTGAGTGCTAATCGTTGAATGTTGAGACGGTTACGGGAAAGCCCGATATAGCTTTTCAGTTAAAGATAACTGATTGAGATAGAATTTGTGAGAATTCTGTGAATTAAGGTGGTAACACGAGAGAACTCGTCCTTTGGTTGGTGAGTAAGACCAAAGAGCGGGCTTTTTATTTGCTTGAAAGGAGAAACAAATGATTGAATTAAAAAATATTGATGTGACATTTCAGCAATCTGGCAAAACTGTTGAAGCTGTAAAGCAAGTAAATATTACGATTGAAGACGGCGATATTTATGGAATTATCGGTTATAGTGGTGCTGGGAAAAGTACATTAGTACGTACTATCAATTTATTACAACGTCCAACAAATGGAACCGTCACAGTTTCAGGGGTAGAGTTAACGAGTTTAAAAGAAGCTCAATTAAGAGATGCTCGTAAAAAAATCGGAATGATTTTTCAACATTTTAACTTGATGAATACTTTATCGGTATTTGACAATGTTGCTTTTCCATTAAAACGCTCAGGATTATTTAAAGCGGAAATTAAGGAAAAAGTTGAGTCACTTCTACACTTAGTAGGATTGGAAGACAAAATTACAAGTTATCCTAGACAATTATCTGGGGGACAAAAACAAAGGGTTGCGATTGCTAGAGCGCTAGCAAATGATCCAGATGTTCTATTATGTGACGAAGCAACAAGTGCATTAGACCCTAAAACAACCGAATCTATTTTAGAACTTCTGAAAAAAGTAAACGAACAGTTAGGCATTACAATCGTGATTATCACTCACGAAATGCAAGTTGTAAAAGAGATTTGTAATAAAGTTGCCGTAATGGAACAAGGTTTAATTATTGAACAAGGATCAGTATTAGAAATTTTTACAAATCCGCAAAAAACATTAACAAAAGATTTCATTGATACAGCAACTCATATCAACAAAGGAATTGAAACAGTTCTACAACATGAACATTTACTAAACTTAAATCCAGGAGATGTTCTTGCGAAAATTTCATTCGTGGGTGCTTCAACAGGAGAACCGCTGATTACGAAATTATCGACTCAATTCCAAGTAGCAGCGAATATTTTATTTGCCAATGTGGAAGTTATTCAAGAAACAGCAGTTGGAACTTTACTAGTAGGTTTATCTGGTGAAAAAGAAAAAATCCAACAAGCACTTAAATATATTCACCAATCAGGTGTTCAAACAGAAATTCTAGATGAACCAAAGGAGGTTGAATAAGATGAACTTACACCAATTATTTCCAAATATTGATGCTCGTGTCACTCAAGAAATTATTAAAAGTACCATTGATACTTTAATTATGGTCGGACTTACAGGGTTAATTGCCGGAGTATTAGGGATTGCATTAGGAGTTGTTTTAGTCGTTACTCGTGAAGGCAATATTTTAGAAAATAAAATTTTATACGCTACTTTAGATAAAGTGGTGAACTTATTCCGTTCGATTCCATTTATTATTTTGGCGATGTTATTAATCCCATTAACAAGATTCATTGTTGGAACTACCATTGGAATTCCTGGTGCAATTGTACCACTAGTCATTGCGACTGTTCCATTCTTCTCACGACAAGTACAATTAGCTTTGTTAGAAGTTGATAAAGGTGTGATTGAAGCTTCAATCGCCATGGGATGTACACCATTGGAAATTATTTTCCGAGTATACTTAAAAGAAGGATTGCCAAGTTTAATTCGTGCTTCTTCTCTAACAATTATCAGCTTAATTGGTTTAACAACAATGGCTGGAGCGTTTGGAGCTGGCGGTATTGGAAACTTAGCAATTTCAAGAGGATACAATCGATTCCAAGGGGATGTCATCGTAGTTGCAACGATTGTGATGTTGATTATCGTATTTATCAGCCAAGCAGTCGGTGACTTTCTAGAAAAAAGAGCCACGAAATAAAAGGATATGAGATTGAGCGTTCTGAAACGAATCACTGGAGCGACGAACTCACAATAAAAAGAATATTTAAACAGATTAAACACAAAGAAAAGAGGAATTTATAGATGAACATTAAAAAATTATTCGTAACTGCATTAGCAGGATTAACATTAGCAGCATGTGGACAAGCTTCACAAACTTCTTCGAACTCAAACCAAGCAGCAGATGCTAAAAAAGAATCAAAAACAGTTAAATTAGGGGTTAACGCAGGAAACCAAGATATATGGAATGACGTTATCGCTCGCTTAAAAGAAAAAGAAAACATCAATGTTGAATTAGTAGAATTTACAGACTATGTTCAACCAAACCAAGCATTAGAAAATGGAGATGTTGACTTAAACGCATTCCAAACAATTATTTATTTAGAGCGTTTCAACAAAGAACAAAACACTCACATTAAACCAATTGGATATACGGTAATTGCTCCAATGGGTGTATACTCTAAAAAAATTAAAAACGTTAGTGAGTTAAAAGAAGGCGATACAATCGCAGTTCCAGAAGATACTTCTAACAACTCTCGTGCATTACGCTTACTACACGCAGCTGGTGTAATTAAATTAAAAGATCCAAGTAACACATTAGCGACTAAAGATGACATCGTAGAAAATCCTAAGAAAATTGATATTAAAGAATTACCAGCTGGACAAACAGCTCGTGCTTTAGATGATGTAGCAGCTTCATTAATCAACAATGGTTTCGCAGTTGAAGCAGGATTCCAACCAACTAAAGATTCAATCTTTATCGAAGAAATTACAGAATCTTCACAACCATACTACAATGTTATCGCTGCTAAAGAAGGGAAAGAAGACAACGAAGTATACAAAACAGTTGTAAAATATTATCAATCACCAGAAACAGCTAAGAAAATTGAAGAAGTTACAAAAGGTGCAGCAGTACCAGTTTGGGAAAAAGCTTCTTTAAAATAATTTCTAAGAATCAATCATTTTAATCATCATTCATCTCCAAAGAGGCATGCTCGTCATGCCTCTTTATTACAATAGAAAGAAGGAAACTTAATGAGTCAAATTAAAGAAAAAGCACAAAGATTAACAGAAGAGTTAGTGACATTAAGAAGACATTTTCATGAAAATCCAGAATCAAGCTTGAAAGAATATAAGACAGCTGAAAAAATTCAAGAAGAATTAATGAAATTAAACATTCCATTTGAAAAAATTGCAGATACTGGAACATTAGCCATTATTAAAGGGGAAAAAGGAGAAGGGAAAACGATTCTTCTTCGTGCAGATATTGATGCCTTAGAATTACCAGACTGCACGAATAAACCGTATTCTTCTAAAAATGAAGGTTTAAACCATGCTTGCGGACATGATGCTCATACAGCAATGGGATTAGGAGCTGCTAGAGTATTAAACGAATTAAAAAATACATTTGCAGGAACAGTGTATATTGCTTTCCAGCCAGCTGAAGAAATTGGAGCAGGTGCCAAACAATTTGTAGCTTCAGGGAAAATTGATACGATTGATGAAAGTTTTGCTATTCATGTAAATTCAGGATTACCAGTAGGAACATTTGCAGTACAAGGTGGGCCAGTAAATGCTTCTTGCGATATTTTCAAAATAAAAGTAACAGGAAAGAGCTCTCACGTTGGTCGCCCACATTTAGGTCAGGATGCATTAGTGACCGCAAGTGAAATTGTTGTTGCACTACAAACAATTGTCAGCCGTGAAGTAGATCCAGGAGATAGAGCAGTAGTAGGAGTTGGAAAACTACATGCAGGAACACGTTATAATATTGTCGCAAATGATGCTTTGCTAGAAGGTACGATTCGTGCCTTTAGTCATGAAACAAGGGCGCATTTAAAAGAGGCAGTGACACGTATTGCGAAAGGAATTGCTACAACTCACCGTTGTGAGGCAGAGTTAGAGTGGTATGATGCAGCTGCCCCAGTCATTAATACACCAGAATTAGCAGAGAAATTCCAAACAGTTGCTCAATCGGTAGATTCTATCGATAAAATTATCACATCCTATGAAATGACAATGGGAGCTGATGATTTTGCAGATTACTTAGTCGAAAAGCCAGGAGTTTATGCATTACTTGGAAGTTGTTCAGGAGAAGAAACCGCCTATGGACATCATCATGAAAAATTTGATATTGATGAAGCAGTCTTGCCGATTGGTGTGGAATTAGAAGTAAGCTATATTTTGAATCGATTACAAGATGAATCATTTTAAGAAATATTACAAAATTTATCAGTTATAATTATTTTCCTATTTAAATTAATATTTATTATTCAAAAATAGGGGAAATATTTATTTTTTCATTCTGGGTACTACCTAAATGGCTCAGAGGCAATGGAAACAGGTTGGTTTGAAGTGAATGGAAAATAGTACTGTGCAGATAACTCGGGAGCTCTATTAATAAATACAACAGCACCAGACGGCTATCGTGTAAATGAAAATGGCGAATGGGTGTAACTATGTACAATAATTATTCGTAACATAAGTATCAAAAAGGATGACAGGCAATCTCCGTCATCCTTTTTGATTTTTATAATCCTTTCAACGCTTCTTCAATGGTTGCTTTATCTTTGACATCATCAATTACGTTTTTGATGTTGCCATCTTGACCCACAAAAATCATGGTTGGGATATTATGGATTTCCATAGTATGTTGGAAGTTTTTATCTTTGTCTGAGTAATAATTGAATTCTAATTGATTATCTTTTAAGTAAGATTGTCCTTTTTCAGGAGTTTCTCCTTTAACGAGTAGATTTACTGGAACGAATTCGATTGAATCTTGATAAGTTTGTCTTAATTCGTTGAGAATAGGTAATTCTTGTTGGCAATCTGGGCACCAACTAGCCCATGCAATATAAACAACTTTCTTGCCTTTAAACTCAGCGGAAGTTTTTTCTTTTGAGTCAGCAGTAACAATCGTAACGTTTGGCATGGCTTCTCCAATTAAGTCTGTAGCTTTTTTTTCCTTAGCGGTTGTCGTAGTTGCGGTAGTTGTTGGAGCGCTTGTAGTTGTGCTAGTTGATGTAGTTGATTGACATCCGGCTACAAGTACAAATAGACTTCCGAATAAGATAGAATAAGCTAGTGTTTTTTTAGATTTTTTCATAAAACATCTCTCCTTTAATACGATACGTTCATTATATCACATTCTTTAAAAGAAAAAAAGGAACCTTCATAAGAAGATCCCTTTTGATGTGTTAGTTATTAGCCTTGAATGTTAAATGTATATTTATGTCCTTGAGTTAGACTATGGTAGAATCCTTTACCTTCGTATAATTGGAATACTTGAACGCTTGCTCGTTGTTCATCATCTGGATAGACATTTTTAACATATGGATTGCCGGATAATAATTCTTCTAAGCCTTCTTTTCCGATTTCACGAACTTTTCCTTCGATACGAATGACTTGGATTAAGTAATCATCGTGAGAAAATGCTGCAATGGCTACATTTGGATTTTCTTGTAATTGTTTGTAAAAATGAGTTTGTGGACTTGTCATAAAGAACACTCCATGTTCATTAGCAACACCGATGTGAATTGGACGAGAATGTGGTTTGCCGTCTTTATCCACTGTAGCAAAAATAGCTACTTCTAAATCCTCTAAAATTTTTAAAATTTCTTCTGTATTCATATTAACACTCCTTGTTTAATAATTGTTTGATTTGTTTTTCGATAGATAATGGAGAAGTAGTTGGGGCAAATCGTGCGACTACTTTTCCTGATTGGTCTACTAGGAATTTTGTAAAATTCCATTTAATTGAACTGCCCAATACTCCTTTTGTTTTTTCTTTTAGCAAGTGGAATAATGGGTGAGTTTCAGGACCGTTAACGATCACTTTTCCAAACATTGGAAAAGTTGCATGATAAGTTAATTGGCAACTTGAAGCGGCTTCTTGGGCATTTAGCGGCTCTTGATTGGCAAATTGATTACATGGGAATCCTAGAACACTAAAGCCTTGTTCGTGATAGGTTTCATATAAAGTTTGTAGTTGAGCAAATTGAGGAGCTAATCCGCAACCACTAGCTGTATTAACAATGAGTAATACTTGCCCTTTGTATGCTTCTAATGTACTTGTTCCATCTAATGTTGGAACTTCTATCTCATAAAGTGACATGTCTTCCTCCTATATTAAATGATAATGTTTTAACCCTTGAATAATGCCACCTTTATCGTTGTCTGCACTGACATAGTTTGCTGTTTCTTTTATCAAGGGAATAGCATTTCCCATTGCGATGGCAATGTCGACTTCTTGGAACATTTCTAAATCGTTAGCACCATCTCCAAAAGCGTACGTTGTGATAGACTTAGCATTAAGGGTATGTATTAATTCTTGGATTCCAGTTGCTTTTGAATTTTCATTAGAAATAACATCCATAGCGTAGGGAAAATTTCGAATAAATTTTAAGGTTGGAAATGCTGTTTGATAGTCCGCATCATCGTTATCTCTTGACAGTAGGAGCATCATATTTACAGCTTGTTTTTGATAGAAATCTGGCTCATAGCTTGGCGTTTGCGTATGGATATATTGATATGCTTCTGATGCAAAGGGGATGCTTTCGATGATTTTGAAGTCATTTGTATTGTAACAAGTAATTCCATGCCCTTTTTCTCGAGCAAAATGCAGCAGTTTTTCAATCATTTCTTTTGGAATTTCGTGATGAATTAAAATGTTACCTTTGAAAATTACGACTTGTCCATTCATAAAAATTCCAGAATGAATCTGTGTTGATGATAGAACGTCTGCGACTTCGACAGGAGATCTTCCTGTTGCTAGAAGTGGTTCGTATCCATTTATCTTTAATTGTTGAAGAGCGACAATCACTTCGACATCGATGTTTCCTGTTTTATTTAAGAGCGTACCATCAAGGTCAAAAAATACGAGTCCTTTCATAAAGACCTCCTTTTCAGGTTCATTATATCATGAAATGAAGATATATAGGGAATGAATGCACAATTTTTTTAGCTATTGGAAATAATTCAGTCGAATTGGTAGTAATAAAGCGTTATTTATGGTAGAATTGGAAAGAATATTAATAGAGGAGGAAGATCCTTTGTATCA
>CAUSAK010000041.1:0-9871 GCA_963529535.1 uncultured Granulicatella sp. | reverse complement strand
AAAGATATCGTATTATTAGACGTTACTCCATTATCATTAGGGATTGAAACAATGGGTGGTGTATTTACTAAATTAATCGATCGTAATACAACAATCCCAACAAGTAAATCACAAGTGTTCTCAACAGCTGCAGATAACCAACCAGCAGTAGATGTTCACGTATTACAAGGGGAACGTCCGATGGCAGCAGACAACAAAACTTTAGGTCGCTTCCAATTAACGGATATCCCAGCTGCACCTCGTGGTGTACCTCAAATCGAAGTAACATTTGATATCGATAAAAACGGTATTGTAAATGTTCGTGCAAAAGACTTAGGTACTGGTAAAGAACAAACAATCACAATTAAATCTTCATCAGGTTTATCAGACGAAGAAATCGAACGCATGGTAAAAGATGCAGAAGCAAATGCTGAAGCAGATAAAAAACGTAAAGAAGAAGTAGATTTACGTAATGAAGTGGATCAATTAATCTTCACTGTAGATAAAACATTGAAAGACTTAGAAGGCAAAGTAGATGCTGAAGATGTTAAGAAAGCTGAAACAGCTCGTGATGAATTAAAAGCAGCAGTAGAAGCAAATGACTTAGAAGCAATGAAAGCTAAACGTGACGCTTTAAATGAAGTTGTTCAAAACTTATCTGTAAAATTATATGAACAAGCAGCAGCAGCTAGTCAAGCAGCACAAGCAGCACAAGGAGCAGCAGGTGCTGAACAAGCAAGTTCTCAAACACAAGATGGCGTAGTAGATGCTGACTTCGAAGAAGTAAAAGACTAATATAGAGCAAGTAAGAGTGGGAGAACTTCTTCCACTCGCTCTTTTGTAGAATGATATGATAAGGAGGGATAATGGTGGCAAAACGTGATTTATATGAAGTACTCGGAGTCTCCAAAGATGCCTCCGATGCAGATATTAAACGAGCTTATCGTAAATTATCCAAACAATACCATCCAGATATTAATAAAGAAGCTGGAGCGGAAGAAAAATTTAAAGAAATAGCAGAAGCTTATGAAATTTTAAGTGATAGTCAAAAACGTGCTGCGTATGATCAATATGGTCATGCTTCATACGATCCAAACTCAGGATTTTCTGGTGGCGGTTTTGGTGGCTTTGGTGGTTTCGGAGGTCAAGGATTCTCTGGAAGTTATACAGGTGGATTCGAAGATATTTTCGATACTTTCTTTGGTGGCGGAGGTGGTCGTCGTGGAAATCGTGCCAATATGCCACGCCAAGGGGCAGATTTACAATATGTCATGGATTTAACATTTGAAGAAGCGATTTTTGGTAAAGAAGAAGTGATTCATTACCATCGTAATGCAGAATGTGAAACTTGTCATGGTACTGGTGCAAAACCTGGTACAGATCCTGTAACATGTTCTAAATGTCATGGTGCAGGTGTGATTAATGTTGAAAGAGCAACACCATTTGGTAGAATGATGTCTCAAACAACGTGTGATGTCTGTGGTGGTACTGGACAAGAAATCAAAGAAAAATGTGAGACTTGTCATGGTCACAAACATGTAGAAGAAACGCATAAAGTGAAAGTAAAAGTCCCAGCCGGTGTAGAAAATGGAAACCAAATGCCATTACGTGGACAAGGGGAAGCTGGAGAAAATGGCGGCCCTTATGGTGACTTATATGTGATTTTCCGTGTTGGTAAGAGCGATACGTTTGAACGTGAAGGGGCGGATATTTTCTATGAACTTCCAATTAACTTTGCTCAAGCTGCATTAGGAGATGAAGTGGATGTTCCGACTGTTCACGGTAAAGTGAAATTAAAAGTTCCTGCGGGAACTCAGTCTGGTACGGTTCTTCGTTTAAGAGGAAAAGGAGCGCCTAGACTTCGTGGTAGTGGAATGGGTGATCAGCATGTAACGGTACGTGTTGTAACGCCTAAGCATTTAACGGATAAACAGCGTGAGGCGATGCAGATTTTCGCAAAAGAAGCGGGTACTCATGTTGAAGGTGAAGGAACTTTCTTCGATAAAATGAAGGATGCTTTTAAGGACAGTTTTAAATAATACAATAAATTTTCGAATGACTTCCTGTCATAGTAGTATTAGGACGGCAGCAGCCTCGTGGAACGAGTCTCATGCCTAAACTTTGAGCCTTAGGTCTCAAAGTTTCCTGTAAGATAAGCCTATTTGGCTTATCTTACTCATACTACTATAGGAAGTCTTCTTTGTTTACGTGACTTAATGAGAGTCCGTATATAAAGTCGAATGACTTCCTAATTATAGTAGTAAAGGATGGTAGCAGTCTCGTGGAACGAGTCTTATGTCTAAGTATACTACTAAAGGGAGTCTTTTTTTATTCGTTTGGGTAATTTTTTCACAAAGATATTGTATTTCCCCAAAAAATCCATATAATTATAATTAGAAGGAGGGCAGCGTTTTCAAATTTTGGTTTAGAATTATGAAACAAGAAGATGATTAGGGGGAGTTAACAATGAAATGGTGTAAAAATGTGAAATTTATTATATTAGCATTACTTGTCTGTTCGGTTGCTCTTTTATCAAGTTGTTTCAACAGTCATCCAATAGGGAAAAAATATTCTTTACCTCCTGAAGTAGATCTAAAAGTTGATTCTGAGAATGATGAAAGTGATGAATTATTACTTGAACGCGATGGAGAAATAGATATAACTTATTTAGAAAGAGCAAAGCAAGTATTTTTAGTAGACTATCCCAAAGATGAAAAAGAACAATTAGTCGGTAAGACGATTACGATACGTGAACCGTATACTCTTTTTAACAATAATAAAAACGTTTCTTTTCACTTTACGGTTTATGTAGAAGATGAGCCTTATGCTTATATTGGTTTGAGGAAAGTTGATAAAGATAAGTTTGCTACTTCATTTAGGCAAGCAAAATATTTCCCTAAGAGATTTCCGATGAAACATGGGTGTTATCGTTTTACAAAAAGCAAAGAAGGATTGCGTATTGAATCTGTGAAGTATGATCCAACAAAGGAATATGGAAATTTGAATAAGGTAGTTTATACTTTTGATTCAACAGAATTATAAGATATTTTTGAATGACTTCCTAATATAGTAGTAAAGGACGGCAGCAGCCCCTGCGGGTCTCATGCCTAAAAATCGAGCCTAGGTCTCGATTTTCCCTTGTAACAGTAGCCGTTTGGCTACTGTTACGTTTACTACTATAGGAAGTCTTCTTGTTTTACGTAACCTAATGAGAGTCCGTATTTATGTCGAATGACTTCCTGATATAGTAGTATTTGGACGGCAGCAGCCCTGCGGTCTCATGCCCAAGCATACTACTATAGGAAGTCTTCTTGTTTTACGTGACCTAATGAGAGTACGTATATAAGTCGAATGACTTCCTGTTATAGTAGTATTAGGACGGCAGCAGCCTCGCAAAAATGCGAGTCTCATGCTTAGACTACTACTATAGGAAGTCTTTTTTTTTTGCATGTATTTTCTTTTTCTGAAATTATTCTGAAGAGAGTACTCTACAATGAATTTATAAAGAGTATGAGGAGTGATTTTATGGGAAAAAATATTGAAATTAAGAATTTGTGTAAAGTATATGGAAATATTACCATATTAGACGATATAAATTTTGTAGCAAAGGAAGGGAGAGTGACTGCATTTTTAGGTCCAAATGGAGCAGGTAAAAGTTCTACCTTAAGAATATTATTAGGATTAGATCAAGCAACTTCGGGTAGTGCAACCATTGCAGGAATAAACTATAAAGATATCCGTAATCCTTTATTTGTTGTAGGAGCAACTTTTGATGGACTAGGGTCACCAAGTGATCGAACGGTATATCAACATTTAAGAATTGTGGCAGCCTCTAATGGAATTAAAAAAAGTAGAATTGATGAAGTGTTAGCAGTAACGGATATTGCCCATAAAAAGAATGAATCCATTGGACATTTATCTCTTGGGGAGACACAAAGGGTTAGTCTTGCAACTGCATTACTTGGAAATCCACAATTTCTTATATTGGATGAACCGACAAATGGATTAGATCCTAGCGGTATTCGTTGGCTAAGAAATTTTCTAAAAGAACAATCTGAAAAAGGGAAGACTATCTTATTATCTTCTCATATTTTGTCAGAGGTAGAAGCTGTTACGGATGATGTAGTATTCATTCATAAAGGAAAAATTATTGCAAATGGAGAATTAAAGAAAATTATGAAGGATACGGTAAATCTAGAAGAAGTCTTTTTCAACCTTATTCAAGAAGGAGGAAAAGAAGATGAAGTTATTTTATAGTGAATTATTAAAGATTACTTATTCCAAACTTTTCAAAATTGTTTTGCTAATCCTTTTTATCGTACAACCATTTTTTGCCTATCTTGGTATAAAAGCAGTTTTAGAAATAGGATTACAGGCTACTCCTGAGAATACAGCTATTTTGGCAGAAGCGATTCCTCCGATTGAATATTTAGGATTTGATACAGTTATGTTAGGAGTGATGCCAATGATTATTTTGGGTGCTGTTTATGGCGGAAGTGAATTTAAAAATCATCAATTACGAACTACCTTATTAACTAATTGTAATAAGAAGAGTTTATACTTTTTAAAATTAATGACGTTAACACTTTTATCAGTTATCGTTTCATTTTTATCGATTATAGTTACCATTGAAGTGGCTCATTTTACATTAGGAAATTTAGGACTAAGTGTTTTATTAAGTTTTAAAGTTTGGTACTTTATTTTATTGGCGACACTAGCATGGGTAAGTCTTACGATTTTATCTTACTTTATAGCTTTTCTATTTCGAACAGCCATTGCTAGTTTATTATTTTTAATTCCTCAAATTTATAATGTTGGAGAGTTTCTCTCTACTCATTTTGAATGGGGAAAGGTTCTTCCGGTTGCTTTAGGAAATAGCTTCATTGCCTCATCGGAAACTAGATTCTCACCTCATCCATTTTGGACGGCTACTTTATTACTCCTTTGGGTGTTCATTTTTGGGCTAATTGCTTATTGTCAATTTGAAAAAAGGGATGTAGGAGGGAAATTTTAATGCTAGGAAATCAGATAAAAAGTGAATATTTGAAAATAATATATTACAAAGGATTATCGGTAACGTTAGTATTTTCTATTTTATTTCTATTAGCAATGTTATTAGCGTTAAATCCATCTGCTCTAATGATTAATGGAGATTTTATAGTGACGCAGTTTTTGCAAAGTATCTATTTAGCTCAAACGATTTTTGCAGTTTTTTCTGCGGTATTTTGGGGAAGAGAGTTTCTTAAAAGTACATTAAGGACTAGTTTATTATCGACTCCTAGTCGTGTGAAATTTTTTTATATCAAGGTAATCGTAACTTTGTTATCGATTTTATGCTGTTTTTGTATAGCTATTGGAATAGGGATTGGATTTGTATCGTTTTATTTCAAATTTCAATTAAGTCCAGAATTTGTAAGTTTACTATTGCTAAAACTTATTCCACCTATAATTGCTACGATTCAAATTAGTATGATTACATTCTGCTTAACGATACTTATGGAATCGATGGTTTCTTCTTTAACAATTGTATTATCCATGTTATTAGGACTAGGGCAATTATTATTACAATATTCTTCTATGATGAATGTACTTCCGGTATTAGTGACTATGAATAGTTTTTCTATCAAAGAAATTTCTATCTATCCAAGTGTTACAGAAGGACTTTTCCTTCAATCATTATGGATAATAGTTTTTATTGGATTAGCCTATTACCATTTGCATCTAAAAAGTGTAAAATGAAAGCAAGATAGGAGTGTTGGGGTATGTCATATAAAATTCTAGTCATTGATGATGACGAAACTATTTTAAGATTAATCAAAAATATATTACAGTTAAATGATTATGATGTTACTACTAGAAATGGCATTGAGGAAGTAAATATCTGTGACTTTGTCGACTTTGATTTAATATTATTAGATATTATGATGCCACTAGATGGCATAGCGATTTGTAATGAAATTAGAGAACAGATTAAAGTGCCAATTCTTTTTATTACAGCTAAAGATATGGAGGAAGATTTAGTGAATGGATTGTTAGCAGGAGCAGATGACTATATTACTAAACCATTCTCAGTAAAAGAATTGGTAGCAAGAATTAAAATGCATCTTAGACGTGAAGAACGAAATAGACAAAATATAAAACGATTAGAATTTGGTTCGATTTTGATAGATATGAATTTAAAAACAGTTTTTGTTGAGAAAAATGAAATCAAATTAACGAACCGGGAATTTATGATTATTCAGTTATTAGCTAGTCAAACCTCAAGAATATTTACCATTGAAGAAATTTATACTGTTGTCTATCCTAATAGTTCTAATACTCAATTTCGATCCATCTCTGAATATATGTATCAAATACGTTCAAAATTTAAACCTTACAACTTAAATCCGATTGAAACAATGAGGGGAGGCGGCTATAAATGGAAAATAAAATAAGCTTTAAACAACTTGTTCAAAAGACATGTCTTACCATTATAGTAGAGTTTGTGATTGCTATTTTAGTATTGTACCTATTTCCATTATTGTCGATTTCTATTAAAGTCGCTGGTGAAGAAACAGCTCATCCTGTATTATTGAATATTTTTTCTTGGATATATATATGTATCGCTTTATTAGTGATTGTTAGTTTTAATATACGACAATTACTATTGAAAATTCATAAAGAGATGAATATTGTTTACCATCAATCCATGTGGTTAGAATCTAGTGATTTAACAGAATCCTTAATGATTACAGAATTTATCGAAACGAATCAAAAAATCAATCAAATGCAACAACAAATCGAAGGGATGCTTGAAAAAGAACGACAACAAAAAGAAGCATTAGTGTTTAAAGTATCAGCAGCTTCCCACGATTTAAAAACACCATTAACAGTTATTCAAGGAAATTCTGAACTGTTATCTCAATCAGCTATTGAAGGGAAATATCTTCCCTATATTCAAGATATCAAAATAGCAAGCAATCGTATGATTGAATATATTAATCGATTACTCTTGTATTCGAAAACTTACTATGAGAACGAAAATGAATGGAAAGATTATTCCTTACAAGATGTCATCGAGTCTATTGAACAAGAAATCCATTACCTGCTAAAAGACAAAACTATTGTTACTTTCCAATACGATGAACAGCTAGATAAAAATACAACAGTATATCTTCATTTGAATTATGTATTAAGAGCAGTAATGAATATGATGCAAAATGCACTGGAATATAGCTTGGCAGATAAAAAATCAATCAAAGTTGAATTACAATACGTTCATCAGCAGTTAGTGATAAGTGTTTGGAATAATGGTTCGCATTTAAATGATGAAACATTACAACATGCAGATTCATTATTTTACCGAAAAGATAAAAATCGCAATCTGAATGATGCCCATTTTGGAATAGGACTAGCATTTGTTAAAAGAGTGTCAGTATTACATCATGGAACATTAGAATTTAAAAATGAAGATGATGGAGTGAAAGTAACAATTAGTATCCATACAGGATTGAGTAAAAAGTAGTAAGGTGAATTTTTGAGAGTAATTTAAAAATAATTTTTTCACAAATATGTTGTATTTCCCTAAAATTTCCATATAATTGTAATTAGAAGGAGGGTAGCGTTTTCAAATTTTGGTTTAGAATTATGAAACAAGAAGATGATTAGGGGGAGTTATCAATGAATTGGTGTAAAAATGTAAAATTTATTTTATTAGCATTACTTGTCTGTTCGGTTGCTCTGTTATCAAGTTGTTCAAAAGAAAGAAAATATGCTATAAATCCTTATACGAACCTAACAGTTGATCCTGAAAATGATGAAAGTGATGAATTGTTATTTGAACGCTTAAAAGAAGTAGAAGCAGATTATATAGAAGAAGCAAAGAATGTATTTTTAACTTTCTATCATAAAGAAGAAAAGGAACAATTAATGGATAAGACGATAACAATACGTGAACCGTATACTCTTTTTACTCCACGTGACGATTTTAATAATGTTGCTCTTCACTTTACGGTTTATGTTGATGAAAAACCTTATGCTCATATTAGTATTTTAGAAAAATATAGTAATGGGACGTTTGCTGCCTCATTTATGGAAGAGAAAACTTACCCAAATAGATTTCCGATGAAACATGGGTGTTATCGTTTTACATCGAGTGATAATGGAATGCATATTGAATCTGTGAAGTATGATTCTACAAAGGAATATGGAAATTTGAATAACGTAGTTTATACTTTTGATCCAACAGAACTTTAAGATTTATCGAATGACTTCCTGTTATAGTAGTATTTGGACGGCAGCAGCCTCGCAAAAATGCGAGTCTCATGCCTAAACTTTGAGCCTGGGTCTCAAAGTTTCTTGTAAGATAAGCCAAATGGGCTTATCTTACCCATACTACTATAGGAAGTCTTTTTGTTTTACGTGACCTAATGAGTGTCCGTATATATGTCGAATGACTTCCTAATTATAGTAGTAAAGGAAGGTGAAAGCTCACAAATACGAGTCTCATGTCTGAAAATACTACTACTGGAAGTCTTTTTTTGTTTATTTTGATAGTAAGCATAGTTTGAATAATTTCCGTGAATTGTCAAGTCAAGTGCAACAAACGATAACTTATCCTATACACCTAATTTAACTTTATATTTTCAATGTATTTTGATTCAAAACAAACAAATATACTAATAACTCCCTAGGCGGGGTTCGCGCCACAAATGTTTGTGTTTCTTAGAAATTTTTTTATACTTTCAAGGCAAATAACTTGACAAATTTTCGGGGGGGGGGGTAGAATTGCATATGCATATATATAAGCGGGTATTTGATACTTTACAGAAGACAAAAGGCTCCTAAACGTTGATTTAACAATGTTTTAGGAACTGTTTTAGGAGTCTTATTTTTACTTTGAAAAATGCGTACTTTTTCTATTTCTAGCTAAATTTTTGAAAAATTTTATATTTTCACATAAATAACTTCAAAATTATTCCTAATTGGGAACAAATTATAAAGTTTATCGGTAATATCAGTCCTAAGAAAATGGAAATATACCTAAACTATAATGATAAATGAAGTCAAAATTTTTGTGTTTTTATAATTTGAGGATAAGTTTAATATCAGGATATTCTTTAAGTACTTTTTCGCGTTGCTATTTTTTTAAAATAATAGTTGTTCTATGTTTTTTTAAAATTAAAATATTAGTGATAATAGTGTAATTGATAAAGTTTTTAAAAAATAATTGTTTACATTCAATGGTAATATCCTAATAATAGGATACCATAGTACGAGAAGTACGCAATATTAAAATGTAAAAAAATGATAAAAAATACGATAATATCAACGATTGTCGCACTTTTTTCTTATGCAAGTGTCAAACTCCCGAGCCTAAGGTCTTAAAGTTTCCTGTAAGATAAGCCGAACAGGCTTATCTTACCCATACTACTATAGGGAGTCTTTTTTTGTTTATTTTGATAGTAAGGATAGTTTGAATAATCTCCTATTAAATTAATCAAAAAAGTATTGAATCGTGAGTTCACAGAAAATGTTTGACTTAAAAGTTGTATTTTGCTATAGTATTAATACTTTATTCACAAGAGGCAATTATTATTCATTTTTTTAAGGAGGAATTCTATGAAAGGATTCGATAAACAATTAAGATTTGGTATAAGAAAATTGAGTATAGGTGTAGTAAGTTTATCTATTGCATCTTTTTTTGTGGTTGGTGGAAATAGTTTAGTTTATGCAAATGAACCTGCACAACCAGCAGCAGAACAACCTGCGGGAACAAATTCAGATAAACCAGCAGCAGAACAACCTGCAGGAACAAATTCAGATAAACCAGCAGAAGAACATGGCAAACCGTTAGATGAAGAAATTGAAGAAAAAGAAAGAAAAGAAGAAGAGGAAAGACGTCAACATAAGG
>CAUSAK010000040.1:0-10156 GCA_963529535.1 uncultured Granulicatella sp. | reverse complement strand
AACCTGCTACAGTTAAAGGTCAATACGTACGTAACGTTGCTGTGACAACTACTTTTGGCCCTGGGGTTAAAGTAGACGTAGCTTCTCTATAATTTTAACAATAAGAAAAGAGTCGAGTTGTCTCGGCTCTTTTTTGTGTATATAAAAAGGACTTCTTGGAATAGTAGCTTGAAAGACGGCAGCAGCCTCGCAAGCGAGTCTCATGCCTAAAATTCGAGCCTAGGGTCTCGAATTTTCCAGTACTAGAATCTAAAAAAGCAGATTCTAGTACTGCTGCTACTATGGGAAGTCCTTTTTATTTTTTTATTTGAGGGGAGGACGTTTAAAAGTTTTTTAAAATTTTTTGTTTTGTAAATGAGATACGTTAACAAGAGACTTCTTGGAATAGTAGCTGAAAGACGGCAGCAGCCTCGCTAGGCGAGTCTCATAGCTGAATGCTACTCTTTTTCTTTTTTGCACTAATCTTCTCTTAATGGATGAGTTATGCGGTAACTTTTTTCTAGATTTTGGAAATGACGATTTTCTTCTTTTTGAAGTAAAGCAAGATATAAAATATCAATTAAGAAAAATGAATCATTTCGGCTAGTAATTGCAGATGAACGAATAGTATTTTCATGTCTTGGAATTTTTAGTTGATATGTGCTTAAAGAGTCTAGTTGCTGGTTACCAATTCCTGTAATCGATAAAGTTGGAATGGATAATTCTTTTGCGATTTTAAAAGCAGTAATAACTTCCTTTGTGGTAGAAGAGTAACTAATACCAATAATAAAATCTTGGTTTGTTGCGCCACTTAGACTTGCTAGTTGAATATGAGAATCTGTATGGTAAATGATATTTTTGCCAATTCTACTCAATTTGAAATATAAGTCGTTACAAACCATTCCTGAAGCTCCCACTCCAAACATATAAATTCTTCTTGCGGAATGGATTTGTTGAACAATCGTTTCTAGTAATTCATCATTGAGAAGTTCTAATGTCATTTCATAAGAACGTGTAATTGTATGAAATAATTTAGACTGAATCGTTTTAATAGTATCGTGACTATCCAATTGTGCATCAATAGGTTGAGCATTTTGTTGAGCGAGAACTACTTTGAAGCGAGAGTAGGATGCATAGCCAATTTTTTTAATATATTTACTAATAGATGAAGATGAAACACCGATAAGATTTGCTAAGTCATGAATACTCGAAGACAGAACAGTAGAAATATTTTGTTCGATATAGCTAGCAATTTTTTTGTCGGTATCTGTTAAAAAGTCTTTCATTGTGTTTGAGCCTCCTTTGGAAATTTTATTTCTAAATTTATTATACTATATTGAAATAAAAATTACAAAAGTGTATAATGAAATCATATAAAGCGATTACAAATCATCTGAGAATGAAATAGGGATGGAGGTGAAAGTGTGGAAAATATTTCAAAATTAATGACAGAACAGTCAAATGTAAGAAGCAATAATATAGAAACACAATCTGTAAAAGATATTTTAATGTATATGAATGATGAAAATCAGATGATTACAAACGCTATCGAAAAATGTATTCCTTCTATCGAGCATGTAACAAACGCAGTTATTGAAAGTTTCGAGAGAGGTGGACGACTTATTTATATCGGAGCAGGTACTTCTGGAAGACTAGGAGTATTAGATGCTAGTGAGTGTCCTCCAACGTTTGGAGTTTCTCCGGAAATGGTCGTTGGATTAATTGCCGGTGGAGATACAGCGTTGAGAAATGCTATTGAAGGAGCAGAAGATGATGAAGCTTTAGCTCAAAAACAGTTAGAAGCAATTCATCTTTCAGAAAAAGATGTTGTAATTGGAATTAGTGCAAGTGGCAGAACACCTTATGTTGTTTCTGGATTGATTTATGCCAGTCAAGAAGGTTGTTTTACGGGAGCGATTTCTAATTCTCCACAATCTAAAATTAGTCAAGTTGCTACAGTAGGGATTGAAGCTATTACTGGTCCAGAAGTTGTGACAGGATCAACGAGAATGAAGGCGGGTACTGCTCAAAAAATAATACTTAATATGATTACAACAACAGCAATGATTCGTATTGGTAAAATTTTTAAAGGGTATATGGTCGATGTTCAGCCAACAAATCAGAAATTAAAACAAAGAGCGGCTACTATTTTAGAAAAAGTAACAGGAATTAAAAAAGAAGAGGCTGTTCAAAAATTAGAAGCAACTGATTATGATTTAAAAGTGGCGATATTATCACAATTACACGGTATTACACCAAAAGAGTCCATAGATTTATTAAAAGAAAATCATATGAATATTGTAAAAGCGATGAAAAAATAAGGAGGTAATATTATGGAACCGAGAAAAATAGCAGAAGCAATTTTAAATAGTGTTGGGAATAAGGGGAATGTTTATAGCAATTCTACATGTATGACCCGCCTTCGTTTAATGGTATCAGATACATCAAAAATTGATTTAGCCTCATTGAGAAATATTGAAGGAGTTCTAGGTGTAGTAGAAAGAGATGAAGGTGTACAAATTGTTTTAGGACCTGGTAAGGTTACAGAAGTGGGGAGAGAATTTGCTGAGTTGACAGGTATTGCTTTAGGAAGTGTGGATGAAGTAAATGCTGAAGATTTAGCAAGAAAGAATAAAAAAGATAATAAAGCAGCTCACAATGGACCGGTTCAAAGATTTTTAGAACATATTGCTAATATTTTTGTTCCGCTATTACCAGGTATTATTGCTGCCGGTTTAATTAATGGGATTTCAAATGTTATTAATGTAACAACTGGAAATGCTTACAATTTTGAATGGTGGTATCAAGCAATCCGTACAATGGGATGGGGGTTATTTGGTTTCTTACCTTTATATGTTGGATACAATGCTGCGAAAGAATTTAAAGGAACTCCTATTTTAGGGGCGATTGCAGGTTCTATGTCATTAGGTATTTCTACAATGCCATTGTTATTAAAAACTGATACACAAAATGTTGTATTACCATTTACAGGAAAACCATTTAATCCAGGCGCTGGTGGTTTGTTAGCAGCTTTGATGATGGGGATTGTAGTAGCTTATTTAGAAAGATGGATTGATAAGAAAATGCCTCAAATGTTAAGAACTTTCTTAACACCATTATGTACTTTAATTATTGGAGCATTTATTTCAATCTTATTGATTCAACCTGCTGGTGCAGCTTTAACGCAAGGAATTTATACTGTATTGAATTTTGTTTATGAGCAATTAGGTGTTGTAGGCGGATATATTTTAGCAGCAGGATTCTTGCCAATTGTATCTGTTGGATTACACCAAGCTTTAACACCAATTCATGTGCTATTGAATGATCCAAATGGCCCAAGTGCTGGAATTAATTACTTATTACCAATCTTAATGATGGCTGGTGGCGGTCAAGTCGGTGCAGGTTTAGCATTATATTTGAAGACAAAAAATAAAAAATTAAAACAATTAACAAGAGATTCACTACCTGTAGGTGTCTTAGGAATTGGTGAACCAATGATGTATGCTGTAACTCTTCCTTTAGGAAAACCATTTATCACAGCTTGTTTAGGTTCTGGCTTAGGAGGAGTTTTAGCTGTACTATTCCATTTAGGAACAGTATCTCAAGGGGTATCTGGATTATTTGGAGCATTAATTATGGTTCCTGGCACACAAGTCCAATTCTTAATCGCTATGGTAGGAGCGTATGTGGGAGGATTCATCATCACTTGGCTATTTGGAGTAGATGAAGAAAGAATTAATGAAGTGTATGGAAAATAATCGAAACAAAATTTTATTTGGACGTTCGATTTATCCTAATTTAAATAGAGAAATTTTAAAAGATATTTTAGAGGAGATGAAAGCTGCGCGCCAGTGCGTAGCTTTTACTTCCTTTCAATTGCAAGAATTTCCTATGAGAATTGAACAAATGATGGAATTTATTGAATTAACAGTTTCTTATGGGGTAGATGTTATTCCTGATATTGCCCATAAAGATTTGATAAAAGAAAATATTTTAGCATTAAAAAAATCGGGATTGAAATATCTTCGCTTGGATGAATTTGGAGATGAATCTCTTGTTCAGAGATGCGGTCAAGCTTTTCAATTAGTTGTCAATGCTTCGACTTTTAAAGAAGAAGAAAGGCTTGTTTTACAAAAATTAGGACTAAACACTCAAATAATTGCATGTCATAATTATTATCCAAAAGAATATACAGGAATTTCTATTAAAAAATTAGAGAAGATGAATGCGTATCTAAAAAGTTTGGGGGCTGAAATTTTGGCGTTTATTCCTGGTGATGAGCCGTATAGAGGGCCAATGCACCAAGGGCTACCTACTGTAGAAGAACATCGAAAATGTGATAAGCGTTTAGCAATTTGCGAATTAATGAATGCTCAGACGGATATGATTGTAGTAGGGGATCCTTATATAAATGAAGAAACTCAAAAAATCTTATCGGATTTTCAAAAAGGATTTGTGACATTGGAGGCAGTTGTTCCTGAGGAGTTAGAAGGAAAGATTCTTTATGATAGACCAGATGCTAGTGATTATGTTTTTCGAGTGCTTGGAACAAGAGGGATGGAATTATTAGCAGGCGAAGTTTCTGTAAGAAACAGAAGTGTTGGAGAAATTAATCAAGCAAATGAAGCTTATGGACGATATCAAGGAGAAGTGGAAATAACAAAACAAGTTTTACCTCCAGATAAACGGCAAAATGTAGTAGGGCATATTTTAGAAAAAGAAGCTTTCTTACTGACGCAATTACCAGAAGGCTATGGAATTGTATTATCAAAAGTTTAAAATGAATCAGTTTAGACTAGTAATGGTTTAAACTGATTTTTTTATAGAAAGGACTTTTCAAATTGTAGCATTAGGACGCTAGCAGCCAGCTATGCTGTCTCAAAGTTTCCTGTGCTACGGGAAAAGTCCTTTCTATTTTTTTGATTTGAGGGAAGAACGTTTAAAAATGGGACTTCCTGATATAGTAACTGAAAGACGGTAGCAGCCTCGTTAGTGAGTCTTATGCTACTATGGGAACTTTTTCCCATGCATTCTCATTGCCAATAAAGAATGTACATGTATATAATGACAATGCAAAAGATTGTGAAAGAGGGTGTGGAGATGTTTCAAGATGCGACTAGTATGGCGCAGGCGGTTCGTGATAAACAAGTAAGTCCGTTGGAATTGGTGTTAGAAACGATTGAAAAGGCGGAACGATTAAATCCGAGATTAAATGCGATTGTTTCGACACGTTATGAAGAAGCAATAGAAGAAGCAAAGAAGTTTCAAGTGAATCATCAACCTTTTGCCGGAGTTCCCTTATTTTTAAAAGACTTAGGGCAAGAGAAAAAAGGGACACCGTGTACCTATGGTTCTCGTTTGTTTAAAGATTATATTTGTCATGAAACAAGTCATTTTGTGAAACGTCTAGAAGAACTTGGCTTCATTATATTAGGAAGAACGAATACGCCTGAGTTTGGATATAAAATGGTGAGTGATGCTCAGTTACATGGGCCTGTTCGTCATTTTTTAGATGAAACCGTAAATGCAGGGGGTTCTAGTGGTGGAGCTGCTGCAATTGCTGCTGCAGGGATTTCTCCAATGTCAGCTGCAAGTGATGGGGGAGGTTCGATTCGGGTACCTGCTAGTCATAATGGATTGATTGGGTTGAAGCCGACTCGTGGGCGTGTTCCGGTGGGGCCTGGTTCTTATCGTGGGTGGAATGGAGCAACGGTTCAATTTGCTTTAACAAAAACGGTGAGAGATACTCGGAATTTGTTGTGGCACTTACAAACGTGTCAATTAGAAAGTCCGTTTCCATTGCCTTTGTTGCAAAAAGAAAATTTATTTTCTTCTAAATTAAATCGTCCATTGAAAGTGGGGATGTTGTTAAAGCACCCGATTGGTGGGAAAGTTTCTAGTGACGTGGAACAAGTTGTTCGTCAAATGGCGAAGAAATTTGAATTAGATGGACATGAAGTCAGTGAAATGGTAGAAGATCCGATTAATGGAATTGAACTTCAAAAAGGATTTTATCTCATTAGTGGGGCAGAGACGGTTGTCATGTTTCAAAAAATGGAGAAGCAATTGCAACGTCAAATGACTCGTTTTGATATGGAATTAATGACATGGGTCATGTATCAAAGTGGCTTAATGGTTACGGGTGCGGATTATGCACGAGTTGTGGGGGATTGGGATCGTTATGCGGAAGCAATGATGCAGCTTCATAATACGTATGATGTGTTGTTGTTACCGACGGTTGCCAATACTGCACCAAAACAAGAAGCGTATTCTTTAGATGCTGATTTAATCGAGAAGATGGAGCATATTCATGAATTATCACATGAAGAACGTCAAGAAATTGTGTGGAAGATGTTTGAGTCGAGTGTGGAAGATACGCCGTTTACACAAAGGATGAATATTACAGGGCAACCAGCAATTAGTCTGCCAGTTGGTCACTCGCAGGAAGGCATGCCAATTGGAGTGCAATTAGTGGCTGCAAAAGGTAGAGAAGATTTATTGCTAATGATTGCTGAACAGTGGGAACAAGACGAGTTATGGAAGTTTTGATAAAGTTAAAAAAGCCCAGCATGAAGTCAGAAAAGTGATACAATAGAAGTATGTGTGGTTAAGGAAGGTGTTAAAAAATGAAAACGATAGATGCATTGTTTGAACCTTTTACATTGAAGGGGAATATTGTATTAGATAATCGTTTTGTATTATCACCAATGGTGACAAACTCTTCAACGGCAGAAGGGCATATTACGCAAGATGATTTATTATATGCAAAGAGACGTGCTGGCTCTGCTGCTTTACAAATTACAGGGGCAGCGTACGTTAATAAACAAGGTCAACTATTTGAATTTGGATTTAGTGCGATGGATGAATCTGCTATTCCAGGATTAAAGAAATTAGCTCAGGAAATGAAATCTCAAGGAGCAACGGCTATTTTACAATTAACCCATGCAGGACGTTTTGCCAGTCATGCATTGAATCGAGATAAAACGGTTGTGGGTCCTAGTGCGATGAAATTACAATCGCCATTTCCGCATGAAGTGCATGAGATGACGATTGGAGAAATTCATCAAGTAATTGAAGATTATCGTCGTGCCACTAAAATTGCAATTGAAGCAGGATTTGATGGAGTGGAAATTTCTTCTGCTCAACGATTGTTAATTCAAACATTCTTCTCTACTTTTTCAAATGAGAGAACAGATGAATATGGATCACAATCTTTAGAAAATCGTTCTCGTATTGGGATTGAAGTGTTGAAAGTTGTTCAAGAAACCATTGGGCAATATGCTGGGGAGAATTTTATTTTAGGCTTTAGAGCAACTCCGGAAGAAACTAGAGGAAATCAAATTGGCTATAGTATCGATGAGTTTTTAGAATTTTTCCATCAAGCTCTAACCATTGTTTCGATTGATTATTTAGCGATTGCGAGTTGGGGGCATGATGTATTTCGAAATAAAATTCGCGCAAAAGGTCCTCATCAAGGTGAATTAGTGAATGCTGTGATTTATAAAGCGTTAAAAGGGAAAGTAGCGGTGATTGCTTCAGGTGGCATTAATAGTCAAGAAAAAGCAATAGAAGCGTTAGAACATGCCGACCTTGTTGGCTTATCGACTCCGTTTATCACAGATCCTGAATTTGCTGAAAAAATTAGAGAAGGTAAATCAGAAGAAATTCAATTATCGATTAAACCGGAGAGTTTAGAAGAATTAGCGATTCCTCAAGCTGCATTTAAAGATATTGTGCCGTTAATGGATTTTGGAGAGTCGCTTCATAAAGATGCTAGAGATTTCTTTAGAAGTTTGGAAGTTAACTATAAGGGGAGAGCTGTCGATGAAAATTAGTGTACTAGATTATGGCGTTGTTGATTTTGGGAAAACAAATGAAGAAGCCATTCAAGAGACAATGCAATTAGCTAAAATAGCAGAAGAATTAGGCTATGCACGTTTTTGGGTAGCAGAACACCATCAAGTAAAAGCTTTGTCGATCAGTGCACCTGAAGTGGTTATTCCAGCGATTGCTTCTCAAACAAAGAACATTCATGTTGGTTCAGGTGGCATTATGGGCTTGCATTATGCTCCGTATAAGGTAGCTGAAGTGATGCACTCGTTAGAAGTGCTATTTCCTGGAAGGATTGATATCGGTCTAGGGAATTCAATAGGGACAAAATCTGTTTCAATGGCTTTAAAAAGTCATTATACGAAAACTCAGTTTGGTGAATGGGTAGCTGATGTACAAGAAATCATACAGACTAATGAAGCTGTTCCTCGTACAAAGAGAGTTCCAGAACAATTTTTATTAGGAATGGGTGGTGAATCCGTTCATATTGCTGCAAAAAATGGCTTAGGATTTGTTTATGGAATTTTCCCGTATATTCCTCAAGAGCCTCTTGTGTTAGCAAAAGAATTAGCAACGGCATATCGTAAAGAATTTCAATCGGTAAATCGAACAGATTCTCGCTTTATTTTAGCAGTTTTTGTCGTGATTGCAGATACTGAGGAAAAAGCCGAAGAGATGGCTCAAGCATTAGATTTATGGATGTTAGGAAAACAAGATTTTAGTGAATTCGAAACATTCCCAACTAATAAAGATGTGGAGAATCGAGAAGTAACTCCAGCGGAAAGAAAAACAATCGAAGACAATCGTCAACGGTTAATTGTTGGAGATTCTCAGGCGGTAAAAGCGCAACTGGATGAATTATGTCAAGTTTGTAATCCGGATGAATTATTAATGATTCCACTAGTTGGAGGATTTGAAAATCGGAAACGTGCGTTAGAATTATTCGCACAATTGTATCAGTAGAAAGGATGAATAAAATGAGAAAATTTGCAAATTTTTTATGGATTGATAAAGAAGGAGACCGGTATACGATTCGTATGACACCAGAATTACAAGATGATGTGGGTACAATTGGTTTTGTTCAATTTAGCCAAGATGAAGTGTTAGAAGCAGAAGAAGAAATCGTTAGTATTGAAGCTTCAAAAACAGTGATGTCTATTGTGACTCCAATTGGAGGAAAAGTAGTGGCATATAATAAAGCTGCAGTAGATGAGCCAACATTATTAAACTCTGAAAAACCAGAAGAACATTGGTTAGTCGTATTAACAGATGTTGATGAAGCACAATTTATGGCATTAGAAGATGAATAAAGACACACAAGTTAATCGATTACAGCAAATGATTGCTTTTTTAATGGAGGAAAAAGGCGAAGTTGTTCCAGATTTTTCTGGGAAATCAGAAAAAGATTTAGAAGAAATCTGGCGAGGGCTCGTTAATGTTCGACCTGCCGGTGATGTGGATTCGCGTTATTTAGAATTGGAAGAGGCGTATTTAAAACAGTATCATACAGGTGCGATAGTTGGCTTGGAAAGTTGCCAAGATACCAATGAAGAGAGAGTAAAATTATATCATGGGGACTTATGTCATTTGGAAGTGAATGCAATTGTAAATGCGGCGAATAGTGATTTGTTAGGATGTTTTATTCCAAATCATCGTTGTATTGATAATGCCATTCATACGTTTGCAGGGGTCAAGTTAAGAGAATGTTGTCATCAAATTCAACTTGCTCAAGGGAAAAAAGAACCGGTAGGATCTGTGAAGGTGACACCAAGTTTTCATTTGTCATGTGAGTATGTTTTTCATACAGTGGGTCCTTTTATTCCAAGTGGAAAGCCCGTTACGCCTATTCGAAAACAATTATTAGAAAAATGTTATATGAGTTGTTTGAAGAAAGCAGAAGAAATGAAGTTAGAAAGTATTGCTTTTTGTGGGATTTCAACAGGTCAATTTGGTTTTCCGGTAGAAGATGCTGCACAAATTGCAGTTTCTGTTGTAAAAGACTGGGTTAAGCAACACATCTTTCCAGAAACGGTTATTTTATCAACGTATACAAATGAAGAACAAATGGCTTATAGAAAATTATTACAATTATGATAGAAGGGCGGGGAAGTAGTGGAGTGGATTACACCGATACAAAAGATGGAAAGTCAGGCGCAACAATTAAAAAGTTTGTTTGAAGAAGCGGATGCTATTGTTGTAGGGATTGGAGCAGGAATGTCTGCTGCGGATGGCTTTACTTATATTGGGGAACGTTTTGAGTCAGCTTTTCCAGATTTTATTGAAAAGTATCATTTATTAGATATGTTACAAGCAAGTTTATTTCAATTTGCTAGTTGGGAAGAGTACT
>CAUSAK010000039.1:0-10817 GCA_963529535.1 uncultured Granulicatella sp. | reverse complement strand
TCTTTATACATTCTCTTTGAAATTCCATAGAATAACGAATGATTTTAGCAAAAAATATCGACCTAAATTTAGGTTCACTACTCTAATTTTAGGTCGGTCTATTCTAATAACATTCTTCTTCCTTGAAGAAATTTTCAACAAATTTTCTAAAAATATTTAATAATACACTAACAACGATTAGCATCCAAAATGATGTCACGTGAATCCCTGGAACAATTCCCATCATTAACCAAAGCATTAGTGCATTAATAATTAACATAAACACCCCAAAACTTGCAGCAATTAATGGAATAAAAGCAATCATCAAAATCGGTCTCACGACAACATTTAAAATCGATAAAACAATCGCCGCAAACAAAGCTGATCCCCAATTGGTAACAACGAATTGAGGAAGCAATGCTGCAATGACCATAAATCCAACTGTGTTAATAGCGATTTTCCTTAAAAACATTTACCTAAAAGTCACTCCAATCAGAATCGTCTTCCTCGACTTTTCGAGCTTCTTTTCTTGGTTGATTGTAAGAATCATAATAATAGTTTTGATTTCTTGGTCTTTTTTCTGATGGTATAATAATCGCTAATAAAATATATAATAAGATTGGCATACCAGACCATGTTACAAATACAAAGATGACTCTTAAAATACTTGCATCAACGTCTAAATACTCTGCAATTCCCCCAATAACCCCTGCTAGTATACGATTATCTTTTGACCGCATTAATCTTTTTCTTTTCATAGTATTCTCCTCCTTACAAATTTATCTCTATTGTACCGAATTTAATGTCACACTTCCAGTCGTTGTTTTCCCTGTAATTCTAACAGGAACCGTTTCTTTTTGTTTTCTTAAAACGACTGAATGACTCGTCACTGTTTTTTCATGTTTAATCACTTCATATTGTGCATCATCATAATGTAATTTTCCTAGTGATGTACTTAAGGATGCTTCTAATTCTAATGATTCTGGTACATCTAATTGTACACTTCCATTTACGGTTTTAGCCATCACTTGTTTGGTATTGGGTGCTACTTTTTTTACTTTAATAGAACCATTCACTGTTTTTAGTGTAGCACTTTCTGCTTCTGCATCAAAAATAATATTACCATTTGTTCCATCTAAAATGGAATCTTTGAATTGTCCATCCAATTGTTTAATCGTTCCGTTTTTACTTGTAAGTTCTAACATGGTTCCACTCACATTTTTAACAGAAATTTCTCCATTTTTTGATTCTGCATAAAAATCTTTTCCTGTGAAATCTTTCATTCGAATGCCGCTATTCAACCCTTTGACACTCACATAATCATACTCTTTTTCTGGGAAAACAAAAGTGACATCTGCATAAACTTTTTTACTTGGAATAAAAAATTTAAATGTATCGTTCTCTAGACTAACATTCAATCGCTCATTAATATAGTGTTCAATTTCTTCTTGCGTTTCAAATTCTTCATTTAATCGAAATTCTCCTTCAATTGTTACGGTTGATTGAGGAGCAGTTTTCATTTTGATATCCCCATTTACCACTTTAATTTCAATAATACCAATTTCTCCAAACTCTTCTTCAAAAGCATAAGAGTGACTTGTTTGATAGAAAAATGGAGACATCGTTGAAAAACTTGGATGATCTTTAATCGTAACACTTACATTACGAGCTGTTTCCGCAGCTGCTTTAGCAAATTGTCCTGCAAATCGTCCAATAATCCCACCTAACTGTGATAAAGAATCACTTGTTGTTTGTTGCCAATCTGTTTCTTCAATTTTTTGTTTAGCTTTTTTGAGTTTTTCATCGAACTCTTCTTTTTTTAATCGTTTCATTTCATCTTGTGCTGCTTTTTTCTCTTCTTCTAAACTTCTTTGTTGAGAACGTAAAATTTCTAATTCTTCAGTAAGTCTTTGTAATTCCATTTCTTGTTCTACCGTTAGTTTATCAAGAGCTTTTGCTGTATGAAGTTCTTCGATTCGTTCTTCTTTTTGTTTCACTTGTTGAGTCACTTGGTTTAATGTTTCAAATTCTTCATCAAATTCACTTGAAAAATTTGTAACAACAGATGCGATACTATCTAAAACTGTATCGAATCGTTTTTCATCTTCTTTTTGGTAAGTGGATGCATCTTTTGTCTCTTGCTCACTCACTTTTGAAGCTTCCCCTTGATTTTTTCCAAGTTCTTCTAATAAGGAAATCGCTTCTTGCGAGCTAATCACTCCTTTTTTTACTAAATCTAAAATACGTTCTTTTTCATTCATATCGGATTCCTCCATTTGTTTACTAATTTCATTGACAAGTCTATTATGCCTTTTTCCATTTTAGATGTCATAGGTCTTAAGTTTGATTCTTAAAAATATATTTTTGTGCAGAGTCTTCTCTTCTATGCTAAAATAAACCTACTATATTGGATAAATGTAAGGAGACTTTATGACGATTGAGTTAAAACCACACGAAAGATTAGATAGATTAGAACGAGAAAATATTGATATTATCCAAAGTTCTGAAGTATTTTCCTTTTCAATTGATGCGGTATTATTAAGTGATTTTGCTACTATCCCTCATCAAAGAAAAGCAACCATTGTAGATTTATGTACCGGAAATGGCGTCGTCAGCTTTTTACTCAGTGCTAAAACAAACAATAAAATTCTAGGCGTTGAATTACAAGAAGCATTGTGCGATATGGCAAATCGAACGATTCAACTCAATCAATTAGAAGAAAAGGTAGAAATACTCCAAGCAGATGTTCGAGAAATTACAACGATACTAAAGAAAGACTCAATCGATTACATTACATGTAATCCTCCTTATTTCAAATTACAAGAACAAGCTCTCGTCAATCAAAAAGAAGCTTTCACGATTGCTCGTCATGAAATTCATTTACCATTAGAAGAATTGTTACAAAATATATCCGGATTACTAAAAATGAAAGGTAAAGTATTTATTGTGCATCGACCAGATCGTCTGACAGATATTTTAACAACAGCAAGAGTTTATCGACTAGAGCCGAAACGAATTCAATTCATTCATCCAAAAGAAGGAAAAGAAAGCAATATTGTCCTCATTGAACTGATAAAAGATGGACAACCGGGTGGCGTTCGTATTTTACCACCCATTACAGTTTTCGATGAAAAGAATCAATATACGGATAAAATAAAAGAAGTATTATGGGGTTAATAAAATGGGAACACATTTTATATATGTTGCCTTATGTAAGGATCACACTTTATATACAGGATACACGACAAACGTAGAAAAAAGAATCATGGCTCATAATAATGGAACAGGAGCTAAATATACAAAAACAAGACGTCCGATCACCCTATTATATGCGAAAGAATATGCTACAAAATCCGAAGCACTGAAAGCAGAATATGCTTTTAAACAACAAACCCGTAGTCAAAAAATAAACTATCTAACAGAGCAAGGTGTTAAAATAAGAAAAACATCCAAGCCTATCATTCAATTATTACAACAGGAGGAACTGACATGAGACAAAAAAGTTTTGAAGAATCCCTTTATGGGAAGCTATACTTAATTCCTACTCCTATTGGGAATTTAGACGATATGACTTTTCGTTCCATTAAAACATTACAAGAAGTCGATTTTATTCTTGCGGAAGACACAAGACATACTCAGAAATTATTAAATCATTTTGAAATCCAAACTCCTCAAAAAAGTTTCCATGAACATAACACACAGGAACGGATTCCTAGTGTTATCGAATGGTTAAAAGAAGGGAAAACGATTGCTCAAGTCAGTGATGCCGGAACTCCTTCGATTAGTGATCCAGGATTTGAACTTGTTCAAGCTTGTATTCAAGAAGGAATTACGGTTATTCCATTACCGGGTTCTAATGCTGCGATTACTGCACTTATTGCATCAGGATTAGTACCTCAACCCTTTTATTTTTATGGATTTCTTCCTAGAAAGAAAAAGGATCGAGTGGCTGAGTTAACTGCTTTATCGAGCCATAGCGAAACAGTCATTTTATATGAGTCTCCTTATCGATTAGACGATTGTTTTAGTCTGATTGCTCAAGTCTATGGTGAAGAAAAAGAAGTCGTTTTATGTCGAGAATTAACGAAAAAGCATGAAGAATTTATTCGTGGGACTGCTGTAGAATTGAAAAGACTCTGTGAGGAAGAAGAATTGAAAGGCGAATGTTGTATTTTAATTGGGACTACTCGTCCGGAAGAAGTAACAATAAATATTGCTACGGAAGAAACTACTTCTTGTGAACATTTAAGTTTAGAAGAACAAGTCCAATGGGCAATGGAACACCAGCAATTTTCTCAAAAAGACGCCATTAAATGGGTGGCAAAACAAAACCAACTAAAAAAACAAGACGTTTATAAGTTGATACATCAAGAATAGACGTAAATAAAAACTAGAACAGACTTCCTTTAGTTGGAAGGTCGCCAGCAGCCAGCTATCGCTGTCTCATGGCTAAATTTCGAGCCTTGGTCTCGAAATTTCCCTATAATATTATCCAATATACCTATCGGATAATATTATTTTTGCTACTAAAAAAAGTCTGTTCTAGTTTTTATTATGCTTATTCATCTTTTACAAAACAAATGAAAAAATTCTTGATAGTGCAAAATAAAAATACAGAAAAAGCTTTTTAGTAGCAAAAGTAATATAAGCTAAATGGCTTATATTACAGGGAGAATTCGAGACCTTGGCTCGAATTCTAGCCATGAGACTCGCATAGCGAGGCTGCTGGCGACCTTGCAACTAAAAAACTTTTTCTGTATTTTTTATATTATAACCTCTGATATACATTATACAAATTGATAAATAGTAAGACTATCATCAGTAAATGATAACAGGTTAGTACTTTTTGATGGGTTAATTTTTTTTGAATTTTTGTTCCAAAATATCCACCTAGAAATGCGAAAACAATAATCAAAACCACTAATAACCCATTCCATTCAATCTGATGCAGATGCATTACAATCGAACCCATTTTCATAATCTGTGCGAAGAAAATCATTTGAATCGAATAAAATGCTGCTTCCTTTGATTTCATTGAAAAGAAATATAATAACAGCACAATATTCAAAGGTCCTCCCCCAATTCCAAGGAAAACAGATACCAAACCTACACTCCACCCTAAAACCATAATCCCAAATAATTGGTTTAAGGAGTGAGTTGTAATTTTTTCTTGGAAAAAGGCATAGATAATAATTCCCAGTAGAATGATTACTAATAAAATCGATTGAGATAAACTCACCAATCGATTTCCCCAATATTGTAAAGCCATCTGGAAAATTTGTTCCCCAGATAATCCACCTACAATCGACCCTATCGAAAGACCTAATGCAATTTTTCGCTGACTATTTTTTACATCATCCCATCTTTTATAGAGTGACACTATACACATAGAAAATACCGCGATTGTCGAATACACACTAATCATCACTGCTTGATCTAACCCAACAAAATCAAAAGCCGGTTTAATCATAATTCCTCCACCTAATCCCGTTATTGCGCCAATAAAGGTCGCAATCCAGACAATGAAGCTATAAGTGACTTCGTACATCCTTAACCCTCCTTAAAATACATTTCTCTCAATCTTTTGTATTTTTATTATATACGATTGTATTTTTGATAGAAAGATAAAGAATGCGTAATATATTGCTTCGTTTTATCAAGATGTTGTTTTCTTTAACAAAAACGAATACTAGCAACTTTTGCTACGGATAAAATGCATCAGTTGCTAGTATTCTACGTACTTTACATATCTAGAAAAATATCATGTTTATAAAGATATTATCCAATGAATAAGAGCATACAAACCATTTTCACTGTAGCAGCAGTATCATAAGACTCGCTGGCGAGGCTGCTGGTGTTCTTGCTACTAATAGAAAAGTATTTTTTTACTCTGTTATTCTAATCTTTATTGCTTTTCACTAAATAAAATTTCAGTACAAAACATACAGTTTTCATCATTATCACGACGTTTCCCATAATTAAAATTACAAATATGGAACCCTTGGTCGTAAATATTTTCTAAATTCACTAATGATTGACTACGTTTTTTCTTTTGTTCCATCTGTTCATTTGATTGATCCGTTGGAACTGTTTCATCGATGGTATCTAATCGTTCTTTTAAGTGAAGATTTTCCATCGTTAACTTATGATTTTCTTCAATGACCACTTGTAATTCTTGACTAATTTCTTCTAACAATTCTAATTGCTGATGAACTTGTCTTTTTAATTGTTCTACTCGGTCATATAATTGACGATTCGTCATACCATCTCTCCTTTCTTACTAAGGAATCATTAATACCCATTGTTCCAGTGCAGCTTGTATTCCTACATTTGCTTGCACTTTTTCTAACACTTTACTCGTCTTCTCATGTAATTCAATCCATTTTTGGACAGTTAACTGATTCGCAATAGTTTGCAAGGTAGCAGCTTTATCTTTTTGAATGATTTGCTCTTTAGCACCGATTGCCATATAAAGAGAATCTCTTACATAGATGAATAATAATTCTAAAAATCGTTGCCCTTCTGTTTTTGAACTGAATAACGGCATCATTTGTGACTGAATCGTTACAAATGCCATGGATTGATTTTGGAACACTCGTGTATACCATTGCCAACTATCTTGACGCAATTGTTGGAATGATTCACTATTGGCTAATTCTAATGCCTCGTCTAAATCACTTGTCAGTGTTACTAATAAGCGAGAAACCGAAGGAATAACCCCTTTTGCTTCTAATTGAGTCGTCAATGTTTCCATAACAGGCGTTGCAAAATGAACAATTTGACAGCGTGATTGAATTGTTGGTAATACTTTGCTAAGTCGACTTGTTAATAATAAAAATAATATCGAAGATTCTGGTTCTTCTAAAAATTTTAACAAGCTATTAGCACCACCCGTTGTTAATGTATCCACATCATGAATGATACAGACTTTCATATGTCCTTCCATCGCCGTTTTCGATAATTGTTGCTTTAATTCTCTTATTTGGTCCACTTTTAACGTTTGCCCGTCAGGAGTAATCTCCATAACATCAGGGAAGTTTCCCTCATCAATTCTTCGGCAATAATCACACTGGGAACAAGGTTCTTCATCCTCAGCTCGTTCTTGGCAAAATACTAATTTTGCAACAAATAGGGCTACCTCTCTTTTTCCAACTCCTTGCATTCCTTCAAATAAATAGGCATGACCTAAGCGATTCTTTTGAACTGCATGAATAAAAGATTGCTTCAACATCTTCATATTAGAAATGGTAGAACGAGTCTACAGGAACAACAAATACTGTTGCACCACCTACACGAATTGGAACTGGCATCGACATTCCTGCTTCTAATGTTGTATCTAAATGAACGGGAGGAGTTGTTAATTGTTCTCTTGATTCACAGTTTTCACGAATAATCGATAAGACTTCTTCCACACGTTCCTCTTCAATCCCTACTAAGAATGTTGTGTTTCCTGCTCGTAAAAATCCACCTGTAGTAGATAAACGAGTTGCACGAATATTTGCATTTGCAAATTCATCGCTTAATAAATGACTATCTTTGTCTTGTACAATCGCAATAATTAATTTCATATTATCTCTCTCCGTTCGTAAAATATTCAGGATAACGTTCTACTAAGGCTGTTAAACATTCTTGCACAACTTCATCCACTGTTTTTGTTGCATCAATTTGGATAAAACGTTCAGGATCTGTTGGAATAATATCCAAGTATCCTTGACGAACCATTTTGTGGAATTGTAATCCTTCTTGATCTAATCGGTCAAATTGACGATTTCCTTTTGCTAAATGAATTCTTTCTAATCCAATTTCAGCTGGAACATCCAAATATAGTGTCACATCTGGTGTTTTTCCCGCTGTTGCAAATTGATTTAGTTGATACACTTCTTCGACACCAATACCACGAGCTACCCCTTGGTAAACTAATGAACTGTCTACAAATCGGTCGCAAAATACAATGCCACCTTTTTCTAAATTCGGTAAAATTCGATCCGTTAAATGTTGTCTTCTCGCAGCTGCGTATAAAATCGCTTCTGTTCGAACATCCATTTCTACATTTTGAACATCTAAAATAATTTGTCGAATATCTTCTGCAATTCGACTTCCTCCAGGTTCTCGAGTAGAAGTAATGGTCACATTTGTTCGTTCTTCTAATAATGGAATGAGCTTTTCAATCACAGTTGTTTTTCCTGCTCCATCTGGGCCTTCCATCGTAATAAATAATCCCGGCACAATACTCCTCCTAGTTTCGCAAATTCTATTTCATTTTATCATATTTTCCAATGAACTTAAATTCAAAACTGACTATTCGATTGAAATTTGAGAAGCTGAGAGTAAGCTACTACATAATAAACTTCCCTATTTAGCAACTTCGCCTTGCCACTCATTCATTCCACCAGCGACATTAGTCACATCAAATCCTTGCGCTTCCAAAAATTCGCACGCTCTAGCAGAACGACCACCTGCTTGACAAACAACATAATACGGTTGGTTTTTATCTAAATTGGTATAAGTTGTACCTAATTCACTTAATGGAAAATTGTCTGCCCCTGGAATATGTCCAGCTTGATACTCATCTTTTTCACGAACATCAATTAAAACGACTTCCTCTGATTGTTTAACTGTTTGAAATTCTGCTGCTGAAATATTTTTCATCTTCCTAACCCCTTTTAATAGTCTGTTTTCTTTGATTTTAACATATTACATACTCTTGTCCTACTTATGAGTCTTATAAAAAAAACACCTAGATAAATTCTAGGTGTTCCTTATCGAATTGGTAAACCTTTAGCGTACGCCACTTTTACTTCTGCAAGTGTCATTTTATTTGGTCCACCATCACTATTTATAATTCCCGTATTCTGCCAATGGCACATATCACAAATATCATAGTCCATCACTTCATGTCCGCATACTGGGCAATGCAACCATAGATAACCATCAATTTCCCATGTCTTTTCTGAATTTTCCATTGTAAGACTCCTTTTTATCCCATCTTACTCCAAAAATGAAAGCCCTTAATTACTATTATAGCAGAAAAAAATATTAAAAATAAGACTGTTTTTTAGCAAAAAACAAGAATACACTACAAGTGAAATAGAAAAATAAAGGGGGAGAATGAAATGAAAAAACTAATCATTTTTATTTTGGGTATACTTACTTTTTTTCTTATTAAATATTTGATTTTTAAATGAAAGGAAAGCAGAGGAGCTAGTTCCAATTTAGAAACTAACTTCTCTGCTTATTAAATGCTATTTCTTCTTCGTTAAAGTTTTCTTTGTCACTATTAACCATTCAGCAAAATCGTTTAAGTCAATTGTTTTAGCTAATCGACCAAAGTATAACACTAAACTCTCCAAACTATTTGGTCTATAATATCCATCGTTTGGCTCATCTGCTATCATTTCTACGCCTTCTGCTCCCTCTTTCTTTAGCAGACGTAAAAATTTCGTTACATCAGAATTTTCTTTCAATAGTTTTCTATAATAATCCTCAGCTACTTCGTTTTCACCAACTTTAAGAGCAACTAACATCATAGGCACTAAGAGTAAATCATTCAATCGATATTCTTTCTCATGTTCATCTAAAAATGCTTTTGCTTCATCGTATTTTTCTAAGTGTGCATACACATTCATTAATTCAAAACGAGCGCCAAGTGAATCGTTCGGATTCATTTCTAGCAATTCTTTATATTGCTTTTCTGCTTTTGTAAAGAAAGCATTTCTAACATATTTACCTGCTAAATCAGCTTTCAAACGAAGATACGGACGATTTTCGATATACTCCCATCCCATCTCTTCTGGATCTAACTTTTTAACTTCTTCTCTTTCTAGTTTTTCTAACTTGTACAGTTCTTCAGGTCGAGGTAGATAGCTAAACAAAACTTGCTTAGCTTCAAGATTTTCTGGTTCAATTTCCAAAATTTGTTTTGCAATCTTCTTACGTTTTGGAGAACCCGATTTTGCATAATGCATTTCTTCTAGCAAATCCCATAGTAAATCTTCATCAGAGTCATCGATAAATTCTCCGTCCATCACCATGTTCAGATTATATTGCAGCTGAAAAGCAGCAATGGCTTGCTCTTCATCTTGAAATTCATCTCCATGTTCATCCAAGAACTTATTTAATAATGTAATAATTTTTTCTGTTTCAAATGACATAGTACGCCTCCTTTAATTGCCTATTTGAATTATAGCGAAAAAATTAGCAAAATGCATGTAAGCGTTCATTCCCAATCGTATTAAAACGAGCTCCCCGAAATAATCGAAGAACTCGTTTTCACTTCTATTGATTTAGGCTGTTACTCCTCATCAACTGATAAAGTGCAACAACTTTTTATTTTTACTGCATATACGCAGTTAATTCTGATTCTGATATATTTAATCTCTTAGCTCCGCTTTCGATTGTAAGGATTCCATCTTTTACCAAACCAACAATGGTTGTGATGGCACCTTCTGTTCTTCCTTCTGATTTTCCTTTTTCTATTCCTTCTTCGATTCCTTCCATTCTTGCTAGTTCTTTTTCTTCTGCCACATACTCCAAATGCGCGTAGTAGCCATCTAGTTTCCTTGTGCGATCATCAAACATTGCTTGTTCCTCCTTTGTCCAGTTCGTTCGATTCATAATCATATCTGCTGTTTCTAAAATTGTCTCAGGATTTTGTGTATAAGGTTTGTTCCCAAAAAATTCAATCCATCGAACTTTTCTATACTGTTTTATTTTGGTTGGATCATATTTATCTAATTCTAAAAATGCCATACGCATTAAGTTTCGTTTTTCTTTGATTCCTTTGAAATAAACTTTTAATTCTTCGTAGGATTCATCATCTCTTAAGCTAAATGAATGAT